>DJWR01000242.1 GCA_002441055.1 Caulobacteraceae bacterium UBA6225 | reverse complement strand
CGCGATGAGACCGGCTACATGACGCCCAAGGAATCCCAGGGCGAGTTCCCGGTCTTTGTCAGCCGAATCCGCAATGACCCCACGGTCGAGCACGGTCTGAACCTGTGGGTGGTGGCCGACAACCTGCGCAAGGGCGCGGCGCTGAACGCCATCCAGATCGCCCAGCTGCTGGACGAGCGCGGCCTGATCAAGACCAAGGCCATTGCNNGGCGAAGGTCTAGGTAGGGCGCGGTCCCAGCCTGAAAGCCCGCCCCTTGGCCCCGACGCCGCCGTCATCGCCGATCTCCCCGCCACCGGGCGCCTTCGCCGCGGGCCTGTCGGCCTATCTGATCTGGGGATTCATTCCTCTGGTCTTCCAGGCGCTGGGCTCCATGGGGGTCGGCCCGTGGGAGACGCTCGCCCACCGCACCTTCTGGGCCATTCCGTTCGCCGGCCTGTTCGTCTGGATGGCAGGCCAGGGGAGCCAGGCCCTGGCGGTGTTCCGCAAGCCCAGGGTGCTCGGTCTCCTGGCGCTCTCATCCCTGCTGATCGCCGCCAACTGGCTGGTCTTCATCTGGGCGGTGAACAACGGCAAGGTCCTGCAGACCAGCCTCGGCTACTTCATCAATCCGCTGCTCAGCATGGCGGCCGGCGCCCTGTTCTTCCGGGAGCGGCTGGACCGCATCGCCCAGGTCGCCATTGGCCTGGCGGCTATCGGCGTCGTCTTCCAGGCCGTGGCCATCGGCGGCCTGCCCTGGGTCTCCCTGACGCTGGCGGCCAGCTTCTGCGGGTATGGCATCGTGCGCAAGCAGGTGGCGGCGGATGCTCAGACCGGCCTGTTCATCGAGTGTCTGCTGCTGGGGATTCCCGGCGCGGTGTTCGCCATCTAGCTGGCTCAGGCGGGCGCCGATCACTTCACGCTGGGGATCACGCCGGCGGTCTGGCTGATCTTTTCTGGCGCGGCGACGGCGGTGCCGCTGGTCCTGTTCGCCTGGGCGGCCAGGCGCCTGCCGCTCTCAGCCATGGGCTTCATGCAGTTTCTGGCGCCGTCCATGACCTTCGTGCTCGGCGTGGTCCAGGGCGAGCCCCTGGGCTGGGCCAAGATCACCGCCTTCGCCTTCATCTGGGCGGGCGCAGGCGTCTTCGCCTACGGCCTCTGGCGGGCCTCGCGCCGGCTGGCGGCGGTTTAGCCGCGCGCAGCGCTGTTAAAGAGCATCACCACCAAGGGCACAAAGCGCACGAAGAGGCCCTGCTCACCTTTGTGAACTTCGTGCTCTTCGTGGTTCAGTCTTTGAAGCGCCTGCGGCGCGCTGGCGCTTAGCCCGAAGGCCTAGTGTCCGTGGGGGCCTTCGTAGACGCCGGGCGCCAGGCGCTCGTTTTCGGGGCCTTCGCCCGCGTCATGGGCCAGTTCAAAGCGGCGGTCGCAATAGGGGCATTCGACAAACGTCGCCCCGCCCATCTCCAGCCAGACCCGTGGATGGCCGAGCGCCCCGCCGACCCCGTCACAGGCGATCCGGCCGGTGCGCACGAAGACCACTTCGGGCGCCGGCCGCCCGCTGGCGGTCAGGGCGGTGACCGCCGGCTTGGCGGGCATGGGCTCAGGAGAGGTCTGGGCCTGGACGCCACGGTTTTCGGTCGCACGGGCCATGGGTGAAATCTCCGGTCGGAAGCTTGGCGCAGACGCTGCTGCGGCTTAGGTATGCGAGGCGGGCTTGGCCCGTCAATGATCGCGCCCGCAATCCCATCTCGCCCGCGCGCGCCAAAGGGGACCGCATGGACCTTCCGCAATTCGCCATCGAGGCCCAGGGCCTGGTCAAGACCTATCCGGCCACCAAGACTACGCCGGAGATGAAGGCGCTGCGCGGGATCGATCTGGCCATCCCCCGGGGCTCCATCTTCGGCCTGCTGGGCCCCAATGGGGCGGGCAAGTCCACCTTCATCAACACCCTGGCCGGCCTGACCAAGAAGACGTCGGGCACGGTGAAGATCTGGGGCCGGGACATCGACACCCACCCCCGGGACGCCCGGGCGGCCATCGGCGTGGTGCCCCAGGAGATCGCCGCCGACCCCTTCTTCACGCCCCGGGAATCCCTGGAGGTCCAGGCCGGCATGTACGCCGTGCCCCGCAAGGAGCGCCGCACCGACGAGCTGCTGGCGGCGCTGGGCCTCGCCGACAAGGCCAATGCCTATGTGCGCCAGCTGTCGGGCGGCATGAAGCGCCGGCTGATGGTGGCCAAGGCCATGGTGCACAATCCGCCGGTGCTGATCCTGGACGAGCCCACCGCTGGCGTGGACGTGGAGCTGCGCCGCCAGCTCTGGAACTATGTGGTCGAGCTGAACCGCCAGGGCGTGACCATCGTGCTCACCACCCACTATCTGGAAGAGGCCCAGGCGCTGTGCGACCAGATCGCCATCGTCAACAAGGGCCAGGTGGTGGCCTGTGAGTCCACCGCCAGCCTGCTGGGCCGTCTGGACACACGCAGCGTGGTGGTGACGCCGGAGACGCCGGTGGAGGCCGCCCCCGCCCTGGCCGGATTTGAGACCAAGCTCCGGTCCGGCGGCGCCTTCAGCGTCACCTACCGCACCGGCCAGTCCAGCGTCGAACAGGTGCTGGCCGCCGTCCGCGCCGCAGGCCTGCGCATCAAGGACATCGCCACCGAGGATCCGAGCCTGGAGGACGTCTTCGTCGACCTCACCACCGACAAGACCCCGCAGGTGGCCTGAGCGCGCTGGCGGGCCGGCCCAAACCCGTTTGCGGTC
>DJWR01000117.1 GCA_002441055.1 Caulobacteraceae bacterium UBA6225 | reverse complement strand
GTCATCATCAGGGACATCAAATGAAACCCATCCTCCTGCTCGCCCCCGTCCTTCTGCTTGCAGCCTGCAGCGCCGAGCCCGCCGCCGAGGCCAATGTGACCGCCACAGATCCCTGGTGCCGTCCCGCCGCCGCCGGGGCCGGGGCCGTGGGCTGCTATGTGACCTTGCAGGCCGCCACCGACGATCGCCTGGTGGCGGTCGCAACCCCAGCGGCCGAGCGGGGCGAAATCCACACCATGTCCATGGATGACGGGGTCATGCGGATGCGCCAGCTGACCGACGGCCTGGCCTTACCTGCGGGCGAGACCGTGGCCCTCAAGCCCGGCGCCGAGCACCTCATGCTGATGGGCCCCACCGCAGCCTTCGATGAGGGCGGCGAGGTCAGCCTGACCCTCACCTTCGAGAGCGCCCCGGCCCAGACGGTGACGGCCCAAATCCGTTCCGCCCCCCACGACATGGGACACTAAGGCCCTGACCCGCCGACCATCTGGCGGCCGCGTCCAGATGGTCGGCCTTGGACCGACTCAGTTTGCCGGAGTCTCGGGGACTTGGCGTCTGCGCACCGCGCGGCCGGCCTCGTACCAGGGGCGCGAGCGGTTCACGAGCGCCACCAGGGTCAGCATCACCGGCACCTCGATCAGCACCCCGACCACGGTGGCGAGCGCTGCGCCGGACTGGAAGCCGAACAGGCTGATGGCCGCGGCTACGGCCAGTTCGAAGAAGTTGCTGGCCCCGATCAGGGCTGAGGGCCCCGCCACACAGTGGATCTCACCCGTGGCGCGGTTCATCAGATAGGCCAGGCCGAAGATGAAATAGGTCTGGATGACGATCGGCACGGCCAGGAGCGCGATCACCACCGGCTGGGCCAGGATCTGCTCCCCCTGGAAGGCGAACAGCAGCACCACTGTCCCCAGCAGGGCGGCGATGGCCACCGGCTGCACTGCGCTCAGGAACGCCTCCAGCCCCCCGGACCGGATCAACCAGGTCCGCAACACCTGCGAGATCGCCACCGGCGTCAGGATGTAGAGCGCCACCGACAGCAGGAGCGTCGCCCAGGGCACGATGATCGCCGATAGCCCCAGCAGAAGGGCGACGATGGGCGCAAACGCCACCACCATCACCGTATCGTTCAGCGCCACCTGACTGAGGGTGAAGGGCGCGTCGCCCTTGGTCAGGTGGCTCCACACGAAGACCATGGCCGTGCACGGCGCGGCGCCCAGCAGGATCAGGCCGGCGATATAGGACTCGATCTGCGCCTCAGGCAGCAGGGGCCGAAACAGCCAGCCGATGAACAGCCATCCCAACAGGGCCATGGTGAAGGGCTTGACCGCCCAGTTGGCGAACAGGGTGACGCTGATGCCCCGCCAGTGAACCGCCACCCCGCCCAGGGCGCGGAAGTCGATTTTCACCAGCATGGGAATGATCATGGCCCAGATCAGCAGGGCCACCGGCAGATTGACGCTGGCCACCTCCAGGGCGGCCACCGCCTGGAAGACATCGGGAAACAGCTGACCCAGGCCAATGCCAGCCACGATGGCCAAACCCACCCAAAGCGTCAGATACCGCTCGAACACCGACATGGCCGTCTCCCGCAGGCGCGGCTCAAGCGCCGCAGAGCGCACCGCATATCACACTTCTAGAATTACGGAATATTAGGGTGAGCCTCGCGTCCTCTGGGGACGCTGCAATCCTGGGGAGGATTGGTAGGCCGGGTGGGGGTCGAACCCACGACCATTCGATTAAAAGTCGAATGCTCTACCACTGAGCTACCGGCCCACGACGTGGCGCGGGATGGGCGCCGGTCGAAGGGGGCGGACCATAGGGCGCAGGCCCGACTCGGGCAAGTGAGGCTTGGGTGTTTCCTGTTCGGATCGGCCAGGGATATGGTTGTCGGCATGATCCGTACCCTTGTCCCCCCCGCCTTCGCCCTGCTGGCCCTGACGCTCGCCGGCTGCACCACCACCCGCGCCGATGGCTCGCCGCAGGTGCAGACCTCGTCCCAGGCCACCCGCGAGAGCCTGGAGGGGGCGGTTTCGGCGCCCCTGCGGGACATCAATGTGCTGCGCACCAAGATCCCGGCGGTCCTGCTGGAGGCCCAGGCTGATCCCTATCAGCGGCCGCAGCCCGCCACCTGCGCCCAGCTGATCGCCTTGGTCACACCGTTAAATCAGGCGCTCGGCGCTGATCTCGACGAGGAGGCGGTGGACGAGGACGATCTGATGTCCCAGGGGCGCAGCACCGCCCTGGGCGCCGTGGCGGGTCTGACCCAGGACGTGATTCCGTTCCGCGGTTGGGTGCGCAAGCTCACCGGCGCCGAACAGCACGACAATCTGGTCCGCGACGCCATCATCGCCGGCGGCGTGCGACGGGCCTATCTGAAGGGGCTGGGCGAGGCCCGCGGCTGCAATCCGCCGGCCACCCCCAATCACGGGCGCGAGAAGCCCGAGGTGATCCAGCAGGAGCTCAAATCCCGCTATCCTGTGCGCTGAGCGGCGCGGAAGTCGCGACGGAAGGCCTCGAACCGCCCCTCGGCGATGGCCGCGCGCATGGCGGCCGTCAGGGCCTGGAAATGGGCGATGTTGTGCCAGGAGAGCAGCACCTGGCCCAGGATCTCCTCGGCCTTCACCAGGTGATGCAGATAGGCCTTGGAATAGTCCCGACTGGCCGGGCAGTCCGAGGTTTCGTCCAGCGGGGTGTCGTCCTCGGCGAAGCGGGCGTTCTTCAGATTGATGGGTCCGTTCCAAGTCCAGGCCTGGCCGTGACGGCCTGACCGGGTGGGCAGGACGCAGTCGAACATGTCCACCCCCCGGGCCACGGCCTCCACCAGGTCGATAGGCTTGCCCACCCCCATGAGATAGCGCGGGCGATCGGCCGGCAGCAGGCCCGGCGCATAGTCCAGCACCTCGCACATGGCTTCATGGCCCTCGCCCACCGCCAGGCCGCCGATGGCGTAGCCGTCGAAGCCGATCTCCACCAGCCGCTCGGCGGACTCCCGGCGCAGGGCCTCGAGGGTCGAGCCCTGCTGGATGCCGAACAGGGCCTGGTGCTCGCGCTCGCCAAACGCCGCCTTGCAGCGCACCCCCCAGCGCGCCGACAGCCGCAGGGCCTCGGCCGCGCGGGTTTCCTCCGCCGGCCAGGCGACGCACTCGTCCAGCTGCATGACGATGTCGGAGCCCAGCAGGTCGGCCTGGATCTCCACCGAGCGCTCTGGCGAGAGCACGTGGCGTGAGCCGTCGATGTGGCTGGCGAAGGTCACGGCCTCTTCCGTCACCTTGGCGATGTTGGACAGCGACATGACCTGGAAGCCGCCGGAATCGGTGAGGATCGGCTTCTCCCAACGCATGAAACGGTGCAGCCCCCCCAGGCGCGACACCCGTTCGGCGCCCGGCCGCAGCATCAGGTGATAGGTGTTGCCCAGGATGATGTCGGCGCCGGTGGAGGCCACCTGATCCACGGTCAGGGCCTTCACCGTGGCGGCCGTGCCGACGGGCATGAAGGCCGGCGTGCGGATGTCGCCCCGCGCCGTCTTCAGCACACCGGTGCGGGCGGCGCCGTCGGTGGCTGCGATCTCAAAGGGAAAGGCGGCCATCAGTCGGCCCTCCAGAGCAGGCTGGCGTCGCCATAGGAATAGAAGCGGTAGCCGGTCTCGATGGCGTGGGCGTAGGCCGCCCGCATCGTCTCCAGGCCTGAAAACGCGCTGACCAGCATAAACAGGGTCGAGCGCGGCAGGTGGAAGTTGGTCATCAGCCCATCGGCCGCCCGGAACCGGTAGCCTGGGGTGATGAAGATGGCCGTGTCATCGGCGAAGGGGCGGACCACACCGTCCTCGCCTGCCGCGCTCTCCACCAGCCGCAAGGAAGTGGTGCCCACGCAGATGATGCGCCCGCCGGCCGCCCGGGCCTTGTTGAGGCGTTCGGCGGTTTGCGGGCTCACCTCGCCGAACTCGGCATGCATGCAGTGGCCTGCAATGTCGTCCACCTTGACCGGCAGGAAGGTGCCGGCGCCCACATGCAGGGTGACGAAGCAGGTCNNGCGGCGATATAGGGCGGCAGGGGCATGGCGCCCCGGGCCTTGATCGCCTCGTCCAGGGCCGGCCCCGCCAGGTCGAAGGCCAGCAGGATTTCGCCGCCCTCCCCCTTCTCGACCACCGTGGCGTCGAGCGCGCCCAGCAGGCAGGCGCGGTCCTCGCTCTCTCCGAAGCTCACCCGGTCGCCGGGCGCCAGCCGCTTGCCCGGACGCATGAAGGCGCTCCAGCGGTCGGGCGCGACCCGCTTGTGCAAGGTGGCCTCCACGGCCACGACGCTCTCGCCCCGGGTCCGGCGGCCGCTCAGCCTGGCCGGGATCACCCGGGTGTCGTTCAGCACCAGGATGTCGCCAGCCCGCAGTTCTCCGGGCAGGTCGCGCACCTGCAGATCGGCCAGCTGCTGGCCGGGGATGACCCGCAGCATGCGCGCGGCGTCCCGCGGCTGGGCCGGACGCAGGGCGATGGCGCTGTCGGGCAGATCGAAGTCGAAATCGGCGGTCTTCATGTGACACGCCTCAGGCCATGCGAGACCCCGCGCGTCAAGCGCAGGCTCATGCTAGAGGCGGGTCCATGGGCCTCGTGCGAGTCGTCATCACCCGGATCCTGGAAGACATCGCCGTAGCTCTGGCGGTGGGCTCTGCGCTCGTCATGTTGGCCGCCCAGGGCGGGCGCTTCAGCGACCGGCTCGACATCGCCACCCACTTCGCCATGGTCTTCCTGGTGTTGGCCATGGCTTCGGCCCTGATGGCGGCGTTGACGCCCAAGAGCCTGCTACGGCGTTTCACCCTGGGGGCGGCGGCCCTGGCCGTCGCGCTGTCCAGCCTGCTGATCCTGCCGGAAATGATGCGGAACACGCAGCCTGTATCAGGCTCAGCCGGGGCCGAACTCGCCCGCCTGAAGGTCATCCAGATGAACACCTGGAGCGGCCGCAACCAGACCATGGACGAGACCGCCGACTGGCTGGTCGCCCAGGATCCGGACATCATCGTCGTCGAAGAATCCAGCCGCCGCTTCCAGCGCGCCCTGGAATCCCGTGGCGATTACCATCGCACCTGTGATCCCGACGATCGCTGCGAGGTGATCATCTACAGCAAGGCCGCACCGGTCTCAGGCGGGCTGCCGAAGGTCAGCGAAGGGTCCTATTTCCCCGCCACGCGGGCCACTTTTGGCGCGCCAGGGGGGGATTTCACGGTCATTGGGGCGCACTATACCTGGCCAATTCCGGCCGGGCCGCAGCAGCAGCAGAGCCTGCGCCTGACCAAGATCGCCGAGCTCTATGACCGCGACCGTCTGATCATCACCGGCGATTTCAACTCAACGCCCTGGTCCTTCACCCTGCGGCGGCAGGATAAGGCGCTGGGTCTGACCCGACGCAACCGCTCCATGCTGACCTGGCCGGCCATGGCGTTTTCGCGCTGGAACATCCACATGCCCCTGCCCTTCCTGGCCATCGACCATGTGTATGCCGGGGCTGACTGGAAGACCGTCAGCGTCGAGCGAGGACCGTCCCTGGGGTCGGACCATTTTCCAGTGATCGTGACCCTGGCGCTGTCCCCGGCCGACTAGGCGCCGACCGGGAGACGGCTGACGCCTCAGGCGTCGGCGGCGACCTTCATGGAGACGATCTTGCCGGGGCTGCGCGGCGGCTCGCCCTTGGGCAGGGCGTCGATGTGATCCATGCCTTCCGTGACTTCACCCCAGACGGTGTACTGGCCATCCAGGAAGCGGGCGTCGTCAAAGCAGATGAAGAACTGGCTGTTGGCGGAGTCCGGCACGGCGGTGCGGGCCATGGAGCAGACGCCGCGCACGTGCGGCTCGGCGTTGAACTCGGCCTTCAGGTTCGGCTTGTTCGAGCCGCCCGAGCCGGTGCCCGTAGGATCGCCACCCTGGGCCATGAAGCCCGGAATGACCCGGTGGAAGACCACGCCGTCATAGAACCCCTCGCGGGCGAGTTCCTTGATGCGGGCCACATGGCCCGGCGCCAGGTCGGGACGCAGGCGAATGGTCACCGGACCGGACTCCAGCGTCATGATCAGGGTGTTTTCGGTATCCATCACTTTACCTCGGAAGGGATTTTGAGATTACAGGCTGAGAAATCGGCCCCGTCTTCGGCGCGTTGCTGCGCCACCTGGGCGGCGAACCAGGGGCCCGCCGTATCGACAACGCGCAAGGTCGGGCGCTCGGACGCCGGAATATCGGCGAGCATGCGCACCTTGGTCATCTGGTCCTGCGGCGCAGCCACCGGCTCGCCGGTCTTGATGGCGCGAACCACCTCAAGGCCCGCCACCACCCGCCCAAAGGCGGTGTAGCGCTTCTCCAGCGATGGATAGGCCTGACGCATCAGGAAGAACTGGCTGTTGGCCGAGTTCTCCTCAGAGCCCCGGGCCATGCCAGCCACACCGGGGCAGAACAGGCCCCAGCCGGTGATCTTCTGATCGGCGGTCATGGCCATCAGCATCGGGCTCTGGGTCATGACCGGCACGACGCCCACAAAGCCTGTCTGGCTGCCACCGGTGTCGGCCACCGGTACAAAGGGATCCGTCGCCCCACGACGGAAGGTGAACTCGGCATCCAGGTCCGGCAGGTCAGAGCCGCCGGCGCCCGTGTCCAGGGGATCTCCGGTCTGGGCCATGAAGACGTCGATCACCCGGAAGAAGCTGCGCCCGTCATAGAAGCCCTGGCGGGTCAGCGTCTTGATGCGCTCCACATGGACCGGCGCCAGACGCGGCTCCAGCTCGACAAAGATCCGCCCCTTGTTGGTGTCGATCACCATGATGTTCTCGGCGTCGGGCGTGCGCCAGTCTGCGGCCGTGGGGGCGGCCTGTTCGGAGACCGGGCCCCGCTGAGCCGCGGCCGGCGCGGCCGCCGTCGCAAGGGCGAGGGCGGCGATCAGGGTCATGCGGATCATGGGATCACTCGTAATAGGCGGCGGCCTCGACCGCCAGACCATCGGGTCCGAGCCGAAGCACCTCCACCACCTCGGCGTTCGTACGCGAGCTGTGATAGCGCAGGGCGACAGAGTCCACGCCCGTAAGCACGCTGCGCAGGGTGAAGGTCAAGTCTGGAACCCGGCGCAGGGCCTCGGCCCAATAGGCGGCGAGGGCCGCCTTGCCCACCACGCGACCAGAGGCCTCGCCTGTGATCCGGACAGCCGCAGGGCTGATGAAGACGATGTCCTCGCCGTAGTGGGGCAGGATGTCCGCCAGATCGTGTCGGTTCCAGGCGTCGATCCAGGCGTCGGCGAAAGCCTCGCCGTCGACCATCAGCCGCGGACCTTGGCCAGCAGGGCCTCCTTGACCCGCGGACTGACAAACTTGCCCACTTCGCCGCCCAGGGTGGCGATCTCCTTGACCAGGCGCGAGGCGATAGCCTGGTGGCGGGGATCGGCCATCAGGAACACGGTCTCGATCTCGCGATCGAGCTGCTGGTTCATGGCCGTCATCTGGAATTCGTATTCGAAGTCGGCCACGGCCCGTAGGCCGCGGATGATCATGGTCGCCCCGATCTGCCGCGCGAACTGCAGGGTCAGGCCCTCATAGGGCTGGACATCGATCTCAATATGGGTGGCCAGGGGGGCGGTCTCGGCCTTGATGATCTCGACGCGCTCCTCGAGGGAGAACATCGGCCCCTTGCCGGCGTTGATGGCCACGCCGATGACCAGCTTGTCCACCAGCTTCACGGCCCGCCCCATGATGTCGGAGTGGCCGTTGGTGATCGGATCGAAGGTGCCCGGATAGAGCCCGATGCGGGTCATGGGTCGTTTCCCCGTGTTCTCGTTCGTCCGGCTTTCGCCGCACGACACGACGAAAGCAAGACCTAATCCTCGCTGGGCGCGCCTGCGCCGTCTTCGGCCGCCCCGTCGTCGGCGACATCATCGTCTGAAACTGCGCCGTCAGACCCCTCCGCCAGCCGCTCCACCGACACCACGTGCTCGTCGGCGGCGGTGCGGAAGATGGTGACCCCCTGGGTGTTCCGGCCGGCGATACGGACCTGAGCCACCGGCGTGCGGATCAGCTGGCCCTGATCGGTGACCAGCAGGATCTCGTCGCCCTCCTCCACCGGGAAGGAGGCGGTGAGCTTGCCGCCGCGCTTGGTGAGGTCCTGAGCGATCAGGCCCTGGCCGCCACGGCCGGTGCGCCGGAAGTCGTAGGCCGAGCTGCGCTTGCCAAAGCCCTCGGAAGAGACGGTGAGGATGAACTCTTCGGCGGCGCCCAGGGCGGCGATCCGCTCCAGGGACAGGGCCTGGTCGCCGCCTTCGGTCTCCTCGTCCTCGGCGGGCTCCGGGGCGGTCAACTCCTCGGTCTCGCCAGACTCGGCCGCACGGGTGGCGGTGGCATGCTTCAGATAGGCCGCACGCTCAGCCGGCGTCGCGTCAACCGAGCGCAGGATGGCCATGGAGATGACGCTGTCACCCTCGGCCAGGCGCACACCCCGCACGCCGGTGGAATCACGGCTGGCGAAAACACGGACCTCTTCCACAGAGAAGCGGATGCAGCGCCCTGTGGAGGTGGTCAGCAAAACGTCCTGGTCGGCCTGGCAGACGGCCACGCCGATGATGGCGTCGCCCTCGTCCAGCTTCATGGCGATCTTGCCGTTGCGGTTGATCTGCACGAAGTCCGACAGCTTGTTGCGCCGGACATTGCCCGAGCGCGTGGCGAACATGACGTCGTACTGATCCCAGCTGGCCTCATCCTCCGGCAGGGGCAGGATGGAGGTGATCGCCTCACCAGACTCGATGGGCAGCAGGTTGACGAAGGCCTTGCCGCGAGAGTTCGGCGCGCCGACGGGCAGGCGCCAGACCTTCAGCTTGTAGACCTTGCCGCCGGAGGAGAAGAACAGCACCGGGGTGTGGGTGTTGGCCGAGAACACGCGGGTGACCACGTCCTCGTCCTTCATGGACATGCCCGAGCGGCCCTTGCCGCCGCGATGTTGGGTCCGGTAGGTGGCCAGCGGGGTGCGCTTCACATAACCCGAATGGGTCACCGCGATGACCATGTCTTCGCGGGCGATGAGATCCTCATCGTCCATGTCGCCACCGCCCTCGAGGATCTCGGTGCGGCGGGGAACGGCGAAGGCGGTCTTCACCTCAATCAGTTCATCGCGGACGATGCCCATAACCCGCTCGCGGGACGCCAGGATCGCGAGGTAGCCCTGGATCGCGGTCGCCAGTTCACCCGCCTCGCCGAAGATCTCGTCGCGGCCAAGGCCGGTCAGGCGCGACAGGGTCAGCGCCAGGATGGCCCGGGACTGCTCCTCGGTCAGGCGGATCTGATTGCCGTCCAACAGAACTGTGCGCGGATCGGCGATCAGGTCGACCAGGGGCATCATGTCGCCGGCCGGCCAGGAACGATCGGTCAGCCGCTCGCGCGCCTCGGCCGGGTCCTTGGACGAGCGGATGATATGGATGACTTCGTCGATATTGGCCACGGCGATGGCCAGACCGACCAGGACGTGGCCCCGGTCGCGAGCCTTGGACAGCTCGAACTTGGTGCGGCGGACCACCACCTCTTCGCGGAACTCGATGAAGGCCACGATGAGGTCGCGGAGATTCATCTCCCGCGGACGCCCCCGGTCCAGGGCCAGCATGTTCACGGCGAAGGAGGACTGCAGCGGGGTGAACCGGTAGAGCTGGTTCAGCAGCACCTCGGCCGAAGCGTCGCGCTTAATCTCAACGACCACGCGCATGCCGTCACGGTCGCTCTCATCGCGCAGGTCGGCGACGCCCTCAATGCGCTTCTCGCGAACCAGCTCGGCGATCCGCTCCACCAGGCCAGCCTTGTTCACCTGATAGGGCAAGGCGGTGATGACGATGGCCTCGCGATCCTTGCGGATCTCTTCGACCGCCGCCTTGCCGCGGGTGACCACCGAGGCGCGGCCGGTGAGCATGGCCTGGCGGGAGGCGGCCCGGCCCATGATCTCGCCGCCGGTGGGGAAGTCAGGCCCGGGTACGATGTCGGCCAGTTCCTCAAGCCCGATCTCAGGATTGTCCACATAGGCCAGGCAGGCGTCGATCACCTCGCCCAGATTGTGCGGCGGAATATTGGTCGCCATACCCACGGCGATACCGCCAGCGCCGTTGACCAGCAGGTTGGGGATGCGCGACGGCAGCACTGAGGGCTCGTGCTCGGAGCCGTCATAGTTGGGCTTGAAGTCGACGGTGTTCTTGTCGAGGTCGGCCAGCACCGACATGGACGCCTTGGTCAGGCGGCATTCGGTGTAACGCATGGCGGCCGGCGGATCATTATCCACTGAGCCGAAATTGCCCTGACCATCGATCAGCAACAGACCCATGGAAAAGGGCTGAGCCAGCCGCACCAGGGTCATGTAGATCGCCGAGTCCCCGTGCGGGTGGTACTTACCCATGACGTCACCGACCACCCGGGCCGACTTCACATAGGACCGATCAGGGGTGTGGCCCTGCTCGCTCATGGAGAAGAGGATGCGGCGGTGGACCGGTTTGAGGCCGTCGCGGGCGTCGGGCAGCGCCCGGCTGACGATGACGCTCATGGCGTAGTCGAGATACGAGCGCTTCAGCTCGTCCTCAATGGCGATAGGGGCGATGCCCCCGCGCCGGCCATCTTCCGGTGGGTTATGGAGATCGTCTGTCAAAGCAGGGAAAAGCCGTCAGAATCGGACAAAAACTCGGAATGGGCTTGTTAGCATTCTCAGGCCGATGCGCCAACTTTGCGGCCCCGCCGGCGCGGGGCGCCGGGCGTCGGACGGCTTGGCGTGCAGGATTGGTTCAGGTTGAAGGCGTTAGACCGCCTTCCTAGATTATTCAGGACATGACGATGACACGCCTTGCGCCCCTCGCACTGGCCCTCGCGGCCCTGGCTGGCCCGGCCGCGGCCGCCGAGACCATTTTGCCCGGCTATTGGGAGAGCACCAACAGGATGCTCTCGCCCATCCGCACGACTGATGTGGAAAAGCGTTGCCTGACAAAGGCTGACGTCGAGAAGTTCATGATGGGGCCGAGCAACCGGCACTATACCTGCACCTATCCGACAAAGTCGTTCGCCGGAGGCAAGATCCTGCTGAAGGGCACCTGCGTCAGCAAGAAGGGCCGTCAGGTGGACGTGTCCGGGGAAGGCGCCTTCACCGCCACCAGCTTCAACCTGACCGCCAATATCGCCACGACCTTCGCCGGCATCCCGATCTCGGGGCGCGCCAGCACTGAGGCCCGGCGGATCAGCGACGTGTGCCCCCCCAAGGACGCCGCCGACTGATTTCCCAATTTTGAAGCCTACAAGCGAAAGGGCGAGACCAACCGGTCCCGCCCTTTTTTGCGACCAGGATCCCCGTGACGCTGAGGTCAGGCGGCCGACTTCCAGGCCGGCTTCAGCTCCTCGTGCGGGGGACACGGGGCGATATCACCCGTCGGCAGGCCGGCGATCTCGTTGGCGAAGCTGTGGTTGACGTCGCGATGGTGGGCTTCGTCAGCGCGGACCACCAGCACCACGTCGCGCAGGGTCGCAGTTTCCGGCAGGCCCCAATAGCGCTTGGCGATCTCAGGCGCCGGGACGTTGGGCGAGCGCCCCTCATCCAGCTCGGCCAGATAGTGGGTGTAGCTGATCACCGCCTCTTCCTCGAAATAGCCGA
>DJWR01000155.1 GCA_002441055.1 Caulobacteraceae bacterium UBA6225 | reverse complement strand
CCCGATTCCGTCAAAAGACGCCAAGCTCTAGGCGGGCTTTGACCCTGGATCGGCCTTGGCGGCCTGGGTCGAGGGCGCGGCCGCGGCTCTGAACTTGTCTTTCATTTTCGCCACCCAGCCGGCGAAGGCCTCGTTATCGGCGGCCAGCCGGCCGAACTCTCCGACGCCGACAGGGCCAGAGGCCACGCCCGTCAGGGCCACGCGCAGGGCTTCGGGGTTGCGAGCTTCGTCGAGGAACCCGCGATAGCGCTCTTCCAGTCGGCTGAGGGCGGCGTCGTCGCCGGCCAGGCTGAAGGCTACGCCGGCCCGGAGCAGCTTGCCCTCGTCCTCGGCGCTCAGAGCGCCCTCATTCTTCCACCGCTCGCCCAGGGAGGCCTCGAACAGCTGGCCCGCCTGGGGCCAGTCCTTTTTTCGCCAGACGATTTCGGCTCGCAGATCGCGCGCCTCGGCCGAGTTTTCCCGCTCCAGCACCTCCAGAGCGTGGTCCAGGCGGCCGAGATCGGACAGGGCGCGGGCCTCGATCAGCCGCCGCTCGGCGTTGAGCTGCCGCGGCAGGACCGTGGACCGGGTGCCGTTGATGGTCACCAGCGCCTGCTCTGGCCTCCGGTCCATCAGGTAGATCAGGGCCAGATCCGTGCCCACCTGGGCCCGCGGCACGCCATCGAGACGGTTGTCCACCTGATAGGCCAGCAGATCGGCGGCCTGATTCAAAAGGTCCACATCCACCAGGCGACGGACGAGCCGACGGACCATCATGTCCCCATCGGCGCCCAGGGGGGTCAGGTCCTTGAAATCGAAGAAGAGCGCCAGGGCCTGCACCGGCTCTAGACCATCGGCCAGACCATCCAGGAACAGAGCGCGGAAGGCCGCACTCAGATCCGCCTGGAGTCCCAGGGCTTCAGGGAGATCAGGCAATCTCTGCCCGGCCGAACGCAGCGCCTCCAGCGCCTCGCGATAACGTCCCTGGCTCAGATATAGCCGTCCCAATGCCCGGATCGTAGCCAGTTCCGTGGCGTCGCCACGCCAGCGGAAACGCAGGCTGTCATAGGCCGCCATGGCCTGGATCGGGGTGATGGCCCCTTCCTCATAGCGGATGCGGGTGGCGTTCAGCAGGGCGGGCGCCGACAGGTGGTCTGCTGGCGCAGTGGCCACGGCCTGGTAGATGCGCAGAGCCCGGCCGGTCTGACCGCGCTTCTCCGCCAGTTCGGCCTGCAACAGCCGCACGGCCAGCTCTTCGAGCGCGTCTGTGTCCTCGGTCAGCGCCATGCGAATGCGGGAGTCCGCGCCCTCCAGATCGCCCATGGCCAAGGCGGCCTGGGCGTCGGCCCGGGCGAAGCGCTGCCGCCAGACGGCGGGAAACTGGTTGAAGGCCGCCGCGCCGGCGGCGAACTCCTTGCGAGTCTCAGGCCACTGGGCGGTCTGCGCCGCCAGATAGGTGCGCCATAGGGCGGCTGAGGGATCATTGGCCAGGGCGGGGGCTGAAAAATCGGCGCTGGCTTCCTTGTAGCGCCTCGCCATCACCCGGGAGATGCCGCGCAACCCCCTGAACTCAGCGTCCCCCAGCAGGGAGGGATGCTGTCGGGCGACGTCGTTGAGCACGCCGATGGCCTCGAAAGCGAGGTCCGTCCCGACCAGGAAGCGGGCCAGGGCCATACGGGCGGCGACCTTGCTGTCCTGACCGTCCAGCCCCTCTTCGGCGGCCGCGGTGACCAGGGCGTTGTAGCGCGACATGAAGCCGCCTGACCCGGTCTTTGGCCAGTTCTCGTAGTCCACCAGGGCTGGGCGGCCGGCTGGCATGGGCGCGCCGACAGGGGCCTCATTGCGCCGCGCCGCCACCGTAGGCGACGATAGGGCCAGGCCCTCCGGCCGACCGATGGCCACCAGGTCACCGTCGCGGGACAGGGTGATGTCCTCGGCGAAGGCTTCCATGGCCAGGCCCTGGGCCGACGGCAGCAGAGCCATCTGGACGAATTCGCGCCGCGAGGGCAGGCCCTTGGCCGGACCCAGGGCGGTGGCCACCGTCAGGGTGTCGCCAACCATGGGATCGGGAAGACGAACGATGCGGGTCACCCCCGACACCGCCGCCGTGAGGCTTGCAGGTCCCCCGGTCTCGTCCCGACGGACATTGATCACAGCCGGCTGCGGCTGGGCGCCGGCGCCCAGGGCGATGATCCAGCTGGAGCCCTCGCTGATGGCGAAGACCGGCGTGCCCTGGGGGCTAGCGATACGGACCGCCGAATAGTCGGGCCCCCGGAAGGCCTCCATGCGCGAAAACTGGCGCAAACCCCGGGGCGCCTTGGAGACATCCAGACGCGCGGGCGCGTCAAACACCACCCAGACCGCGTCGCCCCGACGGAAGACCGCCGCCCCCGCTGGCGCGGCCCAGGGGAAGCGCAAAACCGCCTGGGCGCCGACCAGCTGAGCGTCCAGGCGCACCACACCGTCACTGGGAACAGGATTGGGCCGACTGGGAGGCGGCTCCAGGGGCGCCTGCGCGGCGGCGGCCGCCTTGGGCGCCGGGGTCTGGGCAGTTTCAACCTCAGGCTTGGGCGCGATATTGACGAAGGCTGCGCCGTCGGCCTGACCCAGGCGGGCCTCATACCCCTCGTCCAGGGTCAGATCGAGCTCGAGAACACCGCCCACATGGCGGGCCTGGGCGGCCTTCAGACCCCGGGGCGGCGAGACCCTCAGGCGCGTGATGTCGGGATTGGCGTCGCGGGAAAACCGCAGGGTCAGGACCTGGCCCGCCTGGCGGCTGGTCATACGCGCGACCCCGCGCCACTGGAACTCCACCCGCGAAAATCCGCGGGCCTGGGCGACTCGGACCTCGAGCGCCTCAGCGGCGGCGGGGGGCGCCTGGGCGGCCACGCCCGCAGGCGCGGCCGTGGCCAGGATGCAGGCCGCCGCGACGCCGGAGCGCAGGGTCCGACGCAAGGTCACCGGCTCAGTCGCCCGCCTTGGCGGCCGGGGCCGCGGGGCGCGGGGCGGCCTCGGCCGCAGCGCTTTCGGTGGCGTTGAGCGCCTTGCCCAGGGCGCGGGCCGCCTCAAAGCGGCTGGCCAGGCTTTCAGTCAGACGCTTGGCCTCCTCCGGGGGCATGGCCGCCAGCATGGCCGAGAGCGCCCGCTCCTTCATGGCCGCAGCGATCGGCAGGCGCACGGAGTCGTCCAGCACGGTCATGCGGGCGGCGGAATCCTTGGGCTTCATGCCCTCAAACACCTTCACCATCCGCGCCACCTCGGCGTTTTCGCGGACCTCGGCCTCGCCCATCAGGCTCTCAATGTCGGTCTTCAGGCCGTTCAGCGCCTTGACCTTGGCGTCCAGCTTGGCCTCGGCGGCGGCCATCAGGGCCAACTGCGTCTCCAGGGACTGTTCACGGGCGTCCAGCTGACCCCGGCGCTCGCCCAGGGACTGCAGAACCTGAAGTTCGGCCGGCGAGAGGCCGGCTTCACGGGCCAGTTCGGCGGCGGTGGGCGCACAGGCGGCCACAGGCTTGGGCAGGGTGGAGGTCGCCGCGGCGTCCGTCCCTTCGCCCGTGGGAGCAGCTTCAGCGGCGCCTTTGCCCGCCTCGGCCTCGCCGGCCCCCTCACCCACAGCCTCCTGGGCGAAGGCGCGGGCGCCCGAGAGCAGGTCTGGCAGGGCCTGGGCCCCGGCCAGGGCGTTGACCACCAGGACGCCGCCAATGGCGACGCCGACGATGGGCAGGATGCGGGGCACGGATTTCATCGACGGCCTCGGCTCAGATAGGCCTCGGCCTCGGCCGGGGCGGAGTCAAACAGATCTTCCTCCAGGGCCCGGGCCATTTTCGACAGGGGTCGGGAGGGGCGGGAGACAGGGGCGATTTCGCGGTCCGGAACAGCGCGGGGGCGCGGGGGTCGCAGCTCATGGGCGCCAGACAGCAAGGCGCCCAGCCGCCGCTCAGCGGCGCGTTCGGCCTCCTCGGCCTCCATCAGGGCGGGGCCCTCACGCAGTTGTCGCTCCAGTCGGGTGGAGAGCTGGCGGGCTTCGGAAACGCGGTCGCCAAGGGTTTCGGCCGCCTCATCAGTGGCGGCGCGCAGGTCGGCCAGGCCCTGCTCGGCCCGCCGGGCGGCGGCGTCCAGCTCGGCCACCGCCAGGGCGAAGCCCTCATGACTGTCGCGCAGGGCTTTAAGACGCCGGTTCAGCCGCCACCCCATGATCAGGGCCGACGCCAGAAGAACTGCCAGCAGGAGGTTCATGGAGATCGCCACCAGACTCATCAGATCCTCTGCACGGCTTTGCGAGCCTGCGGCGAGAGCGGGGCCTCGACGCGGACAGCGATGTTGTGATTGCGGCGGCCCATATGGCCGCGGGTCAGTGGAATGCTTCCGGCCCGTAGCTCCACCGGGCTTTCCGGCGTGGCATTGAGCACAATGGTCTCGCCCACCTGCAGGTCGAGCAGGCGCTGTAGCGGAATCTGCAGCTCGTCGAGGACGCAGCGGACCTCCATCTGGGTCGTCCAGAGCTCGGTGGCCAAGTGGCCTTCCCAGATGTTGTCGCGGCCGAACTTCTCGCCCATGAACTGCTGCAGCAGCATCTTGCGAATGGGCTCGAGCGTCGCATAGGGCAGCAGCAGCTCGATGCGCCCGCCGCGGTCTTCCATGTCGATGCGCAGCTTCACAAGGATGGCGGCGTTGGCCGGCCGGGCGATGGCGGCGAACCGCGGATTGGTTTCCAGACGGTCCAGCACGAAGGAGACCGGCGTCAGGGGCTCGAAGGCCGCCCGGGCGTCGGCCAGCACCACCTCGACCATCCGTTGCACCAGCACCCGCTCGATGGTGGTGTAGGGACGGCCCTCGATGCGCATGGCAGCGGTGCCACGGCGCCCGCCGAGCAGGACGTCGACGATGGAGTAGATCAGGTTCGAATCGACCGTCAGCAGGCCGTAATTCTCCAGCTGCTCAGCCTTGAACACCGCCAGAATGGCGGGCAGCGGGATCGAGTTCAGATAGTCGCCGAACCGGATCGAGGAGATGTTGTCGAGGCTAACCTCGACATTGTCGGACGTGAAAT
>DJWR01000076.1 GCA_002441055.1 Caulobacteraceae bacterium UBA6225 | reverse complement strand
TTTTTTCTTGCGCTGACGCGCGAAGGGCAGAGCGCCCTCAGGCGGCCTCGGTCTCGCCGTCCTCGGACCCACCGATCACCCCGTCCAGGCCCTGTTCTCGGACCTTGCGGTAGAGGGTGGAGCGGCCGATGCCGAGGCGTCGGGCGACCTCGCTCATGTGGCCGGCATAGATTTCGATGGCCAGCTGGATCAGGTCGCGCTCGATCTCCTCCAGCGTCCGCAGATGGCCGCGCTCATCGAGAATCCGCACCGGGGCGTCCTTGGGCAGTTCGGCCATGAGTTCGCGGGCCGCCTCCGGGGAGATGGCCGCCGTCGCCAGCGGCGCGGGGGCGGCCTCGGCGGGCGGCGGCGCCACGATCCCGGAAATGGCCGGGAAGTCGAAGGGCTGGAGATAGGGGGAGTCCGACAGGACGATGGCTCGATAGACCGCATTTTCCAGCTGACGCACATTGCCGGGCCAGTCGAAGGCCAGCAGGTGCTGCAGGGTCTCGGGCGCGCAGCCCACCACCTTCTTGCCCTCCTCCACATTGAAGCGGCGGATGAAGTGCTCGACCAGGGCCGGGATGTCGTCCTTGCGCTCGCGCAAGGCCGGCGCCTCGATAGGGAAGACGTTGAGGCGGTAGAACAGATCCTCGCGGAAGTGACCTTCGGCCACGGCCAGGGACAGGTCGCGGTTGGTGGCCGAGACGATGCGCACATCGACCTTCACCGAGCGCTTGGCGCCCACGGGATCGATCTCGCTCTCCTGCAGGGCCCGCAGCAGTTTGACCTGCATGTCCAGCGGCAGCTCGCCCACCTCGTCCAGGAACAGGGTGCCGCCATTGGCTTCCTGGAACTTGCCCAGATGCTTGTCCGTGGCGCCCGTGAAGCTGCCCTTTTCGTGGCCGAACAGGATGGATTCCACCAGGTTTTCCGGCAGGGCCCCGCAGTTCACGGCGACGAACGGCTTGCCCGCGCGATCGGATGAGCCGTGCAGGGCCCGGGCGATCACTTCCTTACCGACGCCGCTCTCGCCGGTGATCAGGATGGGGATGGTCGACTTGGCCGCCCGCTCCCCCATGCGCTTGACCAGGGTCATGGGCCCCGAAGCCCCGACCATGTCGGCGAAGGTGAAGCGGCCCGTCTTGTGCTTCTTCAGGCGGTCCACCTCGCCCCGCAGGTCGCCCATGGACAGGGCATTGCGAATGGAGACGATGATCCGTTCCGGACTGGCGGGCTTGACGAAGAAGTCGCAGGCGCCGGCCTGCATGGCCTGGACGACCGTGTCGATGCCGCCCTGCGCAGTGACCACGATCACCGGCTGATGGAAGCCGCGGGCGCGCATTTCCTTCAGCGTGTCCTGACCCGACAGGCGGGGCATGACCAGGTCCAGCAGGATCAGGTCGACCCGGGCTCCGGCCATCAGGTGAGAGATGGCCGCATCGCCAGACTCGGCGTGGGCGACGGCGAAGCCTTCCCGTTCCAGGACCGCCTGGATCAGCCTGCGCTGGGTCGGATCATCGTCGACGACAAGGACCATCTTGGTCATTTGAAGACACCACCTGTACCGGACGCCCACCTCTCCGGGCGGGGCTCATTTGTCACGGATTGATACAGGTCGCCGGTAAAGGCGGGGTTTCTCAGACCTGAGTCAGGGGTTAACGGCCAAGGCTTGACCATGGGCCGGCGCGGGTCCCTGATGCGCCTCCCTGGGGAGGGACCGATCATGTTCGTCGGCCATTACGCCGCCGCCATCGCCGCCAAGGCGATCGAGCCCCGCGGGCCGCTCTGGGCCTATGCTCTGGCCGCCCAGCTGGTGGATGTGGGCTGGGGCGCCTTGATCATCACAGGCGTTGAGCGTGTCTCCGTCGATCCGGACCTGCCCGGCAGCGCCCTGGTGCTGGAGCACATGCCCTACACCCATTCCCTGCCCGCCGCGGCGGGCTGGTCTGTGCTCGGCGCCCTGGCCGCGCGGCTTGCCCTGCGTCTGCCCTGGGCGGCGGCCGTGATGGTGGGGGCTGTGGTCTTCTCCCACTGGCTGCTGGATTTCCTGGTCCACCGGCCAGACTTGGCCCTGTGGTTTGGCGGGCCCAAGGTTGGGCTGAGCCTTTGGAACTATCCCGTGCCCGAACAGGCCGTCGAGATTGGGCTGATCGCCATGGCCGGCGCCGCCTGGGCCTGGAGCCGTGGGCGACAGGGGCTCGGACCCGTCGCCGCCCCGGTCTTCATCGGCTTTCTCGTCGCCCTGCAGATCACCGCCATGCTGCTGCCGGCCGACGGCGATCCCGTGGGGATCGGGACGTCCGCCATCGGCGCCTTCCTGGCGGTCACCTTGGCTGCAGTCTTTGCCGACCGGCCAGAACGCAGCCGCGCCTGAGGATTGCCTGAGACGACGCACGCGACATAGTGAAGTCCAAGGGCCGGGAACGCGGCCGGGCCGGGGAGGGCCGTCATGCAATTCAAGTTCACTCTGATCGCGCTCGCCTGCTTTGGCCTGCTCAGCGCCTGCCAGGAAGCGGCCGGTCCCAAGGATGTGGATCAGGCGCGGCTTGAGGCCGCCGAGACCAACGCCGAATGGCTATCCTATGGCCGGTCCTATTCGGAGCAGCGGTTCAGCCCGCTGACCCAGATCAATACCGAGTCGGTGGGGGAGTTGGGGCTGGCCTGGTCCTATGAGTTCGACACCGACCGCGGCCAGGAGGCGACCCCCATCGTCAAGGACGGGGTGCTCTACACCACCACGGCCTGGTCCAAGGTCTTCGCCTTTGACGCCGCCACGGGCGCGCTGAAATGGTCCTATGACCCCAAGGTGGCCGGCGAAAAGGCCTTCGACGCCTGCTGCGACGTGGTCAATCGCGGGGTCGCCGTCTGGGGCGGCAAGGTCTATGTGGGCGCCCTCGATGGCCGCCTGATCGCGCTGGACGCCGAGACCGGCGCCGAGGCGTGGTCGGTCCAGACCACCGACACCGCCAAGCCCTACACCATCACCGGCGCCCCGCGGGTCGTCAAAGGCAAGGTGCTGATAGGCAATGGCGGCGCCGAATACGGGGTGCGCGGCTATCTGTCGGCCTATGACGCCGAGACCGGCGCCCTGATCTGGCGCTTCTTCACCGCCCCCAATCCCGACGGCCAACCCGATGGGGCGGCCTCTGACGCCATCCTGGCGGAGAAGGCGGCCGGCACCTGGTTTGGCGACGGCTGGAAGGCCACAGGCGGCGGGGCGACGGTCTGGGATTCCATGGCCTACGACCCCACGCTCGACCTGCTCTATGTCGGTGTCGGCAACGGCACGCCCTGGAACCACGAAAAGCGGTCGGACGGGAAGGGCGACAACCTGTTCGTTTCCTCGATCCTGGCGCTGAAGCCCGATACCGGCCAGTACGTCTGGCACTATCAGACTACGCCGGGCGAGAGCTGGGACTATACCGCCACCCAGCACATCATCCTGTCGGAGCTGACCATCGCGGGCCAGACGCGCCAGGTGCTGATGCAGGCCCCCAAGAACGGCTTCTTCTATGTGCTGGACCGGGCCACCGGCGAGCTGATCTCGGCCGAGCCCTATGTGCCGATCACCTGGGCCACCGGGGTCGACAAGGCCACGGGCCGTCCGATCGAGGCGCCTGGCGCCCGATATCGTGACGCCCCCTCCCTGCAGATCCCCGCGCCGTTCGGGGCCCATAACTGGCATCCCATGGCCTTCAACCCGCAGACGGGACTGGTCTATATCCCCGCCCAGGTGGTCCCCTTCGCCTATGTGAACGACGCCAACTATCGCCATCAGCCCGGCGCCTGGAATGTCGGCACCGACTTCCTGGCCAACGCCCTGCCGGATGACGCCGCCCAGCTGGCGGGCCTGAAGGCCATGGTGAAGGGCCAGCTGATCGCCTGGGACCCGGTGGCCCAGAAGGCCCGCTGGACCGTCGAGCATCCCTTCTTCTGGAACGCCGGCGTACTGACCACGGCCGGCGGCCTGGTGTTCCAGGGGGCTGCGGAGGGGACCTTCTCGGCCTATGACGCGGCCACCGGCGCCAAGCTCTGGTCCTATGAGACGGTGAACGGGGTGATCGCCCCGCCTTCGACCTATGAGATCGACGGCGAGCAGTATGTGGCCCTGATGGTCGGTTACGGCGGCGCCGGCGCCCTGTCCTCGCCGGCCCTACTGCCCGACCGCTCGCGACTGCCGGGCCGTCTGCTGGTCTTCAAGCTCGGCGGAACGGCGACCGCCCCGACCTATGACCTGCCGCAGGTGGAGCCCCTCGACCTCACGGGGGTGAGCTCCACCGGGAACGCCAAGGCCGGCTTTGCCAGCTTCCAGCAATATTGCCAGGTCTGCCACGGGGCCAACGCCTCGGGCCGCTACTTGCCGGACCTGAAGCGCTCGCAGATCCTGCTGTCGGACGAGAACTGGTCGTCGGTGGTGCTCTATGGGGCGCTGGCCCCCAGGGGCATGGCGGGCTTCTCGCGCTACCTCTCCGAGGCGGACGCCGAGAACATCCGCGCCTATGTGCTGGCCGAGGCGCGGAAGGGCGCAGCCGCGCCTGCGGCGAAGGCGGGGAGATAGGGGTGGCGGCGGGCGCGTGGCGTGCTTAGATCGCCCCCATGAACGCACCGCTCAAGACCGACACCCTGCCCGAATGGCGCCTGGACGACCTCTATGCCGGTCGCGACGACCCGCAGATCGAGGCCGACCTGGACAAGGCCCGCAAGGCGGCCGCCGAGCTCCTGACCTATCAGGGCAAGCTGGTGGCCGCCCGGGGGGAGCCCGAGACCCTGGGCCGTCGGCTGGACGAGACCATCGCCCTCTATGAGGTGGGGACCAACGCCCTCTACGGCGTCGGCGCCTATGCCTCCCTGTCGTCGAGCACGGCGCGGGACAATCCGGCCTGGGCCAAGTTCGAGGGCGATTTCCGCACCAAGGCGGCGGTGATCGGGGCCGAGACCCTGTTCTTCACCCTGGAGATCAACCAGCTGGACGAGGCCGAGCTGGACGCGGCCCTGGCCGCCCATGCGCCGGCCAGACGCTGGCTGCCCTGGCTGCGCCGCGTGCGCCTGTCGCGGCCCCACGAACTGAGCGCCGAGCTAGAGCGCCTGATGATCGACCGGGGGCCAGGCGTCGCCAACTGGGTGCGCCTCTATGACGAGACGCTGGCCAAGCTCACCGCCAAGGTGGGCTCGGAGACCCTGACCCTGCCCGAGACCCTCAACCGCCTGTCGGACCCGGACGGCGCCCGGCGCAAACAGGCCGCTCAGGGGCTGGCCAAGGCGCTGGAGGCGCGGACCTCGACCCTGGCGCTGTGTCTCAACACCCTGGCCTACGAAAAGCAGGTGGACGACCGCTGGCGGAAGTATCCGAGCCCGGCGGCCTCCCGCCACCTGGCCAATGAGGTGGACGCCGACGCCGTCGAAGCCCTGGTGGAAGCGGTCACGGAGGCCTACCCCGCCGTCAGCCACCGCTACTACGCGCTCAAGGCCAAGGTCATGGGCCGCAAGAGCCTGGACTACTGGGACCGCAATGCGCCCCTCGATGCGGCGGCGCCCCGGACTTACACATGGCCCCAGGCCCAGGAGATGGTGCTGGAATCCTTCCAGGCGCTGGCGCCGCGGTTCGCCGACACCGCCCAGACCTTCTTCACCAAGCCCTGGATCGACGCCCGCCCGCGGGCTGGCAAGCAGTCGGGCGCCTATTCCCACCCGGTGGCGGCCGACCGGCACCCCTATGTGTTCATGAACTATATGGGCGAGCGCCGCGACGTGCTCACCCTGGCCCATGAGCTGGGTCACGCCGTTCACCAGACTCTATGCGCGCCGCTGGGCACCCTGCTGGCCGACACGCCCCTGACGCTGGCCGAAACCGCCTCGATCTTTGGCGAAGGCCTGGTGTTCGAACGTCTGATGGCTGGCGCCACCGACGCTGAGCGCCGCGGCCTGCTGGCCGGCAAGATCGAGGACGGACTGAACACGGTGGTCCGCCAGATCGCCTTCCACAAGTTCGAGACCGCCTTCCACACCGCCCGCCTGAGCGGCGAGGTGTCAGCCGATGAGATCTCGGCCATCTGGATGCAGGTCATGGGCGAGAGCCTGGGGCCGGCCATCAAGCTGAACGCCGGCTATGAGCACTACTGGGCCTATGTCAGCCACTTTGCCCACGCCCCCTTCTATGTCTACGCCTACGCCTTCGGCGACCTGCTGGTGCGGGGCCTGATGGAGAAGCGCCGGGAGGATCCGCAGGGCTTCGCGCCCCTCTATGAGGACCTGCTCGCCGCCGGTGGATCCAAGACCTATGTGGAGGCCCTGGCGCCCTTTGGCCTCAACCCCCGGGAGAAGGCCTTCTGGGCGGCAGGCATGACCCAGATGGAGCGCCTGGTGGACGAGTTCGAAGCCCTGGTCTGACCCTTCGGGGCCGGGGGCGAATTGCGCCTCAAGTCTTGTTATTTTTCAAACGCGCGTTAGTCAGCAGGGCATGTCCGATGATCTGACCCCCCTGCAGGCCGCCGTCGTTCCGGACGGCTATGTGATCAACCTCTGGCAGCGCGGCTTTGGCCGCACGGTCGGCCCCTTCTATTCCAAGCGGGACGAGGCCAATAACGAGATCATGGCCTTCCGCGTGGAAGAGCATCACGCCAACGGCATGAACAACTGCCACGGCGGCATGCTGATGAGCTTCGCCGACATGGCCTGGGGCCGGGTGATCTCCAACCAGCGGGAAATCGGTTGGGTCACGGTGCGCCTGACCACAGACTTCCTCTCGGGCGCTCAGATGGGCGACTGGGTCGAAGGCGGCAGCGAGATCGTTTCCGAGCAGGACGACATCTTCACCGTGCGTGGCAAGATCTGGTGCGGCGATCGGTTGCTGATGACCGGCTCCGGCGTCTTCAAGGGCCTGCGCAACATCAAACGGACGCCGGGCGATCGCCAGGCGCGGCAGGCCTGACCCATGACCGACCAGAGCAAGACACCCCCCGCCGTCGCCACCGCTGAATTTGAGGACGACCGGCCTGTCCCCACCAAGCCCGGCGAGCTGCCGCCGGAAATCCAGGCGCCGCTGGCGCCGTTCAAGGGCGAGAAGCCGCCGGCCCCCGCCTGGTTCGAGGCTGTTATCGCCAAGGAGCCGCAGCGCAGCTTCGTCACCTCGATGGGCACCCGGATCGAGGTGCTGACCTGGGGCGAGGTGGGCAAGCCTGGCCTGCTGCTGGTGCATGGCAACAGCGCCCATGCCGACTGGTGGAGCTTCATCGCCCCCTATCTGGCCGAGGATTATCGGGTCGCCTCCATGTCACTGGCTGGCATGGGCGCCTCGGACTGGCGCGACTCCTACGCCTTCCAGGATTTCGCCGAGGACGCCGAAGCCGTGGCGAGGGCCACCGGCCTCTATGAGGGCGGACGCAAGCCCATCTATATCGGCCACTCCTTTGGCGGCTCGCAGGTCTTCTATGCCGCCAGCCGCTATCCTGAACGGATGGCCGCTGCGGTTCTGGTGGACACCGGCTTCGGCGGTCCACCGCCCAAGGAGCGCGAGGAGATGGAGCGCCGCATGGAGCAGGTGCGCAACATCCCCACCACTGACCGGCCCAAGCGGGTCTATGCGACCCTGGAGCAGGCGCTCGCCCGCTTCCGCTTCATGCCTCCGCAGGCGGCCGGCCACCTGTTCGTCGCCGACTTCATCGCGCGGAAGTCCCTCAAGCGGGCTCCGCTGGAGGATGGGTCCGGCGAGGGTTGGACCTGGATGTTCGATCCGGCCATGTGGAACAAGCTCGACCGCAGCGCCATGACCGCCCTGGTCACAGAGGGCCCGCCCAGGGTCGAGGTGCCGGTGGCTCATATTCACGGGGAACAGTCCCAGGTGATCGCCCGTCGCCAGGACGGAACGCCCAACCCCCTGCCGGCCGACATGATCGAGATCGCCATTCCGGAGGCTAACCATCATGTGATGGTCGATCAGCCCCTGGCCCTGGTGGCCGCCCTGCGCACGCTGTTGAAGACTTGGCCGTCTTGAGCCGGCGCGCGCTCTCGTGTAGCACCGCTGTCAATCAGCTTCCGTAAGAGAGAGACCCGGCCGCCATGGGCGAACAGGCTTCCGACTATCACCGCGGCGAAATGGAAATCCAGGAACAGCTGGCCACCTATGACCTGTTCATGGGCATGACCAAGTGGGGCTCCCTGGCCATCGTCGCCATCCTGCTGCTGTTCACTGTCTGGTTCTGCACCCCGGGCGGCTTCATGGCCGGCCTGATCTCGGCCGTCGTGACCGCCGCGATCGGCTTCCTGGTGCTGCGCGACAAGCCGGACCAGGCTCACTAAACACCGCTTATCTTTCGGCGAGACAGCCGCCGCCCCCGTCCTGCACCCCGGGCGGCGTTCGCGCGACTGAATGGCTAAAGCTCACGCCGCTCAAACAAACGTTTGGAAATCGCGGATCGATTTCTGGACAAGGGCCCACTGACATCCCTAAGGTCCGCCGGCTTTTCCGACCGGGGAGACCTCGACCATGGCCGTCATCGCCGTCACCAAGGAACGCCGCGACGGGGAAACCCGCGTCGCCACGACGCCGGATACGGTGAAGAAGCTGATCGCTGCGGGCTTCACCGTGGCGGTAGAGTCCGGGGCCGGGGAGGCCTCCTCCTATCCCGACGCCGACTACGCCGCGGCAGGCGCCGAGGTGTGCGGCCTGGAGGCGGCGCTGGCCAAGGCCGACATCCTGTTCAAGGTGCGCGGCCCGACGCCTGAGGAGATCGCCGGTCTGAAGGCCGATGCGATCGTCATCGGCATGCTGAACCCGCACCAGGACAAGGCCACCCTGCAGGCCCTGGCGGGCAAAGGGGTCAGCGCATTTTCCATGGAGTTCGTTCCGCGAATCACCCGGGCCCAGGTGATGGACGTCCTGTCCTCCCAGGCCAATCTGGCCGGCTATCGCGCCGTGCTGGAAGGCGCCAACGCCTATGGCAAGGTCCTGCCGATGATGATGACGGCCGCTGGCACCGTGGCCGCGGCCAAGGTCTTCGTCATGGGGGCTGGCGTCGCCGGCCTGCAGGCCATCGCCACGGCGCGGCGTCTGGGCGCGGTGGTCACCGCCACTGACGTGCGACCCGCAGCCAAGGAACAGGTGGAGAGCCTGGGCGCCAAGTTCATCGCCGTCGAGGATGAGGAATTCAAGGCCGCCGAGACCGCCGCCGGCTACGCCAAGGAGATGAGCGCCGAGTACCAGGCCAAGCAGGCGGCCCTGGTGTCCGAGCATATCCGCAAGCAGGACATCGTCGTCACCACGGCCCTGATCCCCGGCCGGCCGGCCCCACGTCTGGTCAGCGCCGCCCAGGTGGCCTCCATGCGGCCAGGCTCGGTCATCGTCGACATCGCCGTTGAACAGGGCGGCAATGTGGAGGGCGCGGTCGCTGGCCAGGTCGTGGAGACCGGCGGGGTGAAGATCGTCGGTTACGCCAATCTGCCCGGCCGCATCGCCGCTGACGCCTCTGCGCTCTACGCCCGCAACCTCGCCGCCTTCGCCGGTCTGTTGCTGGACAAGGAAGGCGCCTTCGCCCCCGACTATGAGGACGAGATCCTCAAGGCCGCCCTGGTGACCCGCGCGGGCGCTGTGGTCCACCCGGCCCTGGCCAACTGATCCGAGATCAAGAGAGGACGTTCCCCATGGAATCTGTCGATCCCACCGTCTTCCGTCTGGCGATTTTCGTGCTCGCCATCTTCGTGGGCTACTATGTGGTCTGGAGCGTCACGCCGGCCCTGCACACGCCCTTGATGGCCGTGACCAACGCCATCTCCTCAGTGATCATCGTCGGCGCCCTGCTGGCCGCCGCCGCCCATGGGGCCGAAGGCGCAGCTCTCAGCGGCAGCGTGATGATCTCCAAGGGCGCCGGCGCCCTGGCCGCTGCGCTGGCGGCGGTAAACATCTTCGGGGGCTTCCTGGTCACCCAACGCATGCTCGCCATGTACAAGAAGAAGCAGAAGTAGAGCCGGCTAAAGGGGCACGATCATGAACGCCAATCTCGCGGCCATCCTCTACCTCGTTTCCGGGGTTCTCTTCATCCTGGCCCTGCGCGGCCTTTCGAGCCCCGAGACCAGCCGGGCCGGCAACCGCAATGGCATGATCGGCATGGCCATCGCCGTCGGCACGGTGATGGCGACCCTGTTGGGCCAGGGCGCGTTGGACGGCCTGACGCTCGCCCTGATCCTGGGTGGTGTGGCCATCGGCGGCGGGGTCGGCGCGGTCATCGCCCGCAAGGTGGCCATGACCTCCATGCCCCAGCTGGTGGCGGCCTTTCACAGCCTGGTCGGCCTCGCCGCCTGTCTGGTGGCGGTGGCGGCGATCTATACGCCGGAGGCCTATGGCATCGGCGTGGCGGGCGAAATCCACCTGATCTCCCTGATCGAGCTGTCCTTGGGCCTCGCCATCGGGGCGGTGACCTTCACCGGCTCGGTGATCGCCTTCGCCAAGCTGAACGGCAACATGTCCGGCGCCCCCATCCTGCTGCCGGCCCGCCACCTGCTGAACCTGGCCATCGCCGGCGGCATCGTCGCCCTGGTGGTGGTGCTGGTGATGAGCGGCGGCGCGGCCGTCTGGGCCTTCTGGGGCATCTTCGCGCTGGCCCTGCTCATCGGCGTCACGCTGATCATCCCCATCGGCGGCGCCGACATGCCCGTCGTCGTCTCGATGCTGAATTCCTATTCCGGCTGGGCGGCCGCGGCCCTGGGCTTTACGCTCGAGAACACCACCCTGATCATCACCGGCGCCCTGGTGGGCTCGTCCGGCGCGATCCTGTCCTACATCATGTG
>DJWR01000098.1 GCA_002441055.1 Caulobacteraceae bacterium UBA6225 | reverse complement strand
CGGTAAAGGTCCACCTGACTGCGCGGAGCGTCCAGGGCGAACATGACCCGTCCACGGGCCTGCCCCAGGGTCGGCCAGGCGCCGGCCGCGACGGCGGCGCGCAGGGTCGGATGGTCCCCCTGCACCTGATCAGGGGTGATCAGGGCGTCGTCGGAAAACACGCTGCGGATCTCAGCGTCCACGGCGTCCATGGCCGCGGCGTCAAAGGGCGCGGGCGTGACTGCGCCGGGCGCAGGCAGGGCCGCCCCCTCCTTCAGGTTCAAGAGGATCAGCAGGGGCGCATGGTCGGGATTGGCCCTGGACCAGGCCGCCACCTCGGCGAGGCAGCCGGCAAACAGCGGGCAGTTACTGCGATAATCAATATCCTGCACATGCATGACCTTCAGCCCCGGCTGGGCGAGCGGGGCCAGATCATAGGGCGTCGTCCCCGGCGCCATGCGCTGGCCGAGGGGCCGGGCATAGCGGCCAGGATCGGGGTCGTTCAGGACGTCGATCTCCAGTTGCCTGGCCCCGGCCGCCAGCTGCGCGCTCAAAGGGGCGTGGGCGTAGTCGAGGCCGGCGGCCTGCTGGGGCGCCATGGCCCGCAACAGGGCCATCTCCGCCGGGGCGATGGCGAGCTTGTAGGAGTTGTGCGTACCCACCGCCTGCAGCGCATTGATCGGCAGCTGGTCGATGGCCTCGCGGGTGCAGCCGCCGTTCCCATGGGGCGCCTCAAGATCACAGCCAGGGGCGGCGACCAGGGCCGCGGCGAGCATCAGGGCGAGGGACATGGGCGCTCCAGGGGTCGATTTGGGCCGTTAATGGGCCCGAAACCTACCGAAAATGGGTGGCTTTGGGCCCTTATGTCGCAGGTTTTTGACGCCAGTGTTACGCGAGATTAAGCGTGAGCCCGCAGGATAGGTCTCGCACAGGAGGCCGTTTTGCAGCTGACCCACAAAGCCCTGCTGGGGTTCGCCTTCGCCTCGGCCGATCTCCTGATCGAGACCTCGGCCGACGGCCAGATCACCACCGCGCTTGGCGCCGGCGAGGCCCTGGCGGGCTCCAAGGACCAGGCTCTCGAAGGCGCCTTCCTGTTCGACTTCGTGGCCGCCGACGACCGCGAGCTGGTCAAGATGGTGTTCAAGGGGCTGCGCGACGGCATGCGGGCCGGCCCCATCACCGTGCGCCTCTCAGCCCAGGGCGGCGAGGATCGCGCCGCCAGCCTCTCGGCCTTTCGGCTTCCCAACAATAATGGTGCGGTCTCCTGTGTGATGACGCGGGCCACCGTCGCCAGGGCCGCCGGCCCCAATGGCCTGCACGACCGCGCCTCCTTTGAGACCGCTGCGGTGGCCATATTGGAGCACGCCCGCGCCCGGGGTCTGGAGATCGAGCTGGCCATGGTCGATGTGCCAGGGTTCGAGGCCGCCGCCCAACGGGCCGGCGAGACCGAGGGCGCCGAGCTGCGCGCCCGCCTGGCCGCCGTCATCCGCGCCCAGTCCTATAGCGGCGGCTCGGCCGCCGGTCTGGGCAATGACCGTTACGCCCTGCTGCGCGAAGGCCGTGAGACGCCCCAGGAGCTGTCCCGCCGCATCGCCCACCTGCTGGACCTGGACCCCGCCCTGGACATCGCGCCGGTGGTCCACGCCGTCGGCGGCTGCGGCGAGCTGGCGGCTGACCACATGCTGCGCGCCGTGCGCTACACCATGGACGGCTTCCTCAGCGAAGGCGGCGCCAGCACCCCGCCGGCCGACCTCAGCCAGGCCTTCGAGCGCTCGGTGGCCAAGACGATGGCCCAGGTGAACGCCCTGGGCAAACGGGTTGAGGCCCGGGACTTCGCCCTCTTCTTCCAGCCGGTGGTCAGCCTCAAAGGCCCCGCCCGCCTGCACCACTATGAGGCCCTGATCCGGTTCGGCGACCAGGGCGCCCCCTTCCCCATGATCCGCATGGCCGAGGAGCTGGACCTGGTCTGCGCGCTCGACTCCGCAGTGGTGGACAAGGCCCTGGAGCACCTGACCCGCCGGCCAGACCTGATCCTGGCGGTGAACCTGTCGGGGCGCTCCATCGGCAATTCCATCTTCGTGGCCGAGCTTGGCAAACGCCTTGTGGCCCATCCCCAGGTCAAGGGCCGGCTGATGTTTGAACTGACCGAGAGCGCAGCGGTCGGTGACCTGCCCCAGGCCGACCGCCACCTGCAGAGCCTGCGCGCGCTGGGCTGCGAAATCTGCCTGGACGACTTCGGCGCCGGCGCCAGCTCGCTGGCCTATCTGCAGCAGCTGAATGTGGACGTGGTGAAGTTCGACGGCGCCTTCATCCGCGACCTGGAGCACGATAGCCGAGGCTCGGCCTTCATCAGCCAGCTGGTGCGCATGTGCGCCGAGATGAAGGTCGAGACCCTGGCCGAAATGGTCGAGACCCCCCTGGTGGAGCAGGTCATCCGCAAGGCCGGCGTCGACATGGCCCAGGGCTGGCTCTACGGCGCCGCCGCCCGCGAGCCCGCGCCGTTTCCGCCCGTGAGCGCTGGGGCGCCGTCAGCGCCCGGGCGCCGCCGCGGGGCGGTGGAGAGTTGGGGGTAGGTTAGAAGTTCCGGCTATCGCCTCTGGTGCGACGACCGCTTGGCGCTCATCTGAGATGTTGGGAAGGTCTGCTTCCAGCCAGGTGCTCAGCCAGCAGCTTTGTAGCCCTCCTAGTCACCACTCGAATTTCTCATCGCGATCACGATCGATCTGCGCTTCCCAGACGCGGGCCTTCTCGATCTCTTCGTGGAACTTGGGGAGTTCAACCGACGCCCAACCAGAAATCCTCGGGTCGGTCTCTTCAGTAAGGGCTTCGAGCAGGGGTAGCCGCGCCGAGAGCTTGTCGGTGAGCGACCCGCTCCAACTTGACGGATGGAGTCGCACCCGTAGAGCTTCGAGCACAGCCGCGGGATCTGGAGCCTCGCGGATGAGCCGCCGCATGGCCGACGTCCATGCTAGGCGTTCCCCCGCTGGCACCGTGTCTTCTTCCTCGTCCTCCACTGTCGCAGGTGGCCCCCAAGCGCCGATCGTGCCGGCCAGCAACGTGAATCTGGACCCTGGCTTGTCATGCACCCATCGAAGCAGGGCATCATCGTCGATCTCACGGAGGGGGCATGGCCGGTTCTCGCGGAACGATCGAAACAGGCTTCGACCGCTTTCCGGCCCCGGCTGTTCGACCAGCACATCGAGCACGGCGAGAGGGAATTTTCGCCCGAGCACTCCAACCAGATCACCGAAATCGGAAGCCATGATACCCCAGCTTTTTGCGCCCTCGCGAAGCTGCGCGCAGATTTCACGAGCGAGTTCTTCGTCTCGGTGTTCCGCTAGGCAAGCGTCTGCGATTTCCGCGAGGTCCCGTGTCAGCTTGTGCATGGAAGAGTTGAAACGCATCCGCCGGAGGAGCTCACGCCCGGCTTCCTGATCTGCATCAGAAACTTCGCGCTTGTCCGAGCGAAGGCCGAAAATCCGCATGTGCATAATCTCAGCGGCAACCGTCACTCCCTCGTCCCGGTCAGCGATCGCAAGGATCATGGCTTTGAACTCTTCACCTAAAAGCTTCGAGCACGCACCTCCGTACATGAGGCCCATAAAGCTAAGCGTGGGGATTTCTGGGATCGTGACCGCTTGGATCAAGCGCTCGCAGCCTCGCGCGTTGATGCCTGCGTTGATCTGCATCGTGACGAAAATCGGCCTAAGACGGTCGTCGTCCAAGGCGGCATCCAGCAGCCGCTCAACCGCCTCCTCGTCTCGCTCTTTGAGCCCCGCGATGAAGAAGGCTGGGCTGTTCACCGCGCGGCCCGCCGCGGCCGATGCCGCCGCATGATCGAGGATGACGGTCCAGGCTGCGTCTAAGTCTTGCGCATATTTCGCCACAGACGAGATGACGGTGAAAGCGCGGCTAGTTTGACCAGCAGTGCCCCTCCGGTGAGGACCGCCTT
>DJWR01000013.1 GCA_002441055.1 Caulobacteraceae bacterium UBA6225 | reverse complement strand
CCAATTGTACGCTCAAACGGGCCCGTCTCGGGTCCGACCCTTGGCGAAACCCTGGTGGCTTGTATAATCAGACGGACAAATCAGAAGAGCCGCAACGGCTCGAGGAGACGACCATGGTCTATATTCTGGGCGGCTGGCAGAGCGACTTCGCGGCCAACTGGGCCCGCCAGGGCGCGGACCTGGCCGATGAGTATGAGCGCCGCTACGGCCTCGATTCCGCGCACCTGATGCGTATCGCCCAGATCAATTTCGAGAACGCCAAGCGCAATCCCAACGCCCAGACGCGGCAGTGGGCGTTCGGCGAGGACAGCTTCACCCTGGACGACGTCGCCAACCCGGTGGTGGAGGGCCGCACCCGCAAGCAGGACTGCGGTCAGGTGACCGACGGGGCGGCCGTGGTCTTCCTGGCCTCTGACCGCAAGGCCGCCGAATACGCCGCCCGTCGGGGGATCCCCCTGGAGAGCCTCGCCCAGATCAAGGGCTGGGGCCATCGCTCGGCGCCCATCTCCTATGACGCCAAGGTCCGCGCCAGCGCTGATCAGCCCCGATGTCTTTCCCCAGGTCCGCCGGGCCATCGAGGACGCCCGCCGTCGGGCCGGCGTCACGGCGCTTGACCAGATCGACGTGGTCGAGACCCACGACTGCTTCACCATCACCGAATACATGGCCATCGATCATCTGGGCCTGACGGCGCCCGGCGAGGCCTGGAAGGCTGTTGAGTCCGGGATGATCGAGATTGGCGGCGCCCTGCCGGTCAATCCATCGGGCGGGCTGATCGGCCTCGGCCATCCTGTGGGGGCCACGGGCGTGCGCATGGCGCTGGACGCTTGCAAGCAGGTCACTGGCCAGGCCGGCGACTATCAGGTGGAGGGGGCTCGCACCTGCCAGACCCTCAACATCGGTGGCTCCACCACCACGACGGTGAGCCTGGTCGTGGGAACTGAGGCCGCCTGACCCTTGTGGGGCGTTAGAGCCTCTAGTGGCTTGCATAGAAAGACGAACTAAAGACCCCTCGCGTGAGGGGCGGGGGGAACCATGCTTGAAATCGTGGCGGTCCTGGGGATCAACGCCCTGGTGGTGCTGGCCCTGTTCATCCTGGCCTGGGCGGTGTGCTGGGCCATGCGCGATCCGACACCGGTGGACAGCCTGTGGGCTCTAGGCATGGGCGTGGTGGCCGTGGCCACCTTCATCCAGACCGGCGGCGACACCGAGCGGCGCCTGGTCCTCACGGTGATATGCGCCCTCTGGGCCGTGCGCCTGGGGGGCTATCTTCTGTGGCGCTGGCGCGACCACGGGCCGGACCGCCGTTATGTGCGCATGATGGAGAAGGCCAAGGCCGAGCGTGGCTGGAACTATGGCTACGCCTCCTTCCGCCTGGTCTTCCTGCTGCAGATGCCGCTGCTCTGGCTGGTCTGCCTGCCTGTGCAACTCGGCCAGATCGCCGACGAGCCGGCGGCCCTCGGCGTGATCGGCTATGTGGGGGCGGGGCTCGCCCTTTTCGGCATTCTCTTCGAAAGCCTGGGCGACTGGCAGCTCGTCCGCTTCCAGAAGAACCCCGAGAACGCCGGCCAGGTCCTGGACACCGGCCTGTGGCGCTACACCCGCCATCCCAACTATTTCGGCGACGCCTGCGTCTGGTGGGGCCTGTGGCTGGTGGCGGCGGAGACGACGCCTGGCCTGTTCGCGGTGATCGGGCCGATCTACCTCGTCTATACGCTCACCCGCTGGAGCGGCATGCCGACGGTCGAGGGCCGCATGCGTCGGCGCAAGCCGGCCTATGAGGACTATGCCCGCCGCACCTCGCCCTTCATCCCGTGGCCGCCCAAGCCAGCCCGGCCTCTGGAGGAGCTCTGAGGCCCGGTCGCCGTCTCCGCCGCTCCGGGTTGACAAGGCGGCGGCGGCCTCCAAGGGTCCGGCCGCCCGTAACGCCGAGATCCCATGGCCGACTCAAGCTCCAGCCCGCCCGCGGACGCCCGCCGGACGACCCAGCTCGTCCAGGCCAATTCCGCCACCCGGGCCCTTAACATTCTCGGCGATCGCTGGACCCTGATGATCCTCTATCTGGCGTTCCAGAGGGTCCGGCGGTTCGAGGATTTCCAGGGCAGGATCGGCGTCGCCCGCAGTCTTCTGACCGACCGGCTAAGGCGTCTGACGGCGGCCGGCGTGCTGGAGAAGGTGCGCTACCAGGACCGTCCCGTCCGGGAGGAATACCGCCTCACCGAGATGGGCCGAGATCTCTACAGCCTCGCTCTGATGATCATCGCCTGGGAGAAGCGCTGGTTCTTCGATCCGACCCACCCGGCCCACCAGGTGCGCCATACCTGCGGCAAGCCCTTCACCCCGGAGTACCGTTGCGGCTGCTGCGGGGAGGTGGTCACCGCTCGCGATGTTCGTGTGATCGACGGGCCAGGCGCCGGGTTTGAGCCAAGCCAGCCGCCCCGGGCGCAGCGTCGCTCCATCGTGCCGGCCGACGCCCTGAATGCGGGGAATCCCATGCTGGACCGCGCCTTCCAGGTGCTGGGCGACCGCTGGACCTCCCACGTCATCGCCTCAGCCTTCATGGGGCGCCGGCGGTTCGGCGACCTGCAGTCCGCCCTGGGGATCGCCCCCAACATCTTGTCTGACCGGCTCGCCCGACTGGTCGACCTCGGCGTGCTGCGCAAGACCCTCTACCAGGACAAGCCGCAGCGCTGGGAATACCGGCTGACCGACCAGGGCCGGGACCTCTATCCGATGATCGCCGAGCTGAATCGGTGGGGTGACCGATGGCTCGACGGCGGCAAGGGGCCGCCGCTGATCACCTATCACCGGCCCTGCGGCCAGCCCTTGAAGGCCAAGATCACCTGCGACCA
>DJWR01000228.1:4663-11029 GCA_002441055.1 Caulobacteraceae bacterium UBA6225 | reverse complement strand
CAAGGCCGACAGTGAGACCGCGCACTTAAAGCGCCTGGTGTTCGACGAGGGCCACCACCTGTTCGAGGCCGCCGACAGCGCCTTTTCCGCCGCCATCTCCGGCGCCGAGGCTGCCGAGCTGCGCCGCTGGCTGCGGGGGCCTGAGGGCCGGGGTCGCCGGGGACGGGGGCTGGAGGCCCGGCTGATGGATGTGCTGGGCGACGCCGACGAGGCCAAGCGCGCCCTGCTGGCCGCCCTGCATGCGGCCGCCGCCCTGCCGGGCGAGGGCTGGTCTGGCCGCATCGCGCCGGCCACTGGCGAGGTGAACCCCATCGGCGCCATCGAGGCCTTCCTGGTCGCCGTGCTGGAGCAACTTCGTGCGCGGGCCGCACCGTCGGAGGTGGGCATGGAGTGCGCCGCGCGGCCGGCGCTCGATCTGGTGCGCGACACCGCCCGGGAGGCCGCCGCAGCGCTCGCCCGCATCGAGGCGCCTCTGCTGGCGCTCGCCCGGCATCTGGAGGACCTGCTCGACGCCGAGGCTGCGACGCTGGGGCCGAGCGAGCGGGCGCGGATCGAAGGGGCGCTGCGGGGGCTGGATCGCCGGGCGCGCATGACGCTGCCGGCCTGGCGCTCCATGCTGCGGGCCATTGACGAGGACGCCGAGGACGACCCGGACTTCGTCGATTGGTTCGACGCCACCTTCCTTTATGGCCGGGTGGTGGACGCCGCCTGTCGCAGGCATTGGGTCGATCCCACCGAGCCCCTGACCAACGCCGTCATCGCGCCGGCCCACGGGGTGCTGGTGACCAGCGCCACCCTGGCCGATCCGGGCCTGGATGATCCGTTTGCGCTGGCCGAGATGCGCACCGGGGCTGCGCGCCTGCCTGACCGGCCCAAGACCCTGAAGCTCGCCTCGCCCTTCGACTACGCCGCCAATGCGCGGGCCTTCGTGGTCACCGATGTGGGCAAGGACGATCCCCGCCAGGTGGCCGCGGCCATGCGCGAGCTGTTCCTGGCGGCGGGCGGCGGCGGCCTTGGCCTGTTCACCGCCATTCGCCGGCTGCGCGCGGTGCATGAGCGCATCGCCGCCCCCCTGGCCGACAAGGGCCTGGCCCTCTACGCCCAGCATATGGACGCCCTCGAGGTCGGCGCCCTGGTGGACATCTTCCGGGCCGAGGAGGACGCCTGCCTGCTGGGCACCGACGCGGTCCGGGACGGCGTCGATGTGCCGGGTCGGTCCCTGCGCCTGCTGGTCTTTGACCGGGTGCCGTGGCCGCGCCCTGACATCCTGCACAAGGCCCGCCGGGTCCGCTTTGGCGGCAAGGGCTATGACGACTCCATCGCCCGGGGCCGCATCGCCCAGGCCTTCGGCCGCCTGATCCGCCGGGCCGACGACAAGGGGGTCTTTGTCATGCTGGATGCGGCCGCCCCCACCCGCCTGTTCTCCAGCCTGCCGCCGGGCGTGGAGATCCAGCGCCTGGGCCTGGTGGAGGCCATCGAGGCGACGGCTGAGTTCTTGAAGACGGACGGACCGGGAGTGGCTGCGCCGGAGGAGTGATCCGCCAAGGGCGCGTGCGCCCTGTCACCCCATTGTCCGTCATGACCCGGCTTGACCGGGCCATCCATGAACACCGGCGAACGGCTGTGTTCATGGACCCCCGGATCAAGTCTGGGGGTGACAAGAAGTTGGGAGGGCTCTTCCTCCACCGTCATCCTGGGCCCTGTGCCCAGGATCCCTCTCGACGCAGGCGCCCGCCCTCGACAGGGATGCTCGGGACAAGCCCGAGCATGACGAGGGGAGGGGCGGTGAGGGAGAAGAAGGCTAAGCCGTCGCCTTCGAGAACACCTGGATCACCACCACGCCGGCCAGGATCAGGCCGATGCCTATAAGGCCGGCGGTGTCGATCTGCTGGCGGTAGAGGACCCAGGCGATGGCGGTGATCAGGACGATCCCGACGCCCGACCACAGGGCGTAGACGATCCCCACGGGCAAGGTGCGCATGGCCTGGGACATGCCCCAAAAGGCGATGGCGTAGCCGGTGGCGGTGATCACCGAGGGGATGGTGTTGCGGAAGCCATCCGAAGCCTTCAGCGCCGTGGTGGCGATCACCTCGGCGACGATGGCGATGGCCAGCCAGGCCATGCCGGGCATCAGCCGCCCCGCTTTCGGCCGAAGTCCGGCTCGGCGCTTTCCTGGCCGGCCTCGATGACGCCGCGACGGATTTCCCGGGTGCGGCTGAATAGATCAAACAGCTTGTCGCCCTCGCCCCAGCGGATGGCCCGCGACAGGGCCTGCAGGTCCTCGGTGAAGCGGCCCAGGACCTCCAGCACCGCGTCCTTGTTGGTCAGGAAGATGTCGCGCCACATGGTGGGGTCGGACGCCGCGATACGGGTGAAGTCGCGGAAGCCCCCGGCGGAGTATTTCATCACCTCGGCCCGGGTGACCTCCTCCATGTCGGCGGCGGTGCCGACGATATTGTAGGCGATCAGGTGGGGCAGGTGGCTGGTGACGGCCAGGACGAGGTCGTGATGCTTGTCGTCCATCCGCTCCACCTGGGCCCCCAGGGCGGTCCAGAAGTCGGCCAGCCGCTGGACGGCCTCCAGATAGGCGTCGTCTTCCCGGGCCTGGGGGGTCAGGATCACCCAGCGCTGGTGGAACAGCTCGGCGAAGCCGGCGTCGGGGCCCGACTGCTCGGTGCCGGCGATGGGATGGCCCGGCACGATGTGGACGCTGTCGGGCAGGGCGGCGGAGAGGGCCTCGCTGACGGCGGCCTTCACCGAGCCCACATCGCTGACGATGGCGCCGGGCGCGATGGCGTGGGCGCAGGCGGCCGCGGCCTCGCCGATGGCTCGCACCGGGGTGGCGAAGATGATCAGGTCGGCGCCGGTCACGGCCTCCTCGGCGCTCAGCGTCACCTGATCGGCGAGGCCGAGCTCGGCGATGCGGGCCCGCGCAAAGGGGCTGGCGTCATGGATGACGATCTCGGCCGCCGCGCCGGAGGCCCGCGCGCCCCGCGCCAGGGACGAGCCGATGAGGCCGCAGCCGATGATGGCCAGGCGGGCGAAGACAGGCTCGGCCATCAATGGGCCTGCATGAAGTCGGCCAGGGCCTCGACCACAGCGCGGTTGTGCGCCTCCAGCCCGATGGTCATGCGCAGGTGGTGGGGCAGGCCATAGCCGCCGACGCCGCGCACGATCAGGCCGCGGCTGGCCAGATAGGCCTCGGCCGCCTGGGCGCTCTTGGGGCCGGTCGTAGGGAAGCCCACCAGGACGAAGTTGGTGGCGCTGGGCACTGGCGAGAGGCCAAGCCCGCCCAGCTGTTGGGCGAGCCAGGGCCGCCATTGGGCCAGCAGGTCCAGGGAGGCCTTCTGGAAGTCCTTGTCGGCCAGGGCTTCCACCGCGGCCAACTGGCCGGGAATGGAGGTGTTGAAGGGCTGGCGGATGCGGTCGAGCGCGCTGATCATCTCAGGCGGCCCATAGGCCCAGCCCACCCGCAGCGTCGCCAGGCCGTGCAGCTTGGAGAAGGTGCGAGTGACGATGACATTGTCGCTGGTCCGCGCCAGATCCGTCCCGTCCTCGAAGGCCGGATCATCGACGAACTCGGCATAGGCGCCGTCCAGCACCAGGACCACGCTCTTGGGCAGGGCCGCGTGCAGGCGACGGATCTCTTCGCCGCCGACATAGGTGCCAGTGGGATTGCCGGGATTGGCGATGAAGACCAGGCGGGTGCGGTCGTTCACCAGCTTCAGGAGTTCGTCCACATCGACCCGGTAGTCGGGCTCGGGCGCGCTGAGCACTTCGGCCTGGCAGGCGCGGGCCCCGATGGCGTAGGCGCCGAAGGCGAACTCCCCCTGAACGATGTTGTCGCCGGGCTCCAGATAGACCTGGCAGAGCATGTGGAAGATCTCGTCCGAGCCGCAGCCGAAGATCAGCTGCTCGGGCTCCAGGCGGAACTCCGCGGCGATGGCCTGACGCAGAGGCGTGGCGCGGCTGTCGGGATAGATGTGCAGCTGGTCGATGGCGGCTGAATAGGCGGCCTTGGCCCGGGGGCTGCAGCCCAGGATGTTCTCATTGGCCGACAACTTCAGCGGATGCTCAATCCCGTCGACCTTGGCCTTGCCGGGGACATAGGCCGAGATGTCGAGGATGCCCGGCTTGGGAACCGGGCGGTCGGCGGCGGCGCGATCGGGGGACTGGGACATGGGCGGGCCTGGGTTTGGACGTATCAGGCCCTGGCTCTTACACGTCGAACGGTTCAGGCGCAGCCCCGATGACGCCGCTCAGGCGCCCGGGCGCCCGGGCCAGGCGCTCATCGTCGGCCTGATAATAGCCCGCCAGGGTGAAGAGCTTGAGCCCGCCGGCCTCGCTCAGCAATTCGGCGGCCACCCCGTCACGGCTCAGGGTTTCGGCCACCTTGGCGGCCGGGCCCGGCGCGTCGGTGACCCACAGGGTGACATCGGCGCCGGTGGGCTCGACCTCCACCTCGGCGAAGGCCAGGGCCGAAGGCGGCCCCCAGGCGTTGAGGCAGGGCAGTACGGCGAAGACCTTGAGCTTCGGCTCGGCCAGCAGCCGGCCCCACCAGGCGGACTCGCCGGTCAGCATGGCCACACCCACGCCACCCTTGAGCTTGGCCGCGGCCAGGGTCTCCTCGGGCTTCTGAGCCATGCGCAGGGTCGGCGCCGCGCCAAAGCGAAGCCGCGTCAGCTCCAGGGCGCGAGCCTGAGTCGGACCGCCCCAGACGGTCAGGTTGAAGGGCCCCTGCAGGGCCAGGCTCTGTCCCATCAGTTCGCGCCAGACGCGGATGACCAGGGCGTCGCTGGCGCCGGTGCGGGGCATGGCCAGAAGCCGGCGCAGGATTTCGGTCTCGCGACCAGGGCGCAGGCCGAAGCGGTCAGCCTGACCGGCGGCGGCCTTGGCGGCGGCCACCTGCTTCCCGAGCGCCGTACGTTCGTCCAGCAGGGCGAGCAGACCCGCATCAATCTCGTCGATACGGGCGCGCACAGCCTCCAGGGGCAGGGCTTCCCCAGGCGAGGAAGCGGGCGCGGCTTGCTGGGCGTCGGCCATTTCTATTCCCGAAACGAAAGCCGCGACCTAAGTCATTGCGCGAAGGGGCGCAATAGGCCGCCCTCGCGCAAAAAAGTTGCAGCCGAAACCATCCACCTCAATAAACCCGGGGCGCTGGCCCAATCGCCACTGGGCCAAGGGTCGTCTGGCCCGCCTGGAAGGTGATGGCCGCCTGGGCGACATTGTCTGCGCCCTGGCGGGCGGCGGCGACGGCGGCGGCCGTATCGGCGGTCTCAGGGGGCAGAACGCCGCCAGCGCCCAGAGCCTCCAGGGCCTCAGGCGCTTGGCGCAGGGTGACGTCGAGCGTGCCGCGCAACCGGCCGTCCGGGCCCACAAAGAGCTGACCGCGATTGACGCCGATCACCGCCTCGCCAGCGGTCAGGCCGGCTTCGCGGACCTCCGCCATCCCGCCGGCCTGGCTCCAGTTGCGCACGGCGTTGGGCCAGTCGGGGCCGTCAAAGGCGCTCATCTTGGTCAGCAGGGCGTCCCACTTCAGGTCGATGTCACCGTCCTGGGCGATCCGGGCGAACAGGCCCGACATTTGCGCCTGGCCATCCTCGACCTCCAGGAACAGGGCGCCCTGGTCCTCGGGGCCGGGCCGCAGATGGAAGGCCACCTTCTTGGCCTGGGACAGGGCGAAGGGCTGGGCGCCGGGTGTGGGGGTGAAGGTGAGCTCTCGGCCTTCGAAGTCAAAGCGGGGCGGTTTGGCCTCGGCGTTCCCCAGGCTGGCGCGGATGATCTCGCCGGTCACCTGCACCGAACCGGCCTGAGGGCGCGTAAAGGTGAGTCCCTCGGGCGCCGCGAAGATCCAGCGGCCAAGGGCGTGCATATAGGCCTCGGACTCCAGGCGCGGGGTCGCCAGCGCCCATCCGGACGGCTCGCGAATCACCGCGTCGGTCAGGGTCACGTTGAGGCGGAAAGGATAGCCGCCGATGCTGCGGGTTCCCCAACTGACCTCGTAACCGGCGCTGCGCAGGGTTTCCGCCGTCGCGTCCATTCGGTCGCCGACCTGAATGCGGGTCCAGAACCAGAATCCGCTCCAGACGATCATCGCCAGGAACAAGAGGACGAAGGGCAGGATCAGGCCCAGTCGGCGGGGTTTGCGGGCGGGGGCGGGATCAGGCACAGACATGGACGGCTTTGCAGGCTTTCTACGGACAGATCAGGAATGGCGGATGGCGAGGGACGTTGGGTGTTCGGCTATGGGTCGCTCATGTGGCGGCCGGGCTTCAGCTTTGTCGAGCGCTCGAGCGCCATCCTACACGGCCGTCGCCGGGCCTTCTGCATCTATTCGGTCCATCACCGGGGCACCTATGAACGGCC
>DJWR01000228.1:0-4625 GCA_002441055.1 Caulobacteraceae bacterium UBA6225 | reverse complement strand
CTGGCCGATGGCCGGCGGGTGGAGAGCCTGGTCTTCCTCTCCGACATCGGCCATCCGCAGTGGGCTGGCGACCTGTCCCTTGAGCGGCAGGCGGAGCTGATTACGGGGGCGGTCGGCCTGTCGGGACCCAACGAAGACTATCTACGTGACCTGGTGGGCCATCTTCGCGAGGCGGGGGTCCGGGACCGGTCCATGGAAGAGCTGCTTGATCAGGTCCAGGTTCGGTCTGCGGCCTAGAGATTGAGCAGCTTCATCGAGGCGGTCTCGATCCGCTCCTCCAGGGTGCGCATGAATTCGGCGCGCTTCAGGCCCGGTGGGATAGGCTCAAGATACTCAAAGACGATGACGCCGGGTTTGCGCAGGAAGCCGTGCTTGGGCCAGTGGACGCCAGAATTGGTGGCTACCGGATGCACCGGCAGGTTCAGTTCCCGGTACAGGGCCGCGATCCCGGGCTTATAGCTGCCCCGAACGCCGGGGGCGCCGCGGGTGCCCTCCGGAAAGATCACCAGCTGGCGGTCTTCGGTCAGTCGGTCCTCGGTGTCGCGGACCAGCTTCTTGAGCGCGGCGGCCTGGGCCTCACGGTCGACCACGATCATGCGCGCCTTTTGCGCGTACCAGCCGAAGAAGGGAATCCACATCAGCTCCTTCTTCAGGACGAAGCAGGAGTCCGGCAGCCAGGCGAACTGGGCGAAGACGTCGAACATGCACTGGTGCTTGGGCGCCACCAGGGCCTTGCCCTTGGGCAGGTGCTCCAGGCCGCGAACCTCAACCCGGATGTCGCAGATTCGCAGCAGGGCGATGACGCCGCGGCTCCAGAAATCCAGGGCGCGCAGGATCCAGGTCCGCGGGGCCAGCAGCAGCGGGGTGATCAGGATCGCCACCGTGGCCGACCACAGATAGAAGAGAGCCACAAAGAGCAGGGAGCGCAGGGCCGTCACGGCGAGCCTCTTTCTTGCATTGTCCTTGGTCCCTGGTTCGCCGCTCGCCGGCGAAAGATCAACCGCCCTGTGCCACAGGCTCCGGCTCCGCCTCGTCCTTGGGACCCAGGCGCAGGACCAGCTCGCGGCCGAGAATGGCCAGGTACTTGGTGTATTCCATCACCATCAGACGGGCGCCGCCGGCCGTGCGCCACCAACGCGTGGCGTCGAGGCTCGGCGTGGCCACCGGATAGGCCTGGAGCTCAATGCCGGGCAGGGCCGAGCCCAGCTCCAGCATGGCCCGCGGCATGTGGTAGTCGGCGGTGACGATGATCAGGCTGTCATAGCGCCTGGCCCGCACCCAGCCGGCGGTCTCCTGAGCGTTGCCGAAGGTGTCGGCGGCCTCAAAACCCAGGTCGACGCAGCAATCATAGAGGAGCTGCACCGCCCGGCTCACATCGCGGATGTCCTCGCGGCTGGCCTCGCGATTGACGCCGGAAACCAGCATCCGGTCCCCCATGCCCGCCTCCAGCAGGCGCATGCCTGCGGCGATCCGTTCGTTGGAGCCGGCCCCCGTCAGGGCGACGATGCCGTCGGCGACCTGGGGGTCCGGGGCCGGGGTGGACTGCTCGACCCGGACGGCGAAGGCCACCAGACCAGCGGCCCAGATGAGGGCGGTCACGAGGAGGAGGGCGAGCGTTTTCATGGGGCTCTCAGGATAGCTCGCGAATGAGGCTGGCGGCCGTCATCCGCGCCGCCACCGCCGCCACCAGGGCCGCAGCCAGAGGGCAGGGTAGAACAGCCAGAAGATCGCTCCAAGCCACAGGAAGCACGGGGGTCAGACCCTGGCCGCCGCCGCCCAGCCGCATGGCCGCGCCCAGGGCGGCGGCGGCGGCGGCGCCGACCAGCCCGGCGCCAGCGGCCATCTGGGCGAACCGCGCCTGGAACAGGCGGGCGATGAAGGCGTCTTCGGCGCCGGTCAGATGCAGGAGTTCGACCACCTCTCGACGGGCCGCTAGGCCTGCCCGGGTGGCGAAGGCGACCACGGCGGCGGCGGCGGCCGAAATCAGCAGGAAGACTCCCAGGCCCACCCAGCGGGCGATGGCCGCTCCGCGCTGAATGTCGGCCAGCCATGTGGTGTGGTCGTCCACCACGGCGTCCAGGCCCCGGGCCAGCAGGGCCTGCTCCAGGCTCTGCGCCGAGGCGGGCGCTTCGCGATCCAGGGCCACGGCCACCAGCCTGGGCACCGGCAGGTCGGCGAGATCGACGGCCTCGCCCAGCCAGGGGGCGATCAGGGCCTCGGCCTTCTCCCGTTCCAGGGCGCGGGCCTCAGCGACGCCAGCGACGCCAGCCAGGGTCTCGGCGGCGCGGGCGGCCGCGGAGTCCGGTGTCTCATTGGCCTTGGGCCTGACGATCACCGTCATTTCCCCACTGAGCTGGTGGGACCAGCCCCGGGCCGCCCGGTCAGAGGCGATGACCCCCAGAGCGGTCAGGCAGGCCAGGAAGCAGAGGACGGCGACCACGAACACCAGGGCGCTGTCGCGGGTGTCCCGCTCGGGCAGGAAGGGGGCCGGCCGCCACCGGTCAAGGTCGAGGGGGCCGCTTGGCCGACGACGGCTCATGGTCGAGCGCCCCCGGAAACGGGGCCCATGTGCGTCAGCCGACCCTCCTCCAGGTGCAGCACCGGCATGCCTGAGCGGGCCACAAGATCCTGGTCGTGGGTGGCGATCAACACCGTGGTGCCCAGGCGGTTCAGCTCCAGGAACAGACGCAGGATGCGCAGGCCCATCTCGTGGTCCACATTGCCGGTGGGCTCATCGGCGAGCAGGATGTCGGGGCGGCCCACCACCGCGCGGGCGATGGCCAGCCGCTGCTTCTCGCCGCCGGCCAGGGTGGGGGGAAGGGCGTGCATCCGGTCCTTGAGCCCGACCCAGGTGAGCAGTTCGGCCACGTCCTGGCGGTACGAGTCGGGCTTGCGACCGGCGATCCGCAGCGGCACGGCCGCATTGTCAAAGGCGCTCAGATGATCGAGCAGGCGAAATTCCTGGAAGACCACGCCGATCCGGCGGCGCAGAAAAGGCCGCACCTCGGCCGGAGTCTGCGCCACATCCTGGCCGAACAGGTGCAAGAGACCCTTGGATGGCTGGGCCGCCAGATAGATCAGTTTCAAGAGGGAGGTCTTGCCCGCTCCCGACGGTCCGGTGACGAAATGGAAAGACCCTTGCGGCAAGGAGAAGGTGAGGTCCCTGAGCGTCTCAGGCTCGCGTCCGTACCGCATGGACACGTCGTCAAAGCGCACGACGGCGTCCCAGGCGTCGGCCGTTTCTGCGGCGTTCGGGTTTCTGGACATGGAGACCGGAATCGGCGACCTCGATACGGTGGGCTGGAGGGTCCGATACAGCGGCCATGATACTGACCTGTCCAGACTGCTCCACCAGCTATTTCGTGGACGACGCCAAGATCCCTGAACAAGGGCGCGTCGTGAAGTGCGCAAGCTGTGGAAACCGGTGGACGGCCCACCGCGAGGCGCCTGCGGCGGCGCCTGAGCCGGTCGCAAGCCCTGCGCCCGCCCCCGCCGATAGCCCCCCTGCGCCCGCCGATCAACCCGTGCTCGAGGCGGCGCCGTCCCCTGAGGCCGAGCCGACGGGCCGGGCTGGCGAGGCCTTGCCGCGGGCCTTCCGGGCCAAGGCCGATGATTCCCGGCGCCTGCGGGAGGCCGCCGCCACTGGCGTGGTCTGGGCCGGCATGTCGGCGGCGCTGGCCCTGATGATCGTGGTGGCTGTCGTGTTCCGGGTGGACGTGGTGCGCCTTTGGCCAAGTTCCGCAGGCGCCTTCGCCAGCGTCGGCCTGCCGGTGAACAGCGTCGGCCTGGCCATCGAAGGCGTGGAGTTTGAGCCCGCCCTGCACAATGGCCATGCGGCCCTGTCGGTGTCGGGCATGATCCGCAACATCGAAGATCGCACCATCACCGCCCCGCCCTTGCAGATCCGTCTGCTGGACAAGGGCGGCGCGGCGGTGGCCACCAAGATCGCCCGTCCGGCTGATCCGGTGATCCCGCCGGGCGAGACCCGGCACTTCGCCATCTCCCTGATCGATCCCCCGGGCGCGGCGGCCGATCTGGAAATCACCTTTGCCGAGTTGCGCGCCGCAGCCGAGCCGCCGGAGGCGCCGGCCGAGTTGCTTGACCTGCGCGGGGCGGCCGAGGCCAGCCCCCCTGAAACCGCCCAACCGCCGGTGCGAGACGCCGTTCCCCTGGCCGAGCCGTCGCATGGCGCCGAGGCCGAGCACCATGACTGAGCCCGTCGCCGAGATCCTGCTGGATGAGGCCGAGGTCGCCGCCCGGGTCGAGGCTCTGGCCGGGACGATCGCCCCCAGGATCGATGACGACACGGTGGTCATCTGCCTGCTCACCGGGGGCCTGTGGTTCTGCGCCGACCTGACCCGGGCCCTGGCGCGGGCCGGACGGCACGTCCGGTTCGACGCCCTGTGGCTCGCCTCCTATGGCGACGCCCGCGCCAGCCTTGGCCGCTGCGAAGTGCGCGCCGACCTGCAGCGCCCCTTGGAGGGCCGCCGCGCCCTGATCGTCGACGATGTGATCGATACCGGTCTGTCGCTGAGCGAGGCCGCCCGCCTGGTGCGGGACTCCGGCGCCTCAGAGGTGCTGACCTGCGTCTTCGCCACCAAGCCCTGGCCGACGCCCCGGGCCAT
>DJWR01000109.1 GCA_002441055.1 Caulobacteraceae bacterium UBA6225 | reverse complement strand
ATGCAGAGCCAGGTGAACCGGGCGGCCCACAAGATGAAGGCCTTTGTCCGCTTCCGCGAGGTGGAGACGCCCGAGGCTGGAGAGACCTTCGCGGCCTGGTTCGAGCCGGCCCACCGGGTGACCGAGGCCACCGCGCCGTTTTTCGTGCGGCGGTTCTCCAATATGGCCTTCTCCATCCTGACGCCGGATGTCTGCGCCCATTGGAACCGGCAGGCGCTGAGCTTCACGCCGGGCGCCGATCCGGCCGATGCGCCATCCGGAGATAATCTGGAGACCTATTGGCGGACCTATTACGCCTCGACCTTCAATCCGGCCCGGCTGCGGACGGCGACCATGGTGCGGGAAATGCCCAAGCGCTACTGGCGCAACCTGCCGGAGGCCTCGCTCATTCCAGAGATGACCCGCGCCGCAGGAGACAGGACCACCCAGATGGTCGAGGCCGCCCCCTCTGAACCCGCCCGTCGGATCGTGCGGGCCGCCCATCGCGCCAGCCGCGACGTCCCCTTCGACGGGGCGGCGCCCTCAAGCCTTGAGGAGGTCGCAGCCGGTGTGGATGCGTGCCGCCGCTGCCCGCTGTGGCGCGATGCGACGCAAGGGGTGGCCGGAGAAGGCCCAGGGCAGGCGCGGCTGATGATCGTCGGCGAACAGCCCGGGGATCAGGAGGACCTGGCCGGTCGTCCCTTCGTCGGGCCGGCGGGCCAGGTGTTCGATCGCGCCCTGGCCGCCGCCGGAGTCCCCCGGGACGAGACCTATGTCACCAATGCGGTGAAGCACTTCAAGCATGAGCTGCGGGGCAAGCGGCGCATCCACAAGACCCCGGAGGCGCCCGAAATCGAGGCCTGCCGTTGGTGGTTGGACGCCGAGCGGCGGCTGGTCCGTCCGCGGGTGATCGTGGCCATGGGCGCGACGGCGGCCCGCGCCGTGCTGGGCAAGGCCGCGCCGATCAGCCAGGTCCGGGGCCAGGCTATTCAACTTGAGGATCAGGCCCAGGCGGTGGTCACCTGGCATCCGTCCTATCTGCTGCGGGTTCCGGACGCTGACGCCAAGGCCCGGGCCGAAGGGCAGTTCATCGAAGACCTTAGGCTCGCCTGGTCCCTGGTCAGCTAGGACTCAGACCTTTTCCAGCGCTCTGAATACAGCCGGGGCCTCAATCGTGATGGCGTCGCCGGGCTTGACCACCCCGCTGCTCAGAACGATCCCCATGACCCCGGCCTTGCGCACCAGCCGGCCCCCGACGTCTCGGCCCAGGCAGGCGGCCATCAGACCGGGTCGGAAGCGGTCGAGCTGGATGCAGGGATTGCGCAGGCCGGTGACCTCAATGACCGCGCCCTGACCCAGGAGCAGCCTCGCACCCGCTGACAGGGCGATGAGCTCGATCCCCCGGGTGGTGAGATTCTCCCCCAGATCGCCTGGGCCAAGCTCGAAGCCGGCGGCGTTCAACTCGTCATGCAGTTCGCCGGCGATCAGATGAACCTGCCGCAGGTTGGGCTGGGTCGGATCGCGCGCGACCCGCGAGCGGTGCTGCACCGTGGCGCCGGCATGGCCGTCGCCCTCGACGCCGAGACCGGCCACCAGGGTGATGGCGTCCTGCAATGTCTTGGAAAAGCTGTGACCCGGCCGGCTCGCCACATGGGTGACGCGCGGGCCGGCGCTGTTCACGCCAGGAACCCGGCTTCAGCGAAGTCCAGCATGCGGCCCAGCAGGCCGTCGGCGTCCTGCTCGCGGGTCAGGCCGTCGGACAGGTGATGCAGGCGGTCGAACTCGGCGAAGCGATTGTTGTGCACCATGCCGAGGCAGAAGTGCAGCCGCCAGTAGACGTCCTCCAGCGCCAGCTCCGGCCGGGCCGCGATCAGGGCGTCAGCGAACCGGCGCAGGTGCGAGACATCGTTCTGCAGTGCGTCGCGCATCTGGGCTGTGCCCTCGCTGCGGGCGCGGATGATGAACTGGACGGAAATGCGCCGGTCGCCGGCGGGATCGGCCCATTTCAGCGGCGGGGCGAACAGGGCCTCGAGGATGTCGCGCACCGGCGGCTTGCCCCCGTGGCGATCATTGGCCTCGTGCAGCATCCGGGCCCGCTCCCGGTTCAGCTCTGCGGTTCGTCGCCGAAAGATCTCGAACAGCAGGCCGTCCTTGGAGCCGAAGTGGTAGTTCACCGAGGCGAGGTTCACGCCGGCCTCGGCGGTGATGTCGCGCACCGACACATTCTGGAAGCCGTGCAGGGCGAACAGCCGCTCAGCCGCGCAGAAGACCGCCGCCTTGGTGGCGGCTTCCTGCATGTCCGCCTCTGGCTGTGGCGGCGAAGGGGGTACGGCCTCGGTCATGCGATTCTCAAACGTCCGTCCTCAAGCCTATCAGCCGTAGGCGGACGGCGCCGCAGGTAATCCCCAACCCCTATCGCGCCAGCTCGCGCATGGCCTTGTCCAGGCCTTCAAGGGTCAGGGGGTACATGCGGTCATTGACTAGCTGCTTCATCACCTCGACGGAGGGGGTGTGCGCCCAGTGCCGTTCGGCCGTGGGGTTCAGCCAGACCATGTGCTCATAGATCTGCGCCACCCGGTCGATCCAGACCGCCCCGGCTTCCTCGTTCCAGTGCTCCACCGAACCCCCCGGATAGGTGATCTCATAGGGGCTCATGGTGGCGTCGCCGAC
>DJWR01000003.1 GCA_002441055.1 Caulobacteraceae bacterium UBA6225 | reverse complement strand
CGGCGGCAAGGGCATCCGGGTCGCCTGGACCCGTCAGGACGTGGAGGAGGGCTTTCCCGCCGTGCAGGCGGAGGCCAGGTCGAGCTTCGGCGACGACCGTATCTTCATCGAGAAGTTCATCGAGAGCCCGCGCCATATCGAAATCCAGGTGCTGGGCGACAAGCACGGCAACGTCGTCCACCTGTTCGAGCGGGAATGCTCGATCCAGCGGCGTAACCAGAAGGTCATCGAGGAGGCGCCCAGTCCCTTGCTGGACGAGGCCACCCGCAAGGCCATGGGCGATCAGGCGATCGCACTGGCCAAGGCCGTCGGTTACGACAGCGCCGGCACTGTCGAGTTCGTCGCCGGCCAGGACCGCAGCTTCTTCTTCCTGGAGATGAACACCCGCCTGCAGGTTGAGCATCCGGTCACCGAGCTGATCACCGGCGTCGACCTGGTGGAGCAGATGATCCGCTCGGCCGCCGGTGAGCCCCTGGCCTTTTCCCAGGACGATCTGACGATTAACGGCTGGGCCATCGAGAGCCGGATCTATGCCGAGGATCCCTATCGCGGCTTCCTGCCTTCCATCGGCCGGCTGGTGCGCTACCGCCCGCCGCAGGAGCGGGCCGCCGACGGACTGACCGTGCGCAATGACGCCGGCGTCCGTGAGGGCGACGAGATCTCCATGTTCTACGACCCGATGATCTCCAAGCTGTCCACCTGGGCGCCGACCCGGCTGGCGGCCATCGACGCGATGGGCGAGGCCCTGGAGACCTTCCATATCGAGGGGCTGGGCCACAACATCCCCTTCCTGGTGGCGGTGATGGACGAGGACCGCTTCCGGTCCGGCCAGCTGTCGACCAGCTACATCAAGGACGAGTTCCCTGAGGGCTTCCACGGGACGGCGCCGACACCGCGCCAGACCGATATCCAGATCGCCGCGGCCTGCGCCATGCATCAGGTGATGAGCGAGCGCGCCTGGCCCGGACGCGGCCGCAGCGATTGGGTGGTCAATCTGGGCGGCGCCGACCATCCGGTGCGCCTAAGCCTGGACGGCGATGCGGTAAGCGTTGAGCTGACCGAGGCGGGACGCCGTCTGGTGCTGTCGGACATCGACTGGCGGCCGGGCCAGCCCGTCTTCGCCGCCACCCTGGACGGCGCCCGATTCAGCGCTCAGGTGCGTCCGGCGGCCGAGGGCTTTGTCATCCGACATCGCGCCGCCGAGGCCAGGGTCTTGGTCCTGACGCCCGTTTCGGCCCTGCTGCATAAGCGCCTGCCGGCCAAGCAGGCCGCCGACACCGCCAAGCTGGTGCTCTCGCCTATGCCAGGCCTGGTGGTCAGCCTCAGCGTGGTCGAAGGCCAGGAGGTCAAGACCGGCGAGGTGGTGGCCATCATCGAGGCCATGAAGATGCAGAACATCATCCGGGCCGAGCGGGATGGCACGGTGAAGGTGGTCGGGCCCAAGGCCGGCGACTCGGTCGCCGCAGACGAGGTGCTGGTAGAGTTCGCCTGAGGGTCAGAAGGTTAGCGTGGCTGTCGGAACTGGTGCGACTCTGGTGGGTTCCCTTCAGGCAATCCACCACAGGAGGAGCCTGACATGGCCAATGATCCCGCCGACCGCACCGATATGCGCCTGATCGCCGCTGACAAGGTCGAAGGCGTCAGCGTCTACAACCCCAACGGGGAGAAGCTGGGCACGGTGGAGAACATCTTCATCGACAAGCGTTCCGGCCAGGCCGAATACGCCACCATGGCCTTTGGCGGCCTGCTCGGCATGGGCGAGAAGCACTATCCGCTGCCCTGGTCAGTTCTGACCTACGACACCGATCAGGACGGCTTCGTCGTCGCCCTGGAGAAGGAAACCCTCGAGGGTGCGCCGGGCTACGAAAAGTCCCGTCTCAGCAATGGCGACTATGGCTGGCGCGACGAGGTGACCGGCTACTACGGCGCCAGGGCCTAGCCTGGCGCTCAGGGGAGGGACGGGGGCTCGACCAGCTCCGTCGCCCCGAACACGGATTCGAAGCCGGCGCGGAGAGCTGCGTCGGCTTCATCCATGCTGATGGGCAGGCCCAGATCCACCAGGCTGGTCACCCCATGCTCGGTCACCCCGCAGGGGACGATGCCGGAGAAGTGGCTGAGGTCCGGCTCGACGTTCAGCGCGATGCCGTGAAATGAGACCCAGCGGCGAAGTTTGACGCCAATGGCGGCGATCTTATCTTCCTGGGGGGCGAAGCCCGGGGTGCGACGCTCCACCCAGACACCGACCCGTCCGGGTCGGATGGCGCCTTCGACATTGAAGCGTCCCAGGGAGTCGATCACCCAGGCTTCCAGGGCGGCGACGAAAGCCCTCACGTCGCGGCGCCGGGCTGTGAGATCCAGCATCACATAGGCCACCCGCTGGCCAGGCCCGTGATAGGTGAACTGACCCCCACGTCCGCTCTCATAGACCGGGAAGCGGTTCGGGGTGAGCAGGTCGGCCGGTTTGGCCGACACGCCGGCGGTGTAGAGCGGCGGATGTTCCAGCAGCCAGATGAGCTCGCCAGCCCGCCCATCGGCGATGGCCGCGGCGCGGGCCTCCATGACGCCGACGGCGGCCTCGTAGTCGATTAGACCCGGTGACACCGCCCAGCCTGCGGGTGCGCCGTCTTGACGCTGAAACTTTGTCTGGGGTGGCTCGGGATTTAACAGCTGGTCAAGCATGGCGCATGCAATGTGGGGCTTAAGGCCGTCGGCTGCAAAGTCGCAAATGAGGCGGCGCTCAGGGGTGTGGCTTTGTCCAGTCAGGTTCAGGCGGTCAATGTGGAGATCTCGGTCGTGCTCGGCCGCGCCTCCCTGCCGATGCAGCAACTTCTGCGCATGGGCCGCGGGGCGGTGATTCCCCTCGACGCTACGGTCAATGAAGAGGTCTGGATTCTGGCCAACAACCATCCCGTGGCGCGGGGAGAGATCCAGATCAGCGACGACAAGATCGCCATCGCCGTCACCCGCGAGGCCAATGTGTTCGACTTCATGGCCGGCGGAAGCTGAGGGCGCAAAACTCTCCTTCACAAAGCAGCGGCGGTTTGCTACGCCCCGCGGCTCACCACGAGCGGTCGTGGCGGAATTGGTAGACGCGCAGCGTTGAGGTCGCTGTGGGGCAACCCGTGGAAGTTCGAGTCTTCTCGACCGCACCAGTGAACCAGGAACAGCAGAAGCGGTAGATTTCGATAGCAGGACAGGGGAGGGCCAGATGAGCCGCGAATTGGCCGACCCTGCCGCCGATATCGAGATCGACCGCGAAGAAGACCTGGAAGACCTCGCCCTTGGCGAGGATTATGCGCTCAACCCGCAATTCGTCTCCATGGTGGTGGACGCCGCTGACCGCGGCGATTCCGATCGCCTGCGGGAACTGCTCAGCGCCCTGCATCCGGCTGACGTCGCCGACCTGATCGGCTTCCTGGCGGCCGATGACCGCAAGGAAATCCTGCCCCACCTGGACCCTGAGGCCCTGGCCGAGATCCTGTCGGAGCTGGATTACGAAATCCGCGAGGAAATTCTCGAGGCGGTCTCGCCCGAGGTCCTGGCCCGGGCGCTTGGCGAGCTGGATTCAGATGACGCCGCCGACGTCGTCGAGGACCTGGAAGACCACAAGCGCGCCGAGGTTCTGGCCGCCCTGCCGGAGGGCGAGCGCGCCGCCATCGAAAGCGCGCTGTCCTATGGCGAGGAGACCGCCGGTCGCCTGATGCAGCGCGAGGTGGTCGCCGCCCCGCAGTTCTGGACCGTCGGTCAGGCCATCGACCATTTCCGCCGGGAAGCCGACGATCTGCCCGAGCTGTTCTTCGACGTCTATGTGGTTGATCCGGCCTACAAGCCCGTCGGCGCTGTGCCGATCAGCACCCTGCTGCGCAGCCGGCGCGACGTACCGCTGGCTCAGATCATGGAGTCGCTCTCCGAAATCCCGGTCGATATGGACCAGGAGGAGGTGGCCTACATCTTCGACAAGTATCATCTGATCTCCGCACCCGTCGTGGAGCCCGGCGGCCGGTTGGTGGGTCAGATCACCGTCGATGACATTGTCGGCGTCATCCATGAGGAGAGCCGTGAGGACATCCTGGCCCTGGCCGGCGTCTCCGACAGCGGCCGTCATGGCGGGGTCTGGGACATGGTCGCCTCGCGCCTGCCCTGGCTGCTGCTCAACACCCTGACCGCGGCCCTGGCCGTCAGCGTCATCCAGGCCTTCGAGGCGCAGATCGCCAAGGTCGTCACCCTGGCCGTCCTGATGCCCATCGTCGCCTCCCTCGGCGGCAATGGCGCCACCCAGGCCCTGACCGTCGCCGTCCGGGCCCTGGCCAGCCGCGAGCTCTCTGCGGTCAACGCCGTGCGCACGGTCAGCCGCGAGATGCTGGTGGGGCTCGTCAATGGCGGGGTGCTGGCGGTGGTCACCGGCGTGGCCATCTATCTGGTGTTCGGCGACCTGCGGCTATGTGCGGCTTTCGGCGCGGCGATCATCATCAACATGTTCGTGGCCGCCGTGGCCGGCGCCCTGGTGCCCCTGGCGCTCGAGCGCATGGGACGGGACCCGGCGGTGTCCTCTGCCGTCTTTGTGACCTTCGTCACCGACTTCACAGGATTTTTCGCCTTCCTGGGGATCGCCGCCCTGATCCTGTTGTAACCGGCCCCTATCTTGCGGCTTGAGGCACGGACCCCGTGTTTGTGTCTCAACATGGATCAGGACGGCCATGAAACCGCGTCACCAGATCTCCCGCGCTGCGATCGACCTGATCAAGCGCTTCGAAGGCTACCGCGCCAAGGCCGCGAGGCTGGCTGACGGCCGATGGACGATTGGCTATGGCCACACCCTGACCGCACGGGAGGGGGCCGAAGTCTCTGAACGGGACGCTGAGGCCCTGCTGCTCTACGACCTGATCGCCGTCGCACACCTGGTGAACGAGATCACCTATGCGCCGCTGACGCAGAACCAGTTCGACGCCCTATGCTGCTTCGCCTTCAACATCGGGCTGGACAACTTCCGCCGCTCCTCTGTCCTTCGCCGGATCAATGAGGGCCAGCTGCTGCAGGCCGCCTGCGCCATGGAGCTGTGGCGCAAGGCTGATTTCGAGGGCGAGCGGATCGTTATCGACGCGCTGGTGCGCCGTCGTGCGGCCGAAAAGACCCTGTTCCTGACCCCCATGGACGGTTGGGTGCCGGCCCCGTCGCCGATCCTGCGGCCCAATGTGGACGCCGACATCGCTGGCGTCGTCCCTCGGGAGACCCCCCTGGCCGTGCGCGCCGCCCTGGACGGACTGAATGCCGTCGCAGAACGGGACCCCACCGCCGCCACCCTGCGCCCTGCGCCCCCGGAGGAAGAGGCCGCGAGCCCGAGCCCCGCCCAGGCCGCCGCCGCCGCGGTGAGCTATCGCCTGGCCGCCATCTTTAAGGATGAGCCAGCGGACGAAGTCTCGTCTGACACGGCGTCTGCCGCCGAGCCGGCGGCCCGGGCGGAGCCGGAGCCGACCGCTGAGGTTGAGCCGCAGATCGCGTCGACCCCTGAGGCGGAGAGTCTGGCCGACGCCGGGGCCAGTTCGCCGACTGAGGACCTGCCCGCTCCGCCTCAGAGCGTGGAGCTGACCACCCCCGAACCTGACCCGCAGGCGCCCCGCGCCGCGGCGGCGGCCAGCTGGGGCGGCAGTGTCAGCCTGATGGGCGGCGGTGCGGAGCGCGCCTTTGTCCTGACGCCCCCCGACCAACCCGAGCTTGAGTCTGAAGCCCGTGAGGCGACGCCGATCGCGCCGCCTGCCGAGCCCCCGCGTCTGGTGACGCCGCCGATCCTGGCGGCCAATGACCCCCTGGAGGCGCCGGCTGCGCCGCCAGAGGCCGAGACGGTGGACGAAACGCCGCCCCGCCTGCTCATTGACGATACCGTCCCTGAGCCGTCGCTGATGACCTTCGAGACTGAGCCCCGCGCGATCAATCGGGGGGATTTTGGGGCCCTGCTGACCTTGGCGGGCGCCGGACTCGCCCTGTTCGCCGGCGGCCTGTTCTGGGCCTTCAATGCGCGGGTCACCGAGGGTGGCCTGGTCAGCCCGCTGACCGTGGGTTGGATCGCCGGCATCGCCGGGGTGGGCTTTTTTGGGGTGGCCGCCTATCTGGTTCTCCAGCGGCTCGGCGGCGACGACGACCTCGAGGACGGGGAAGACGGGTTGAACTGACGCCGGCTCGGCTGGTCGCGAGGCATGACCTGCTGGTGAGGGTCAGGTTTGGGGGCTTTTGTCCTCTCGCCGGTGGTCGCGGCCCATGCTAGCCGTACGCCATGACCCTCCAGACCGGACCTTCACTCGAATTTGGCCTCGGTGACTCCGCCGACGCCATCCGTGAGACCACGGCGCGGTTTTCCGCCGACAAGATCGCCCCGCGGGCGGCGGAGATCGACGTCTCCAACAGCTTCCCGAGAGACCTGTGGCCCCAGATGGGAGCCCTTGGCCTGCATGGCGTCACCGTGGAGGAGGCCTATGGCGGCCTCG
>DJWR01000114.1 GCA_002441055.1 Caulobacteraceae bacterium UBA6225 | reverse complement strand
TCGGCCACCGAGATCCGCTTGTGGACCCCACCCACCACAATGGCCAGCTCGTCGCCGTCGGCGGCGGCGCCGACGTGGTCGGGCAGCGGCGGGATGCCGAAGGCGGCGTTGGTGATCATCTGCGCGATGGCAGCCTTCAGCTGAGTGCCATCGCCCTTCACAAGGGCGATGCCCAGGTCCTCGATGACGCGGACGACGTTCTCCTGCAGGTCGTTGCACCAATCCGGGCTCATGTGGGTGGCCGGCGTGGGGATAGAGGGATCGCCGGCCTTGAAGCCGTGCTTGCCGGCTCCGAACAGGTCGACGGCCTTGGTGGCGGTATCGATGCGATGCACGGTCAGTCTCCGTAGGCGAAGTGGACGGTGGTGTGGGCGGGGGCGTAGCGGCGGATGGTGCATTCCAGCGCCTGGTCGCCCCAGGTGCGCAGCGGCTCGGCACAGGTGCCGTCGCAGGCCAGCTCGCGCACCAGTTGGGCGCCGGCATGGACCACCCAGGCGCGCGGCCAGGGGAACGGGTTGAGGCCGCCATCGCTGGGGTCCTCGCAGGTCAGCACCCGGAACTCCTCGATGGTCACGTCGTAGCCCAGGGCCTGGGCCAGCCGCTTGAAGTAGCCGCGGGACTGGCCGCCGCGGGCGGTCAGGCGGGCATGGACGCGGGCGCGGCGCTCGTCGGTGCTTTCCGACTGGCCGGTGCAGGGATCGGGCAATCCGCACTCGGTCTCCCAGTCCGCCAGCAGCTCGGCGGCAGTGCGGGGATCGCGCTCGCGCAGCAGGTCGAGGACGCGCTGGTGGATGGCCGCCCAGCCATCAGCGAAGGCGCGCAGCAGCTTGGTCAAGGTCGCGTCCTTGTCCCGCGGCCAGGCGTCGCCGGCGGGAAGAAGCTGCTGCTGCTGGGCCAGGTAGTCGTCTGAGGTCAGGCGCATTCTCCGCTCCTCCATCAGGCCCAGGTGATCGGATCGAACACGGCGATCTCGTGCGCCGCGTGGGTGACGTCGGCGACCGGGGCGACCAGGACGTGGTCGGCCTCGCCGGCGGCGATACTGATGGCCTCGCGGATGTGCGACAGCAGGATGGTGGCGCCCGGCTCGGCCTCGCGGGAGATCAGGTCGCGGATCTCGGCCTCGATGGCATCCTTGACCGCCTGGGTGGCGGGGTTGAGGCCCTGGATGGTGATGGCCAGGGGCACCGCCACCGGCGCCGCCACGGTGACCTCGGCGGTGACCGGGCGCACGTCCTCGCCGTCGATCCACGCCTGGACGATAGCCACCTCCTCGGTGGTGGGGATGATGGTGTCGGCCTTGCCGTCCATGACGAAGCGGACGATCACCCGCTTGTGGCCGGGCACGTCCTCGACGATCTCGATCCAGGCGCGGGTGACCCCGGCCACCTGTTTGGCCCAGCGCCGGTAGTCGGCCTTGGAACCCCCATGGGGCGGATCCTGGATGCGCTCCAGGATGCGGGCGCGCAGCGCGTCGTCGGTTTCCTCGTCCTCGCCGCCGACCAGGCCGGCGACCGCCACCGTGGCGGCCGCCTGGACGCCGGCCACCGGCGAGACCAGGGTCAGGGTGGATCCGGCCGCCGCGTTGCCGTCCTTGCCGGCGACCACCGCCTCGACCGCGACGGTGGCGGCGCCGGCGGCGATGGTGGCCTCGGAAGTGGTGCGGTACTGGCGGGCGTCCGAGCGCTGCAGCAGGGTGCCCGAGGGGATGACCGAGCCGTTGACGCCGGTGAAGGTGACGTTGCCGCCGGCATAGGTGGCCGCCAGGGCCGGGATGCCCCATTTCGAGGCATGCAGGCTGCGCAGGATCGCGCCTTCGGCCAGGGTAACGAACATCTGCTTCCAGGCCCAATCGAGGAAGCCGTACAGCAGGTGCGCCACCCCGGCGAAGACGCGGGCCAGCACGCCCAGGACCGAGCGGCGCAGGCGGCTGTCGGCCCCGGGCAGGCGGGCCTCGATGTCGGCCTGGGTGCGATCGACCAGCTGGGCCAAGGTGGGGCGTTCAAAGGGCATTTACGACCTCTTCTCGGCTTGGGCGTTCCAGGGGATCTGCCAGCGATGGGTCTCCTTGCGGCCGTCGGGGCGAACCACCCGCACGACCAGGCCCAGGGCCTCCATGCGCACCCAGGACGCCTCGACCTGGACTTCCTTGGCGACGGCGTCCTCGATCAGCCAGGCCAGGGCGTCGCGGGCGTCCTGCTCGATCAGCAGCCGGGTCTCCTCGGTTTGCTTCAGGCGCCGGCGCAGCCAGAACTTGGAACCGAAGCGGTCGCCCTCGACGCCACCCACCCCTTCCAAGGCATAGCCCCGGCGCCAGGTCTCGCCCGGCGGCAGCTCGTCGCCCGCGTCGGCGCGGCGGTCGCTGAAGAGGGACAGGAAGACGGCGGTCTCCAGGCTGTCGTCGGTGCCCAACGCCCCGGCCACCACCAGCACGTCGCCGGTGTAGGTCTCCCCGTTGAAGAACAACGCCACGTCCATCAGTGGCCCCCCATCACGGCGGTGCGCACATACACACCCGCTTGATAGCCCTCGTCGTAGGTGCAAGAGCGGTCGAGAACGGCGATGAGGGCCAGAAGTATGAAAGGCGTCCAGCGGAGCATCAGCCTGCCTCCGGGTGGTCGCTCGGAACGGCCGGCTGCGCCAGGCCCTGCTCGGCCGAGCTGGCGGTGTGGGCCACGGTGAAGGTGTCGGTGTGGTAGGCGGTTCCGCCGGTCCAGGTCTCGCGGCTGCCCTTGCCGTGGACGTCGGTCTGGACGTAGGTGCGGCCGTGGATCTCCACCCCGTCGCCTTCCAGCCGCAGCACCTGGCCGGCGCTGACCAGGACGTTGAGCGAGGTGTGGACCGAAATCCCTTTGCGCTTCAGGTGGACCACCTGGCCCAGATCGTCGTAGAGCGCCACCTCGCCCTCGGCCAGGCCGACCAGGCGGTAGCGCCGATCGTCGACGGCGATGGCCAGGCCGTGGTCCCGATTGCCGCCGACGAACACAACCGCCGCCACGGCGCCGGGATGGGGGTGCGAGGTCAGGCCGTAATTCTGGATCCGCTCGACCTTGTCGCGCAGCTCGTCGGCCAGCAAATCCAGCTGCAGCAGCTGCAGGCCGCCGGCATCGTTGACGGCCCGCACCACGCCGCGGGCGACCATCAGCATCACGCGGTCGCGCAGCGGCTTCACGGCCTTGGAGATGAGGCGCAGCACGTCGCTCATT
>DJWR01000219.1 GCA_002441055.1 Caulobacteraceae bacterium UBA6225 | reverse complement strand
CCGAGCCCGCCTGGGATATTGGCGTCGGCCGTCACCGCGCCGTTGTTGTTGGGCTCGTTTTCGTTGGCGCTTTCCTCGACGGTCTGCTCGGAGCGCACCACCTGACCATCGGGGTCATAGGTTTCCTGCTGGACGGTCACCCTGGCCAGATCGAGCTCGGCGGTGACGTTCACCCGGGCCTTGCCGGGCCCCACCACGCTTTCGACCAGGGCTTTGACGGTCTTGGCGATGCGCTGCTCTACCTCGTTCTTGCGCCCCTCGGCGGCTTCGCCGGCGAAGCCCTCGCCGCCGGCCGACAGGGTCTTGCCGTGCTGGTCGACCACCGTGACCCGCTCTGGCGTCATTCCGGGCACAGCGCCAGCCACCAGGTTCTGCACGGCGCGCACCTGATCGGCGTTGGGCGCGCGGCCGCCAACGCCCATGGTGATGGAGGCTGAGGGCTCCTCGGCGGCCTCTTCGAACAGCTGACGCTTGGGCAGAACCAGATGGACGCGGGCGGAGGTGACCCCGTCCAGGCTGCGGATGGTGCGGGCCAGTTCCCCTTCGAGGGCGCGCTGGCGGTTCAGCTGCTGGACGAAATCGGTTTGGCCCAGCGCATTGGCCTCGTCAAAGATCTCATAGCCCACCGAGCCCGCCGTCGGCAGGCCCTTGGCAGACAGCAGAAGACGGGTGGAGGCGACCTCGTCGCGATTGACCAGAATGGTCGAGCCGTCGCCCTTGACCTCGTATTTCACCCCGGCCTGATCGAGGGCCTGGGTGATCGAGCTCGCCTCGCGCATGTCGAGGTTGGAATAGAGCAGGGCCTTGGGCTGGCCGAGATTCATGGTCACGGCGATCAGGGCTGCGGCCACGCCGGCGCCAATGCCGAGAATGGCGGCCAGCCGACCGATCCCGAACCTTTGCAAGGCGGCTACAAACTGATTCAAGGCGCGTCCCACCCCAAAACCCTGCGACCGGCGCCCATTTTGGGCCGGCTGCTAGGCAGGATTTACCCAGTCGATGGTAAACGCCGCGTTTAAGACTTGGCCTTAGGGGGCAGGTGGCGGCGATTGGCGCCGGGGCGAGATGTCGCACCCAGCGCCCGCCTGGCGTCGCAACTCAGCCGCGCTTAGGGCTCAGCTGCTCCAGGGGGTCAGGGCGCCCCAATGGAACAGGACGACCGCAAAGCCCGTGTAGAGCAGGGTTGTCGCGGTGAAGGCGACCTTGCGCATGACCGGCCAGCTGTCCAGCCGTCGGCCGCCCCGCCAGATGCTGAGCAGTGAGGCCAGGGTGACCACGGTGAGCACCGAGGCCACGAGGGCGCAAGCCGAGGCCAGGATCAGTCGGGCCCCTGGCCAGGCGTAAACGACCTGGGCGGTGTCCGAGGCGCCTGCCAGCCAGGTGGCGAACAGCCCCATGGCCAGCAGCCAGAGTACGGCCTGGATTGTCTGGACCAGACTGGCCTGGCTCTGAATCTGGGTCTGACGCAGGTCGCGTCGGTTGCGCAGGGCCAGTCCCATAAGGGTGCTGATCGCTGCCACCGCGCTGAGGCCCGCCAGCCAGGCCAGGATGGCTGGCCGGCTCCACAGCCCGACCCTCTGAAAGCGGACGTCGTTGTAGGTCCCCTGGAAGGCTGAGGCCTTGCCCCGGTCCAGGTCGAACACCAGGCGCTCCGGCCCTGTGATGGAGATGAACCGGCCGGCCGCCGGATCGCCCTCGGGGACCCAGGTCTGAACGCCCCCCAGACGGCTGGTGATCAGACGGCCGTCCCGGCTGACCTGAACGCTGACGCCGGAGAGGATGAAGCCGACGAACCGCTCCAGACCCACATAGGCCCGTCGGGTGCCAAGATAGTGTCCTTCGTACAGCCTGGCCGAACGACGCAGGTCGGGGTCGCCTTCCTGCGGCGAGGATTGAGCCGGCCCATAGAACTGCCCGACCAGCTGTGCGGGAAGCTGGGCCGCCAGTTCAGCCCCGTTCTCGGTGTTGACGCTGATGAAGACCCCCAGGTCGAGCTCTGGCGCCACCACCATGTTGGAGCTGAACGACAGGGTGCCGCCGGCATGGCCATAGCCTTTCCGTCCCCCAGGCAGCGGATAGGTGATGAAGCCATGGGGCCAGTCATTGATGCCTGCCTCATTGGGACGCAGGGGCGTGCGGAAGGCCCGCGCCGTTTCGGGACCAAAGATCGCCCGCCCGCGACTGAGCGCCTCGCCTTCAGCAGCTTCCCCGACCGGGGCTGGGCCATAGACCCCGTCGTTGAGCAGCACGATCATGTAGCGGGCCATGTCCGCCGCCGTTGACGAGGCTGATCCTGCGGGCGCCAGGTGGCCGAGATACTCGAACGGCCGGGTTTCGAAGCCGCTGGCCGGAGACCAGCGAAAGCCGTCGGACAGATCCCTGGCGAGGCTGGGCGCCATGGGGGCCGGAATGCCCTGCCGCGGGGGATGGGGCTCGCGGAAGGTGGTGCGCGTCATCCCAAGGGGGCCGGTGATCTTCTGCTCCACCAGCTCCTCGAAGGGTTGGCCGGAGACATAGACCAGGGCTTGGCCGGCGAGGCCGACGCCATAGTTGGAATAGGTCGGAAACTGGCCAGGCTCGCGCACCCGGCGCGGACGTTCCTGCCTCAGATACTGACCCATGGGGCGCTCACGGTCGAAATTGCGCTCCATCAGCTGGCCAAGGATGCGGTCCTCAAAACCAGGGGTATGGTCGAGCAGGTGGGCGACCTGGATGGGCTGGGTGAAGCCCTGATCGCGGATCTGCAGGGCCTCGGGCAGATAGAGGTTGATGGGGGCGTCGATGCGGATTCGACCGGCCTGGATCTCATTCATCAACAGGATCCAGGTGAAGGTCTTTGAGATCGAACCGATCCGGAAGAGGGTCCGGTCCGGGTTCACCGGCCGCAGGGGCTGCAGGCTGGCGTAGCCGTAGCCCTTCTTGAAGATCACCTGATCGTTCTGGACTACCGAGACCGTGACGCCGGCGATGCGGTTGTGGACCATGGCCGACCCGATCACCCCGTCGAGATAGGCCTCCAGGCGGGCCGGATCGAGGGGTGTCACCCCAGGGGTCGTGGGCGTCGCGGCCTCGGGGGCGCCGGTCTGGGCCGTGGGACGCGCCGGTGGGCGGACGCTTGTCCGTGGCCGCGGGGTCGATGACGGGGTCGTCTGGGTCAGGGCCTCATAGGGAATGGGCCCATCAGGCAGGGTCGATTGGGCCTGCGCCCCGATCGGGGCCCACAGGGCCGCCGTCATCATCGCCACAGCAAGCTTGGGCATGAAGCGCATCACCGGAACTCGCCTTGTCTGGAATTTCCCCACTCGCCCTCCTTCTAGGGCGCCGCGCCGGGGGCTCCAAGACGCAGCGTCACCGGGATGGGGGCTCAGGGAAGGTCAACAGGGGCAGGACCGGACGAAGCTGTGGACCGATCCAGACCTGCGGCTCCGATGGCGGGGTCAGGCCCTGGGCTGTCTCCCGTTCCCGGACACAGGCGCCGATCGCGCGGCCCAGGGCGAGAAAGTCGCCGACCTTGTTCAGGGACGACAGGAAGCAGGCGTCGAAATAGGGATAGGTGTCAGCCTCGCCACAGCCGAAGGAGGTGCGGTCCGGACGGGCGGCGGTCAGAATCATCCGGTTCGGCTTGGCCAGGGCAGGCACAAAAACCCCCGAGAAGCATGCGGAGATGACCACCACGGTGGGCTTGGCTCCGCAACTGCGGTCCAGCATCAGTCCCAGGATCGACGGCGGCAGGATCTGATCGTCCACCACCACCCCGCGGGGGTCCCCGTGAGAGGTGATATAGACCATGCACCCGGCCGCCGTCGGCGCCTGGGCGCCCAGGGCCTCATAGATGGCGCGCGCGGTGGCCTTCTGCAGACGGGGGTTCTGCTCCGACCCTGGGCGGACGGAAAACTGTGCGATCTGCCCGGCGTCGAGACCCAGATCAGACAAGGCCCGGGCGATGTCCCGGCGGGCATTGTCAAAGGCCTCGGTGGGCCCGCCCTGGGCGCCCTTCGAGTCGCCGGCCACGACAACTGCCGTCCAGGATTTGAAGGGAGCCGCCAGGCTGGGGCGGCCGGCCAGCAGGCTGCAGGCCAGCCCGAGCGCCAGGGCGCAGATCCGAAATCTCAGACCCGCGCGCTGGCCAGACACGTCAGCTCTTGTAGGACTTGAAGGGGGTGGGCAGGGCCGTCCCCGTCGCCTTGGCCAACAGCCGCCCGTCGGCGTCATAGAGCTCGCCCTCGGTGAAGGCGATGCTGCGGCCCCACTTCACCACGCGGCCGATCCCCTTGATGGTTCCCGGCATGGCCGGCCGCAGGAAGCTGGTCTTCATCTCCAGGGTCGGCGCCACGTGGGTCATGCCTGAGGCGACCATGCAGGCTACCGACATGGCCTCGTCCAGCATGGCGCAGAGATAGCCGCCCTGGATCTGCTTCATGGGATTGAGCAGCAGCTCGGCCTTGGCGTCGAAGGCCACCTCGACCATCTTTTCAGCCTGGCTGACGGCCACCATCTGAAAGCCCAGGGTCTGGGAGCCGGTGGGCTGGTTCTTGGTGCGCAGGAAGCGGGCCAGAATGGCCTCGTCCGTCAAGGCTTCGGGCTCAGGGGCGGCGACGTCGGTCATGGGGCCTATTTCTTGCGGAACTGGTCGAGGGAGACGACCTTCTCGGCCGGATCAGCGGGGGGGACGGGCGCCTCGGCAGGGGCGGCGGCTTCGGTCGCCTCCACCGCGGTCACCGCGCCGCTGTCGGTGGCGGCCTCGAACTGCAGCAGGAACTGCACGCTGGGGTCATAGAAGCGCGACACCGCCGCATAGGGCACCGACACCCGCTTGGGCTGGCCGCCAAATTTCAGGGTGACGGAGAAGAAGGTCTCGCCCGGCGCCAGGTCCCAGTACTGGTGCTGCAGGACGATGGTCATCTCGTCGGGATATTTCGACAGCAGGTCGGCAGGCCCGGACACGCCCGGCGCGTCAGTCTTGAAGGTCACATAGAAGTGGTGGGCGCCGGGCAGGCCCTCCGGCGACGCCGCGCGCTTGAGCGCAGCCTTGACCACGCCGCGCAAGGCCTCCTGGGCCATCGCCTCATAGTGCATCTGGTCTTGGGCCGGGGGCTCTTGGGCCATGGGGTCTCCGCCTGCGATCTGCTGGCCGGAGGGTAGCGTTTCGGCGCCGGGGCGCAAGCGCGCGTTGCATCGCAGGGGGGCCATGACGGTGGTTGGCGCGCGGGCGGGGATTGTCTAGTGTCCGCGCCCGCGGCGGGGGCCGGTCATGTTGTTTGCGTCGCCGAGTTTTCTGTTCGTCTTTCTGCCACTGTGTCTGGCCGCCTATTTCGCCAGCCGCACCATGGCGACGCGCAATGCGGTCCTGATCGCCGCCTCTCTCATCTTCTACGCCTGGGGCGAGCCGGCCTATGTGGCGCTGATGGCGGCCATGACCGTGGTCAACTATGGCGCGGCCCTGGCCATCGACGCCCGCGACGGTCCTTCGCGGAAGTCAGCCCTCATTGTGGCGGTGGGCGTCAATCTGGCCGCGCTCAGCCTGTTCAAATACGCCGGCTTCCTGGCCGACAGTCTCAACCTTGTGCTGGCGTCGGCCGGCCTGAGCGTCCCACGACCACAGATCCCGCTGCCCCTGGGCATCTCCTTCTTCACCTTCCACTGCCTGTCCTATCTGATGGACACCTATCGGCGGCGGTTTCCGGCCAACCGAAATCTCTCCCAGGTGGCCCTCTACATCGCGCTCTTCCCCCAGCTGATCGCCGGGCCCATCGTCCGCTACAAGACCATCGCCAGGCGGCTGGTCCTGCGCCGCCACAGCCTTGGCCGCGCCTCGGCGGGCATGCGGATCTTCATCATCGGTCTGGCCCAGAAGCTCCTGATCGCCGACACCCTGGCGCCGGTGGCCGACGCCGTGTTCGATCAGAGCGCCAAGCCGGGGCTGGTCGAGGCGTGGCTGGGGGCGAGCGCCTACACCCTGCAGATCTATTTCGACTTCGCCGGCTATTCGACCATGGCCATCGGCCTGGCGATCATCTTCGGCTTCAGCCTGCCGCGGAACTTCCGCACCCCCTATGCGTCGACCTCGATCACCGAGTTCTGGCGCCGCTGGCACATCAGCCTGTCCACCTGGTTCCGGGACTATCTCTACATCCCCCTAGGCGGAAATCGTGGGCCGGCCTGGAAGACCTGGCGCAACCTGGTGGTCGTGTTCCTGCTGTGCGGGCTCTGGCACGGGGCGGCCTGGACCTTCGTGCTCTGGGGCGCCTGGCATGGCGCATTCCTGGTCCTGGAACGGGCTGGTCTGGGACGTTGGCTGAAGGCGGCGCCTTCGCCGGTCGCCTGGGGCTACGCCCTTCTGGTNNNGCGGTGGCCTTCCAGCCGATCCACCTGTGGTTGATCCCTGCGGCGGGCGCCTTGGCGGTGTTTGGTCTGCCCTGGCGAGTGCGGCCTGGCCCCTCGACCCGCGCCTGGATCGACACTGCCGCCGTGGCCCTGCTGTTGGTTCTCGCCCTCCTACGGGTGGCCCAGGGGACCTATAGCCCGTTCCTCTACTTCAGGTTCTAGGGAGGATGACCGGTGTTTGATCCTCGACGGTTCCTGATCCTGGGCGTCATGGCGGTGCTGGCGCTGCCGGTCCTGGCCATGCCGTTCCTGCCCTTGCAGACGGTGTCGCGGGAAGAGAACCGGATGCTGGCGCCGCCGCCCAGCTGGCCGCAGGACCTGCCGGACTGGAGACATGCCCCGCGGGCGGTGGACGCCTTCCTGGCTGACCATTTCGCCCTGCGCGAGCCAGCCATCTGGCTTGGCGCGCGGCTGGAGCGCCGTCTGGGGGTCACGGCGCCGGCCCAGGCCATGGCCGTCATGGGAGAGGGCGGCCAGATGTTCCTGACGGAAGGGCTGCTGCGCTCCACCGGCCAGGATGTCGATCCTGAGCGGGCCGCCGACTATGTTGACTTCGTCTGTGAGGTTTCTCGTCGACTGGCCGCCCGCGGGACGCGGTTCGCCACCGGACTTGCGCCCTCGCCAGGGACCATTCTCACTGACCAGACCCCACCCTGGGCCCGGCCTGCGATGACGCCCAGTGATCACGATCTGATCCTTCAGGGGCTGGAGGGCTGCGGCGCGCCGGCCCAAGACCTACGTCCAGCCCTGCGCGCGGCCGAAACCCAGGAGCGAGCCTATCGGCGCTATGACAGCCACTGGACGCCGTGGGGCGCCCTTGCGGCCTACAACCAGATGGCGGCGGCCCTGGGCGAACCCCAATGGGCGTGGGCGGAGTCTGAGCTCAACTGGGCCGAGATGCGCACCGACGATGGGGATCTGCCGCGCATGGCCGGTATGCCGCCGGCGGTGGAGACCCTGCGCTACCATCACCGCACCAGCCTGCCCTCCGGCGCGGTCCGGCGTGAGCTGGAGGGCTATGGCGGCCCCATGCCCGCCTTCGTGGTGGAGCGGCAAACGCCCGGACCGACGGTGTTGATCATCGGCGACAGCTATACGGCCGACTTCTTCCCCTCGCTGATCGCTGAGCGGGTGAGCCGCCTGACCTGGATCCACATGGATGTCTGCGGTTTCGATTGGCGCGTGGTCGAGGACCAGGCGCCTGACTACGTCCTGCTCTTGCCAGCTGAGCGCAACGCCATTTGCGAAGGGCGTCGACCGGCGGGCTTCGACTGATCGGCTTGGGCGATGGAAAGGTGGAGGGGTTCTGTTGCAAGGCCCCCTCCCGGCCCCGCCTAGCGCTGCTAAGACACTAGGAGTTTAGGTCGAAATCTATCGGACCGCTTACGCAGCCAGACGGACTTCTTCAGCGAAGTTATCGTTCGCATTTAGATTAAGGCCCGAAACGGTGGGCCAAGCCGAGAGAAAGCAACACCTTTAGACGTCTGTCGATGCTGATCGGCCCCAGACCGCCCGGCGATACCCGGAGAAGGATTTGGTGGAGCCGCCGGGAATCGCACCCGGGTCCAGTCCGCTTATGACGTGCGCGTTTATCTCCATAGTCCGGCGAGCCGGACAGATTGAATATAGGGCTGGGCGCCTGGAATTTGAAGGGCTTTCGCGCTGGGCGCGTCAGGGCGACCGGGGCGGATCCTCGGGCTTGATGCGGCCACCTTCGACGATCAGAGCCTCATAGGCCGCCCGCTCGCGGGAAAAGTCTGCGCCATCGGGCAACAGGACGTCGATCCGCGGCTCATGGCCGAGGGCCGCGCCGAACGCGGTCTCCAGCAGGTCGGCGGCTTCACCCACCTCGGCGTCCTCGCAGTCGCGGCGCAGGACCCCGCCGGCGTCCTCGGTCAACCGAATGAGGTCATAGGCCACGCCGTCCAGACAGATGGAGCCGACGCTGGCGTTCCCCTCCTGGGCGACGGCGTCCCGGGGGCTGTTCCAGACCGGGGCTTGGGCCAGCTCAAGGATGCGGCTGCGATAGCCGGCGGGAAGCTCCACATCGAACCCGACCCGCCGGGCGATGTCGGGCTCACAGCAGGCGCGCCCTGCGCGGACCTGGGCGAAGGCCTCGCCATCCCGCCGGGCGGTCAGACGGATGACCATCTGGTCGACGCTGTTGGAGGGCCTGCGCCAGACCTCAATCATCGCCTCGCCGCCATAGACCACCTGGGTCTGCAGGGGCTGCAGGCCCCAGAGGCGGTAGAGGGTGGGTTCGACAGGCGTGACCACCGGCGGCGGGCCGCCCCGGGGCAGTCGTCGCCGGGCCATCGGATCGGCGGCGTCCGGGGACGGCGGGCGCTCGGCGCTCCACCAGTCGCGGGGGTCCGGCGGCGGGTAGGGCGAGCCCGCGGACGGGATCACATCGGTCTGCTGGGCGAGGCTCGGGGTGGCGGCCGTGAGGCTGAGGGCCAGTCCTACGGCCGCTCGCTGCATCCTGTTCGCCATGCCGTACTCCTAGAGGGCGTCGGCCCCCCGCGTGATGGAAAGCACGCCGGTGCGCGACAGTTCCACAAGGCCCAGCGGCCGCATCAGTTCGGCGAACTTGTCGATCTTGTTCGGCGCGCCGGTGATCTCGAAGACGAAGCTCTCATGGGTGGTGTCGATCACCCGGGCGCGGAAGATGTCGGCCACCCGCAGGGCCTCGACCCGTTCGGCGCCCAGGCTCTTGACCTTCACCAGGGCCAGTTCCCGCTCCAGACCGTTGGGGTCCCGGGTCACGTCCTGGACGTGGCGGGTGGAGACCATCTTCTCCAGCTGGGCCTCGATCTGACCCAGCACATGGGGCGTGCCGCGGGTGACGATGGTCACCCGGCTGGTGTGGGCGTTGCGGTCGGTCTCGGCGACGGTCAGGCTTTCGATATTGTAGCCCCGGGCCGCGAACAGCCCGACCAGCCGATGCAGGACGCCGGGCTCATTGTCCACCAGCACGGCGAAGGTGGCGAGGTTCTCCACCTCGGCCTTGTGGTCGAGGTCATAGACGGAGGCGGGCTGGGGATCGGGCATCAAGGTCTCTTCTCTAGGCTCGGCCGTTCAGGTGTCACAGGAGCGGCTCAGGGGCAACTGCGGCTGGCCGCTTCGACGACGGCTCAGAGCACTTACGGTGGTCCAGTCGCCGGAGATGAGGGCTTCCTTCTTGGCGCGGGACCAACCCTTGACCTTTCGCTCGAAGGCGATGGCGTCGGTGATGCGCTGGAACTCTTCGCACCAGACGAGGCTCACGGGGCGCTGCCGCAGTGTGTAATTGCCGCCCTCTCCGGCCTGATGTTGGCCTACGCGAGTTTGGACATCCTCACCGCGATGCGAGCCGACATAGTATGAGCCATCGGCGCACCTCAGCATGTAGACCCAGGCGCTCACGCGGCCGCCCTCGTCCTTCGAGGCCCGCTGCGCGGGCGCCTCAGGATGAGGGCGACTGAAACGCCCTGAGAGCGCGATGCCCTACCCACGGTCCTCATCCTGAGGTGCGAGCAAAGCGAGCCTCGAAGGACGCACGGCCCCTAGGCCAGCCGCGGTGCACAGTCAAACCCCGGCCTCCTTGGCCAGGGGCGCCCACCATTCCGGATCGTATGGCGCCCACAATGGTGGCTGCATCATGCGCACCTCAAGGCGGCACTCGGCGTTGAAGGGAAGGCGTCCCTCATCGTCGGGCCAGACCCACTGATAGGCTTCGGGCGGCGAGGCCGCGCCGTTTTCGTCTCGCCAACGGAGCAGGGCGCCGAAGTTGTCGCCGACAAACTGGCTAGGATGCACCCGGCGCCAAACACAGTCCTGCGCTTCATGAATCCCCGCAGGGATATGATCGCCGTCTAACGATAGCCGCCCCGCACCTACGTCCTCCACGAGCTTTCCAAGAAGCTCGTTTGCGGCGCGCGAAGACAGTCCAGCCACACACAGTTCGGGCGAGCCAAACTTGGCCGGGAGCCCGATGGTGTAGGCGAACGGCGGTCCGCTCTCGCCCTCATCGACCGCGATAATCGTCCAGCCGTATCGATCCAGCTTCTTGCGAATGCCGTTCCAGGCCAACCATGCGAAGACCATCTGCGTTCTCCGTTTGTTCGGAGGATGTTGCCCCGTCGTGGGACGGCCTGTCAATGCGTGGACGGAGCCGACTAGACCAGCCGCTTGCCGGCGTCGTCGATGATGGAGCCGAGGTCGCGGGATTCCTGGGCCAGGATCATCTCGTTGTGCGCCTTGCCCGAGGGGATCATGGGGAAGCAGTTCTCTTCCTTGGTCACCCGGCAGTCGAACAACACGGGACGGCGGACGGAGATCATCTCGGCGATCTTGTCGTCCAGTTCGCCCGGATGCTCGGCCCGCAGGCCGACGGCGCCGAAGGCCTCGGCCATCTTCACGAAGTCCGGCAGGCTGTCGGAATAGGAGTGGGAGTAGCGCTCGCCATGCAGCAGCTGCTGCCACTGGCGGACCATGCCCATCCATTCGTTGTTCAGGATGAAGATCTTGATCGGCAGGTCGTACTGAATAGCCGTGGCCATTTCCTGCATGGTCATCTGGACGCTGGCGTCGCCGGCGATGTCGATGACCAGCGAGTCCGGGTGGGCGATCTGCACGCCGACGGCGGCGGGTAGGCCATAGCCCATGGTGCCCAGGCCGCCCGAGGTCATCCAGCGGTTGGGGTCTTCGAACCGGAAATACTGGGCAGCCCACATCTGATGCTGGCCGACCTCGGTGGTGATGTAGACGTCCTTGTCCTTGGCGTGGTGGTACAGCCGCTCGACCGCCTGCTGCGGCTTGATGAGCTTGGAGTCCGGCGTGTAGGCGAAGCAGTCGCGCGCCCGCCAGACATCGATCTGCTTCCACCATTCGGCCAGAGCGGTCTTGTCCACCGACAGGCGCATGGCCTTCCAGGCGGCGATCATGTCTTCCAGGACGCTGGCGGCGTCGCCGACGATGCCCACGTCGCAGCGGACATTCTTGCCGATGGACGAGGCGTCGATGTCCACGTGGATCTTGCGCGAGGTGGGGGCAAATGCGTCCAGGCGGCCGGTGACCCGGTCGTCAAAGCGGGCGCCCAGCGCCACCATGACGTCGCAGTCGTGCATGGCGTGGTTGGCTTCAAAGCTGCCATGCATGCCCAGCATGCCCAGCCACTTGGGATCAGACGCCGGGAAGGCGCCCAGGCCCATCAGGGTCGAGGTCACCGGCGCGCCGGTCAGTTCGGCGAACTCCCGCAGCAGGGCCGCCGCCCGGGGACCGGCGTTGATCACGCCGCCGCCGGTATAGAGGATCGGCCGGCGCGACTGGGCGATCAGGGTGACGGCCTCGGCGATGCGGCCGGCGTCGCCCTTGACCTGCGGGCGGTAGTCATGGGCGTGGGTGACGGCCTGCGGACCCTGATAGGCCGCCTTGCCAAACTGCACGTCCTTGGGAATGTCGATAACCACGGGGCCGGGGCGGCCCGAGGTGGCGATGTGGAAGGCCTCGTGCATGATCCGGGGCAGATCGTCGACGTTCTTGACCAGATAGTTGTGCTTGGTGATCGAGCGGGTGATGCCGATCGTGTCGCACTCCTGGAAGGCGTCGGTGCCGATCAGGTGGGTGGCGACCTGGCCGGTGATGACCACCAGGGGAATGGAGTCCATCAAAGCATCGACAATGCCGGTGACCGCATTGGTCGCGCCGGGCCCCGAGGTGACCAGGACGACGCCCGGCTTGCCGGTGGAGCGGGCATAGCCCTCGGCCGCGTGGGTCGCGCCCTGTTCATGGCGCACCAGGATGTGGCGCAGCCGCGGCTCGGCGAACAGCGCGTCATAGATCGGCAGCACCGCCCCGCCCGGATAGCCGAACAGGACCTCTACGCCCTGGTCGAGGAGCGAGCGGACGACGATCTCGGCGCCGCTCATCATTTCGGTGTCGGCGGCCTCGGGGGCGGTGATGGTCTGGTGGGCGGTCATGGCAGTGGCCTTCTTAGGCTGGCCTTCAGGGCAATAAAAAAGGCCCGCTGGGGGGCCTGGTGCAAGCGACCTCGTTCGCGCCGATCGAAATCGGCCCGTCTAAGGTCGCCACTTAAGTACGATGCTGACGCGCACGCGCGTTCTCCAGATAGGGTGTTTCCCGCTCATCGCATGCGCGGGCCGGGGCGTCAAGGCGCGCTCAGAGCAAGAAACTGCCCCCACTGGGCCTCG
>DJWR01000214.1 GCA_002441055.1 Caulobacteraceae bacterium UBA6225 | reverse complement strand
CGCACGGTGACGGTGATCTCGTCCAGGGCCGCCGCAGTCTCCTGCAGGCTGGCGGCCTGTCGCTCGGTGCGGTGGGAGAGGTCATCCACCGCCGTGGCGATCTCCCGCGAGCCGGCGCGGATTTCGCCTGTGGCCGTGGCGATGGCGCCAAACGCGCCCTCCAGCTGGCTGACGGCGGCGTTGAAGTCGGCCTTCAGGGCCTCGTAGTCCGGCGCCACGGCCACATCGATGCGGGCGCCCAGATCGCCTCGCGCCAGGCGGGACAAGGCCCGGGCCATGGCCTCCACCAGGGCCTTCTGATCCTCGGTCGACCGGGCGAAGGCGGCTTCGGCGGCGGCTAGGCGGCGGTCGAGTTCGCCGCGGGCGGCGTCGGCCTCCGCCTCAAGCCGGGTCCGGGCTAAGGCGTTCTCGCGGAAGACCACGAGGCTGGCGGCCATCTGGCCGATCTCGTCGCCGCGCTCCGCGCCGGGGATGGCTTCCACCATCTCGCCCGTCGCCAGGCGGCGCATCACCCCGCTCATCCGCGACAGGGCGGTGATCACCAGACCTTCGAAATAGAGGGCGCCGAGCACGACGCCGACCACAGTGGCCAGGCCAATCCCGATGCTGATGGTCGTCGCCATGGCCAGGATGCGCTCGGCCTCCGCCCCGCCGCCAGCCTGCGCCACCATGCGCAGCAGGGCGATGTTCAGTCCGGCCAGGGCCAGCATGGACGCCATGCCGACCCCCCAGGAGAGGCGCATGCGGCCCTTGATCGTCTTCAGCATTCCCAACTCACCTGCGTTGGCCCCGGCGAACGCGCCAACTGGCGGCCGGAAGCTGGGCTAAAGTTTCGGTCAGGACCCTGGATACTCGGTTAACGGGCGTTAAATCCGCGGCGCACAACGCAGACAGGTTGTCGCACCCCACCGGCTGGTGGCGGCTGAACCTCGCGGCGCCTAAATGCCGCTGATGCCGCAGAGTTCGGACCTTCAGACACTGCTTACCGACATCGCCGCCTGCCGGGCCTGCGCCGGCGATCTCGTGCCCGAGCCGCGGCCTGTGGTGCGGGTGAGCCCGGAGACCCGGCTGTTGATCTGCGGCCAGGCGCCGGGACGGCTGGTGCATGAGACGGGTCTGCCGTTCAACGATCCGTCTGGCGTGCGCCTACGCAGTTGGATGGGGATCGACCGGGACACCTTCTACGACCACAAAGCCATTGGTGTGGCCGCCATGGCCTTCTGTTTCCCCGGGACCAATCCCAAGGGCGGGGACTTCCCGCCGCCGGCCCGCTGCGCCCAGCTCTGGCGGCCGCAGCTCCTGGCGCAACTGCCCCAGGTCGAGCTGACCCTTCTGGTGGGGTCCTATGCCCAGGCCTGGGCCTTGGGGGCGGCGCGCAAGGCCACGATGACAGAGACCGTGGCGGCCTGGACTGAGTATGGGCCGAGCATTCTGCCCCTGCCGCATCCATCCTGGCGCAACTCCGCCTGGCTGAAGCGCAATCCTTGGTTCGAAGCCGAGGTGACGCCCTATCTTCGCCAGAGGGTGGAGGACATCTTGCGCGCATGACTCGTCTGACCGTTCTTCTGTTCGCCCTGATGCTCGGAGCCTGCACGCCGCTCATGGTTCAGACCGCTGGTGAGCCACCCTTGGGGTTCGAAGGTCCGCGCCTGACCGGCGACCGCTTCGTCAGCTTTGACGGGGCGCGGCTGGGCCTGACCACTTGGCACGCCCAGGATGGGGCGCCCGACGCCGTGGTGGTGGCCGTCCATGGCATGAACGACTACGCCAACGCCTTCCATCTGGCTGCGCCCTATTGGGCCGAACACGGGGTGACCACCTACGCCTATGACCAGCGTGGCTTTGGCCGATCCCCCAATCGTGGGGTTTGGCCCGACGAGTCGGTGCTGCAGGAAGACCTGCGGACCATCGTCGCCCTGGTCCGCGCCCGTCATCCCAACGCCCTGGTGGTCGTGGCCGGCGAGAGCATGGGCGGCGCCGTGGCCATCCGCGCCTTCGCCTCGCAGCGACCGCCGGCGGCCCACCGGCTGGTGCTGATGGCGCCGGCCGTCTGGGGGTGGTCGACCCAGCCCCTGCCGTTCAAGACCGCCCTGTGGTTCGCCGCCCACATGACCGGCCCCAAGGTCTATACGCCGCCCGAATGGGTCACTGACCGGGTGAAGCCGACGGACAATATGGCGGAGCTGAGGGTCATGGGTGCAGACCCGCTCATGATCTGGGGCGCCAGGTCAGACACCCTCTATGGGCTCGTGGATCTCATGGAGAACGCCTGGACCGATATCGCCCGGCTGCAGGTCCCGGTGCTCTATCTTTACGGCCAGAACGACGAGATCATTCCCGAACGCCCGGCCTTTCAGGCGGCCGCCCGGCTGAAACCCACCGACCGCTCAGCCTATTATGCAGACGGCTGGCATCTCCTGACCCGAGACCTGCAGGGGGAGGCGGTGATGGCCGATATCCTGGCCTATATCGAGGACCCTGAGGCGCCCTTGCCGTCCGGGGCGCCGTCCATTCCCACCGCGCCGGGCGGGGACGACTGGACGCCAGCCGCGCCCCGTGCGACGGCGGGCTTGTGACGGCCCAGCCTGCGGGCTAGAGCCCACGAAATTGGTTTCAAACGCAACGATCCCGTGAACGCATGACTCTGTTCGACTCTCCCGACTTCGATGGCCACGAGGCCGTTCATGCCTTTTCCGACGAAGCTACGGGGCTGCGCTGCATCATTGCGGTTCATTCCACGGCCAGGGGGCCTGCGGCCGGCGGCTGCCGCATGTGGCCGTTTCCCACCTCGGCCGACGCCCTGCAGGATGCGCTGCGCCTGTCGCGGGCCATGTCCTACAAGAACGCCATGGCCGACCTGGACCTGGGCGGCGGCAAGGCGGTGATCATCGNNCTTTGGCCGGGCGGTCGAAGCTGTGGGCGGCGCCTATTGGACGGCTGAGGATGTGGGGGTCTCGCCCGCTGACCTGATGCACGCCCGTCGGCACACCCGTTTCGTCGCCGGTCTGGAGGGCCATGCCGCGGCGTCGGGCGATCCGAGCCCGGTCACCGCCGAGGGAGTCTTCCGCGGCATCAGCCTGTGTGTGCGGCGCGCCCTGGATCGGGACCTCTCCGGCGTCACCGTCGCCATCCAGGGCGTCGGCCATGTGGGCGCCTATCTGGCCCAGAAGCTGAGCGCGGCTGG
>DJWR01000034.1:1601-3969 GCA_002441055.1 Caulobacteraceae bacterium UBA6225 | reverse complement strand
ATGATGCAGAAGGTGCAGCGGTGGTCGCAGCCGTTCTGCACCTCCACATAGGCCCGGGCGCGATCCTTCAGACCATCGATCAGATGGCCGGCTGTTTCCCGCACGCTCATGATGTCGTTGACCCGCACCCGGCCCTCGGCGGGCCGGTCGAGATAGGCGCCCGCCGCGCTCTTCTCCGCATTGCCCAGGACGAGATCGACCTCGTCCATGGCGGCGAACGCCGCGGGATCGATCTGGGCCGCGCAGCCGGTGACGATCACCCGGGCGCCGGGCCGCTCGCGCCTCGCCTTGCGGATCGCCTGGCGGGCCTGGCGCACGGCCTCGCCCGTCACCGCGCAGGTGTTGAAGACGATGGCGTCCGTCAGGCCATCCTCGGCCGCCCTGGCGCGAATAACCTCGCTCTCATAGGCGTTCAGCCGGCAGCCGAAGGTGACGATGTCCACGCCGGGCGTGGTCTCCCCGCTCACGGCAGGGTTCCGGTGAAATCGAGGCTGGCCGGGCCGGTCATGATCACGTGGCCGTCGGCCTCGCGCCATTCGATGGTCAGGTCGCCGCCGTCCAGTTCCAGCCGCGCCTTGCGGTCGGTCAGACCCCGGCGGGCGCAGGCCACCAGCGCCGCACAGGCGCCGGTGCCGCAGGCCTTGGTCAGGCCCGCCCCGCGCTCCCAGACCCGCAGGCGGATATGGTCGCGGGCCTTGACCTGCGCAAAGCCCACATTGACCCCTTCGGGGAACAGCCGGTGATGCTCGATCATCGGGCCGACCTCGCGCACCGGGGCGGTGTCGATATCGTCCACGAAGAAGACCACATGGGGATTGCCCATGGAGACGCAGCCCGGCGTATGCAGCAGGGGCGCATCGATGGGGCCGACCTGCAGCTCGATCCCCTTGGTGTCCATGGGCTCGTCCAAGGGAATGTCGGTCCAGTCGAGGCCGGGCTCACCCATGTCGACGCTGACCAGGCCATCGCCGGCGCGGGTGGTGCGCAGCAGCCGGTCGCCCACCTCCAGCACGGCGGCGTCGCGGCCTGAGGCCTCCATGACCAGCCAGCCGACGCAGCGCGAACCGTTGCCGCAGGCGCCGACCTCTTCCCCATCAGCGTTCCAGAAGCGGACCCGCACATCGGCCTCGCCGGCCGCCGGCTCCAGGGAGATCAGCTGGTCGCAACCGATCCCGCGCTCGCGGTCAGCGATGGCGCGCACCTCTTCGGCGCTGGGCGCGAAGGGGGTCTCGCGGGCCTCGACCACGACGAAGTCGTTGCCGAGCCCGTTCATCTTCAGGAACGGACGGCTCATGGCGGCCGACATATAGGGCAGAAGCCTGACCAAATCATCCCGCCTGACGCGGGAGGGGGAAGACAGATCGCCCCGTCGGTTTTAGGAATGGGGCATGAACACCCTGCTTCCCCTGCTCTGCGCCGCTCTTCTGATCCCCGCCGCCGCCCAGGCCCAATCGGCCGAGCCCCCCGCCAGCCCCCCGCGGGCCGGGGCGCCCGATCCCTTCCAGTGGCTGGAAGAGGTGGACGGGCAAAGGGCCATGGCCTGGGTGGAAGCGCAGAACGCCAAGGCGCAAGCCCGGCTGGACGGCGATCCCCGCTACGGGACCCTGCTGGCCGAGGCCCGGGCCATCTTCAGCGCTCAGGACCGGATCGCCACGCCGAGCTTCCGGGCCGGCGGGGTGGACAATCTCTGGCAGGACGACGCCAACCCCCACGGCCTGTGGCGCCATGCGAGCCTGGAGGCCTACGCCGCCGGGACGCCGGACTGGACCACCACCCTTGATGTGGACGCGCTCGCCGAGGCCGAGAACCGCAACTGGTTCTTTCAATGGGCCGAATGCCTGAAGCCCGCAGAGACCCGCTGCCTCGTGGAGCTGTCGGACGGGGGCGGCGACGCCGTGGAGATCCGCGAGTTCGACACGAAGGCGCGGACCTTCGTCGAGGGCGGCTTCAAGCTGGCCGAGGGTAAACAGGCCGCCGTCTGGCTCGACCCCGACACCCTGCTGGTGGCCCGGGAATGGACGCCGGGCGAGGTCACCGAGTCTGGCTACGCCTATGTGCTGAAGTCGCTGAGCCGTGACGGAACCGCTGTCGAGCTCTATCGCGGCGCGCCCAGTGACGTTTCGGTCTGGCCGATCGTTCTGCGGGGCGAGGGCGGCGTCCCCGACGCGGTGATCGCCCAGCGGGGCCTGACCTTCTACGAGAATGACTACATGCTGCTGGGCGGGCCTGAGCCCGTCCGCCTGCCCCTGCCGAAGAAGGCCGAGTACGAGGCCTATGTGAGCGGCCAGGTGGTGTTCTCCCTGCAGGAGGCCCAGGGCGACCTGCCCCAGGGCGCCCTGGTGGCCTTCGACCTCGCAGCCCTGAAGGC
>DJWR01000034.1:0-1472 GCA_002441055.1 Caulobacteraceae bacterium UBA6225 | reverse complement strand
ACCCACCTGGTGGAGCAGCACTGGGCGACCTCCAGCGATGGCGCCCAGATCCCCTATTTCGTGGTCCGCCCCAAGGCGGCAGCCCTGGATGGCCAGATCCCCACCCTGATGTATGGCTATGGGGGCTTCGAGATCGCCAAGCCGCCCATCTACATGCCCGAGGCCGGCAAGCTGTGGATGGCCAGGGGCGGCGCCTATGTGATCGCCAATATCCGTGGCGGCGGGGAGTTCGGCCCGGCCTGGCACCAGGCGGTGCTGCGGGACAAGCGCCAGCTGGCCTTTGACGACTTCGCCGCTGTGGCCCGCGACCTGACCGCCCGGGGGATCACCTCCCCCCGGCGCCTCGGCATCTATGGCCGCTCCAACGGCGGGGTGCTGACCAGCGTCTCCATGACCCAGCACCCGGAGCTGTGGAACGCCGTGGTGATCGAAAGCCCACTGATCGACATGCTGCGCTATCACCGCCTGCCGGCCGGGGCCTCCTGGATCGGGGAGTATGGCGATCCGGAAGTCGCCGAAGACTACGCCTTCATCGCCCGCTACTCCGCCTATCAGAACCTCAAGGCCGGGACCGCCTACCCGGAGGCCTACATCACCACCAACACCCGCGACGACCGGGTCCATCCCGGCCATGCCCGGAAATTCGCCGCCGCCCTGGAGGCGATGGGCGTCCCCTACATCTATTACGAGCCCGCCGCCGGCGGCCACGCCAACGACGCCGACCCCCAGCTGAACGCCGCCCGGTGGGCCCGGCACTATGTCTATCTGATGCAGCGGCTGATGGACTGAACATCCGCCGCTTGCGGAGCAAGCCCGACCTGAGTAGGTTCCGCGCCTCGCTCAGCGGGCCTGCTTCATCCCAGGCCCCCTTGCTGGCCCTAGGAGAGGTGGCTGAGTGGTCGAAAGCACCGCACTCGAAATGCGGCGTGCCTTAACGGGCACCGTGGGTTCGAATCCCACCCTCTCCGCCAGTGGCCCAAAAACTCTTAGTTGTCATGGGGTTTGTCCGATTCAGGCCCCGGATTTGCCACAACTTGCGTAACGGGGGCTCCCCCAGAGCGACATTTCGGCGTGAAGTAGCGGCGCTAGAGGGTATTCCTGGTGGACGCTTGCGACCTCAAACCGCAGAGGATACGCCATAGGTATGGCGAAGGACGAGCAGGACCCAGCGAGGCAAATCAAAGACCTATATCGCAAGGTCGTGCTGGCGAAGCATCCCACAGAGGCTGCTAGATGGCCCATTCTAAGTGGCGCTAACCATCAAGTAGCAAGCTATAGGGGATGGTTGGTATTCTTCTTTAAACATACCGGTAACCCGGTAATGACCGCCAGTTCCGGTGTTGGCGAACTTTCGCAGACCGCCGTGGGGGTCGACACAATTGATGACGCAAACCTCAGTATGGTCCACGAGAGGCTCTACCGTCATTTTCGCGCCGGGGCGGATGATGCCCTAGGAAGCGTTGACATTCAGG
>DJWR01000218.1 GCA_002441055.1 Caulobacteraceae bacterium UBA6225 | reverse complement strand
TGGCCGACCGCCGCGCCGCCGCCGTGGAGGCCGCCCGGCGGCTTAAGGCCCGCGCCGCTTGAGAGCTCAACGCCAGTCGAGCACCCCCATCTTGCACAGCCAGGCCAGCCCATAGGTGGTGCGCGCCCGGGCCGGCGGCGCGATTGTGGCCAGAAGGTCGCCCACCCGCCGCCAGCCTGGACCCGTAAGCCCCTCCACCAGGGGGAGGAGTTCCGCCATATTCAGGCGCCAGGCCTCGCCGTAGGTGTCGAGGGTGACACTGGAGTTCAGCGCTGGATCGGTGGCGAGGTCCAGACCCGGTCGCAGGGCGATCTCTGTGTCGGCGGTCAGCTTAAGGGTGGCGAAGCTGCCGTGATCGCGGAATGGGTCCCCGTGGACCGGGTTAAGCCTGGGGCCGGGAAAAGCCGCCGGGGCCTGACGACGCAGCTCAGCCAGACTGTTGAACAGCTCACGATAGCCGACCACCACACGTTTCCAGTCGAAGGTGTCCCGCACCCGCGCCCGGCCCGACGCGCCCATCTGGCGGCGCAGGTCAGGCGAGAGGGCGAGATCTGCGAGGCCCCGGGCCGCGGCGCCCACGTCCACCGCCGTATGCTGGGCCAGTTGGCCGACATAGGCCTGATAAGTGTCCATGCGCTGCAGGTGCCGGCGCAGCAGCATCACGCTGGGCGGGCCTGGGGAGGGGATGAGCGTCGGGGCGAGGAACCCCTCCTGACCATGTCGGATGGTGAACCGATAGCCGTCCCAGTCGCTGGCCACCACCGGCAGCCCAGCCGCCATGGCTTCCACCGGCGCCAGGCCGAAGGTCTCCTGGATGTTGTCCACCAGGGACAGGAAGATGTCTGCGGCGGCCCACATTTCCCCCAGCAGGACGGGATCATTGCCATCAATCCAGTGGAGGCGGGAATTGGGGGCATAGGCTCGCCCGGCCTCCTCGAACATCGCCCTGTGGTGGTCCTGCGGAAACCAGCCGGCGAGGGCGAAATGCAGGGGCCGCCCAGCGATCTGGCCAGCCTCCTCCACCGCCCGGAACATGGGCTGTGGCGAAGCTTTCTCGTAGAAGGACAGGCGCCCGACCCACAGAGCCAAAACGTCGTCCTCCCCCAGGCCCAGGCGCGCCCGGACCGCCTGGCGGACCGCAGGCCGATCGGCCTGGGCGGCGATCTCGTCCAGCTCCACCCCGAGCGGCAGTATGGGCAGTTGCGGCATGGGCCGCTTCGGACCGCCAAACCGCTCCCCCAGATAATCGGTCCAACCCTCGAACATTGCGCTGATGGAGTCGCGCACCGAAGGCGAGGTGCAGATGATGGCGTCCCAAGGATGGACCGGCGCCAGGCTGGCCTGGGCGATCTCCTCTCGGGTCAGCGGCGGCGCGATTGTGTGGATCAATCCGACCAGGCTGTAGGCGCCGTCGAGGCCCGCGCCGCGCCTGGCCCAGGCGAGTTCCGCCAGATCAGCCTTTCCGCGAAACAGTGTCCCGGCCTGACGGGCCCGGCCGAGTTCAAGCAAGGAGCCGGTCTCGATCCGTGTGGTCAGAGGCTCGGCGCCCTGAAGCGCCCCGGCCAGGTCGGCGGCCGAAGTCTCCAGGGCGGTGAGCATATGCAGGAGATCAAAACCGCCGTGCCGCGCAAAAGCGCGGTAGAGGGCGAGATTGGCCACATCTCGTCCGAAGGGGTTGGGTCCCAGCCCAAGTCCGCCGCCCAGATGGTGGATCGCCAGTTCGCCGGACATGTCTGATTCCCACCGCGCACTCGGCGGCCGGCTGTTATCAGACGGCGTCCAGGCCGATGTCCAGAGCCGCGGCGGAGTGGGTTAGGGCGCCGACGCTGATGACGTCGACGCCGGTCTCGGCGATGGCCCGGACCGTGTCCAGATTGACCCCGCCCGAGGCCTCCAGAACCGCCCGGCCCCTGGCGGCGGCGACGGCGGCGCGTAAGTCATCCAGGCTGAAATTGTCCAGCATCACCACGTCGGGGCCATGGCGCAGGGCGTCTTCCAGCTGGTCCAGGCTGTCCACCTCCACCTCGACCTTCATCAGGTGGCCGGCGAAGGCCCGGGCCCGGCGCACGGCTTCCGCCACACCACCGCAGGCGGCGATGTGGTTGTCCTTGATCAGGATGGCGTCATCCAGGCCAAAGCGGTGGTTCACGCCGCCGCCGCAGCGCACGGCGTACTTCTCCAGGTGGCGAAGGCCAGGCGTCGTCTTGCGGGTGTCGACGATGCGCGCCTCCGTGCCCGCCACCGCGTCCACATAGGCCCGGGTCAGGGTGGCGACGCCGCAGAGTCGGCCCAGCAGGTTCAGCCCCGTCCGCTCCGCCGACAGGATGGCGCGGGCGTTCCCCTCGGCTCGGGCCAGTACGGTTCCGGCGCTCAGGGGCTCGCCGTCGGCCACCAGGGTCTCGAACCGCGCCTCCGGGTCCAGGGCCGCGAGCGCCAGTCGTGCGCAGGCGACACCGGCCGCCACCCCTGGCTTGCGGGCGGCGAAGGCCACCGACAGCTGGGCGTCGGGTTCGATACAGGCCATGGCGGTGACGTCGCCGGCCCGGCCCAGATCTTCGGCCAGGGCGGCCCGCACCACGGGCTCTATGATGAGATCAGGAAGGTCGGCGATCATTCGGCGGCGATGTGCACGGCGGCGCCTGTGGCGGCGCCCAGGGTCAGGAAGGTGCGCTTGGGCTCGGCTGGCGCCTCAGGAGCGTCCAGTCGGAAATGGGCGCCCAGGCTTTCCCTGCGGTTCAGGGCGCAGACGGCGGTCAGCCGCGCGGCGGTCAGGTCGGCGCAGGCGCCATAGGCGCCCTCCAGCTCATCGACCAGGTCGATCAGACGGGTGAGGCCTGGCGCATCTCGCACCACGCCGGCCTCGGCGCTCATGGCCATCCGCAGGCCAGACAGGGCCGCATCGGGCAGAACCGGGGCGGCGAGGCCCGGCAGAATGCGGGTGCGGACCTCGGCGGCCTCTCGGGCGGCGACGCCGGCCCTTGTTCCGAACACGGCGGCCTCCAGCAGGGAGTTGGACGCCAGGCGGTTGGCGCCGTGCACGCCGGTCGAGGCGCATTCCCCCGCCGCATAGAGGCCGGCCAGGGTGGTGGCGCCGTCGGCGTCGGTGACGATGCCGCCCATGTGATAGTGGCAGGCCGGCGCCACGGGGATCGGCTGAACCCGCGGATCGACCCCGCCCGACAGACAGGCGGCGAACACCGCGGGGAAGGCGTCGGGGAAGTGCTCGCCCACGGCGGCGCGGGCGTCCAGATAGGCGCCGCGGCCCGCCGCGCGCTCGGCGTGGATGGCGCGGGCCACCACATCCCGAGGCGCCAGTTCGGCGGCCGGGTGGTAGTTGGCCATGAAGGCCTCGCCCGAGGCGTTGATCAGCAGGGCGCCTTCGCCGCGCAGGGCCTCGGTGGCCAGGGGCGCGGGATCGCGTCCGATATCGATGGCCGTGGGGTGGAACTGGACGAATTCCGGATCGGCGATCATGGCGCCAGCCCGGGCGGCGAGACCCAGGCCTTCGCCGCGCAGCTCCGGCGGGGTGGTGGTGACGGCGTAGAGGCCGCCGATGCCGCCGGTGGCCAGGATGACCGCCGGGGCGGTGATCTCTTGCAGCTGGCCGCCCTGTTCGACGATCACCCCGCGGACCTGCCCTTCGGCGTCCTGCAGCAGGCCGCGCAGGCGAACGCCCGATCGCACCTCGATATGGCGCTGAGCCAGGGCTGCGGCGGTGACCGCGGCCATGATGGCCCGCCCGGCTTGGTCGCCCTTCACCCGGGCCACCCGGGCGCGGCTGTGGGCCGCCTCCAGGCTGAGGGAGAAGGCGCCTGTGGGGTCCCGATCAAAGGGCGCCCCCAGTTCGGCCAGATGCCGCACCGCTGCTGCGCCCTCTCGGGCCAGCAGGGCGGCGCGCTCGGGGTCCACCAGACCAGCGCCGGCGGCCACCGTGTCTGCCGCGTGCAGGGCCGCATCATCCTCATCGGACAGGGCTGCGGCCATCCCCCCCTGCGCCCAAGCCGACGAACAGCCCTTGTTCAGGGGGGCGCCGGTCAGCACCATGACCTTGCGCGGGGCGGCCGACAGGGCCGCTGACAGCCCCGCCAGACCCGCGCCGACGACCAGGACGCCGTCGTGCTGGGTGCGATGGGCCATCAGATCAGCTCCACATCCACATGGTGGCGAGCCTTGACCAGATCATAGCGGGCGGGAACCGCCGGCGGCGGCAGGTCGATCATCCGCTGCACGGCCAGGCGCGCGCGATCGGCGATCACCGGATCGACGGTCACCTCGTACTGCTCCTTGACCAGGGCTTCGTAGATGTTCTCCAGGCTGATCCGCTTCATGT
>DJWR01000170.1 GCA_002441055.1 Caulobacteraceae bacterium UBA6225 | reverse complement strand
GAGTTGACCACCGCGATGATCGGCTTGCCGAAATCGCCGTCCTTCATGCCGGTGGCGCGCCACAGGCCGCGGGCGCCGGCCATGTTGCGGCCGTGGGTCGAGGTGCGTGAGCGATAGGCGGGCATGGGGGCGTCCTTCTTGCGTCACCTCCCGATAGCGCGGGGCGGTGCAAGGCAGAAATATACTTTTCTGCCGCTTTTAGGTCGCTGTAGATATGAACGATGGACGTCCGTCAGCTCCGACACTTCGAGGCCGTGGCCGAGACCCTGCATTTCGGCCGGGCCGCGGCGCGGCTGAACATGACCCAGCCGCCGCTCAGCCAGTCGATCCAGGCCCTGGAGCGGGAGCTGGGTGCGTCCCTGTTCGCCCGCACCAAGCGCAGCGTCGCCCTCACCCCCTTTGGGGCGCAGCTTCTGATCCATGTGCGCGCGGCCCTGGCCGAACTGGCGGCCTTGCCAGATATCGCCCGGCGGCTGCGGGACGGGGAAGCCGGCCGCCTGGAACTCTCCTTCGTCAGCACCGCCGACTACAGCGTCCTGCCGGACCTGGTCCGACGCTATTCATCCCTCTATCCGGCTGTCGAGATCGACCTGCGGGAGGCGACCAGCGAGGTGCAGATTACAGCGCTGCTGGAGGGGGCCGGCCATGCGGGCGTGGTCATCGCCCCCAGCGGCGCCCTGCCGCCGGGCCTCGCCTATCACCGGCTGCTGGTCGAACCCCTGGTGGCCGCCGTCCCCGAGGCGTGGCTGAGTGAGGGCCGCCTGGCGCTCCAGGCGGGCAAGCTCGACCCCGCGGTGATCGTCCAGTCGCCGCTGATCCTCTTTCCGCGCCGCGCCGCGCCGGCCTTCCACGACCTGGTGACGGGCTATTTCATCGCCCATGGCGGCGCCGCCAGGATCGCCCAGGAGGCCATCCAGATGCAGACCATCATCAGCCTGGTTTCAGCCGAGATGGGTGTGGCCCTGGCGCCGGCCTCCCTGCGCAATCTGGCGCGCACCGGCGTGCGCTATGTGGAGCTGGCCGGCGAGGCGCCTTTGCTCGAAACCGGCCTGGTCTGGCGCCAGGACGACCAGACCCCGACGCTCGCGCGGTTTCTGGATATCGCCTTTGACGGCCCGGCCGACTAGACGCCGCTGAGCGCCAGTCCCGGGGCGTCCGGCTCGCGGCCTGTGCCGCCGTTCAGCGCCTTCTGCATCCAGACGATGTCCACCCAGCGGCCGTGCTTGTAGCCGAGGCCCTGGGCGGTCCCAAGGTGGGTGAAGCCCAGGGCGCTGTGCAGGCCGATGGAGCCGGAGTTCTGGGAGTCTCCGATCACGGCCATCATCTGGCGGATGCCGATGGCCTCACAGGCCGCGATCACACGACTAAGCACCGCGCGGCCGACTCCGCGGCCCAGGGTGTCGGGCGCCACATAGACGCTGTCCTCCACCGTGTAGCGGTAGGCCGCCCGCAGGCGGAAGGGACCGGCATAGGCGAAGCCGAGGACCTTTCCCTGATCTTCGGCCAGCAGATAGGGCAGGCCGCGGGCGACGATGGCTTCGCGCCGCTGGTTCAGCTCCTTAGCCGAGGGGGGAACCTCTTCGAAGGTGCCGAAACCATGCAGGACGTGGTGGCCGTAAATCTCGGCCAAAGCGCCCATGTCGTCGATTGTGGCCGGGCGCACAATCATTTGGTCCAGCCCTTGTCGATGGCCCAGACGGCGAAGGCATAGTCCAGGGCGATCTCTTTCAGGAAATCGAAGCGCCCGGACGCGCCGCCGTGGCCGGCCTCCATATTGATCTTCAGCAGGATGGGCGCCTCAGCCGTAGTATGTTCGCGCAGCTTCGCCAGCCACTTGGCCGGCTCCCAATAGGTCACCCGCGGGTCTGACAGGCCGCCGGTGGCCAGGATCGGCGGATAGGGCTTGGCGCCCACCTGATCATAGGGGCTGTAGGCGGCGATGGCGTCATAGGCCTCTGCGTCGGTCAGGGGATTGCCCCATTCAGGCCATTCGGGCGGGGTCAGGGGCAGGCTCGCATCGCTCATGGTGTTGAGCACATCGACGAAGGGCACAGCCGCGATGATCGCACCCCAGAGGTCGGGGCGCATATTGGCCACCGCTCCCATCAGCATGCCCCCGGCTGAGCCGCCATAGGCGGCGATCTTCCCCTTGGTGGCGTAGTTCTCCGCCACCAAATGCTCGGCGCAGGCGATGAAATCGGTGAAGGTGTTGGTCTTCTTGGCCTTGCGGCCGTCCATGAACCAGCCCCAGCCCTTGTCCGAGCCGCCGCGAATGTGGGCCGTGGCCCAGATCCAGCCCCGGTCCACCAGGGAGAGATTGCGGATCGAAAAGCTGGGCTCCATGGCGTGACCATAGGAGCCGTAGCCATAGAGCATCAGCGGCGCGGTCCCATCCAGCGGCGTGTCGCGGCGCATCAGCAGCGTGATCGGCACCTCTTCCCCGTCGGCGGCGCGGGCATAGAGCCGGTGAGCCACATAGGCCTCGGCGTCGTGGCCCGAGGGAATTTCCTGGGTCTTGCGCCAGGTCCGCTGGCGGCTGGCCATGTCATAGTCGAACCACTGCCGAGGCGTGGTCGGCGACTGGTAGACGAAGCGGGTCAGGGTGGTGTCGTACTCCAGCCCGCCCTCCAGGTGCAGGGCGTAGGCCTCCTCGTCAAAGGCGACCACGTGCTCGTCGCCATCCCGGGTCATCACCGCCATCTGATCGAGCGCATTGACCCGCTCCATCCGCACCAGGTGGCCGGCATAGGCGGCGAAGCCGGTGATGTAGCGGCCGGCCAGGTGGGGGACGAATTCGCGCCAAGTGGCGCGCGCGGGCAGGGGCTCGGTTGAGACGCACAGCTTGAAGTCCACCGCCCCATCAGCGTTGGTGCGGATCACCCAGCGGTCGGTCCAGTGGTCCAGCTCATAGCGGACGCCGGTTTCGCGGGGCTGGACGCAGGCGGGCTCGGCGGTGGGCTCGGCCGCAGGGATGATCCAGATCTCGGTGGTCTCCTGGTCGCCTACATGGAGGACCACATAGGCGTCGTCGGACGTGGTCCCCACGCCCAGGAACATGCCGTCGTCTTTTTCCTCATAGACCAGCACGTCCTCGCCGCCGCGGACGGGCCGGCGGAAGACCTTGGCCGGCCGGGCGTTCTCGTCCCGCCAGATCCAGAACAGCCACTGGGAGTCCGGTGAGAAGGTGAAGTCGCCATAGGCGCTCTCGATCGCGTGGGGCAGGTCCTCGCCCGTCACCAGATCGCGGATGCGGATGGTGTAGTATTCCGAGCCCTGTTCGTCGGCGGCCCAGGCATACAGCTTGTGGTCGGGGCTATGGCCGGCGCCGCCCACCTGGAAATAGGCCTTGCCCTTGGCCAGAGCCTCCTCGTCCAGCAAGATATCCTCGCCGATCTCAGCGCCCCGGGGACGGCGGGCGCGGATCGGATGCTGGGCGCCCTCCTGGTAGCGGACATAGTAGTCCCAGGGGCCATCGGAGGCCGGCACGCTGGAATCGTCTTCCTTGATGCGTCCCTTCATCTCGGCGAACAGGGCGGCCTGCAGATCCTTGGTGCCGGCCAGCATGGCCTCGGTATAGGCGTTCTCGGCCTTCAGGTGCTCGGCGATGTCAGATCGCAGGACGGCGGGGTCCCGCAGGACCTTCTGCCAGGCCTCATCCTTCATCCAGGCATAGTCATCGGTGCGGGTGCGGCCGAGCTGCTCGATAAGCTGGGGCTGCTTGGGGGCGATGGGCGGCGTGGGGCGCGTGTTCATGGCCGCTAGATGCGACGAACCGGTCTTCGTCTCAAGAGTGCTGTCATCGCCGCCCGTCTGGCAGACGCCAGTCCGAATGTTCGCTATAGGAGAGGGCGCGCGGCGATTGGGCGCGGGCGGGCTCGCCCTCGCGCCTTGCCGCACTGCGGCAGGTCTGATTCACTTGACCCGTCGCCGTGTCAAACAGTCGAGGGGCGTTCATGATCGCAGATCTTGCTGTCGAACTGATCCACGCGACGGTTCAGATCGAGCAGCCGCTCGGCGATGGAACGCGCACGGTCGGCACAGGGTTCCTGATCAACGCGCCGACCTTGGATGGCCAGCCGCGCACCGTCCTGGTCACCGCCAACCATGTTCTGCAACGTATGCCCGGCGTCCAGGCGCGGATCGGCTACCGGATCGCCAACGCCGACGGCAGCTGGAGCTACGCCCCCCAGAAGTTCGATATTCGCGACGCCGACGGCAATCCCCGCTGGACCCACCACCCTAAGCGCGATGTGGCGGCCATTTCGATCACCGCGCCGCCGGAGTTCGCCAAGGCGGCGATTCCCAAGGACTGGCTGGCCGGGGACGAGACCTTCGCCACCTATGCGGTGGGCGCCGGCGACCAGATGATGGCGCTCGGCTTCCCGCGGGGCTTGTCCGCCAATCCGGCCGGCTTCCCGATCCTGCGGGCCGGGCGGGTCGCTTCCTTTCCCCTGGCGCCGGCGGCGGCGTTTCCGACCTTCCTGCTCGACTTTACGGTCTTTCCGGGCAATTCGGGCGGGCCGGTGTTCATGGCTGAGGGCGTGCGCCGCAGGCCCGGTGGCGGGGAGACGCAGGAGGTCCAGTTTGTCGCCGGCCTTCTGACCCAGCAGGTGGAGTTGAACAGCGAGCGGCTGGAAATCGGCATCGTGACCCACGCCCGCTACATCCACGAGACCCTGGCCCTGCTGGACAATCCGCTGGCCGAGATCACCGTCGCGCAAGGCGATGTGGGGGTCGGCGGCGCCAAGGCGGCCTCGGCGCTCGAGGCGGTCTCCCCGGACTACTGAGGCCCACCTGCCGGGCATGAAAAAGGCCCGCGCCGGAACGCGGGCCTTTCGCACGCTAAATCGCGGGATTTAGGCGCCGTAAACGACCGAAATGGTCTCGGCCACGCAGGCGGGCTTGTCCTCGCCTTCGATCTCGATGGTGCACTCGTTCTTCAGCTGCATGCCGCCGGCCTTAGGCTCGGCGCCGATCAGCTTCTGGCGCATGCGCACGCGCTTGCCGACGCGAACCATGTTGATGAAACGCACCTTGTCGGAGCCATAGTTGATGCCCCGGGTCACGCCCTTGATCGGCAGCATGCCGGCGCCCAGGAAGGGGATCAGTGACAGGGTCAGATAGCCGTGGGCGATCGGGGCGCCGATTTCCTTGGTGGCCCGCTCAACGTCCACATGGATCCACTGATGGTCGCCGGTGGCCTCGGCGAACTGGTTCACCCGCTCCTGGGTGATTTCGACCCAATCCGACACGCCGACTTCCTGACCGACCAGGCCGGGCAGATCCTTGAATTCCACCGGGTTCATCGCTTGCTCCCTAAAGGTTTGAAACAGGTGTTCGGGTCTATCACCTGGGGCGGCGTGGGCAAGGGCGCTGCGTGCGCCCATAGCCTCAGGATCAGACGATCTTGGAGCCCTCCTTGCCCCAGTAGGCGTCCCGGATGAGGCGCTTATAGAGTTTTCCGGTGGGATGACGGGGAAGCTCTGCCATGAAGTCCAGCATGCGCGGGGATTTCACATGGCTGAGATTGGCCCGGCAGAAGGCCATGAGCTCGGCCCGCAGATCATCCCCGGCGTCCGCCCAGTTCATGGGCTGGATCACGGCCACAACCTTTTCGCCCATCTCCT
>DJWR01000065.1 GCA_002441055.1 Caulobacteraceae bacterium UBA6225 | reverse complement strand
CCGAAATGCTCAAGGCCCGTAAGGACGTGGGCGTCTCCACCGTGTTCGGCGACGAGGCCGCCGCCAAGCTCATCGAAGCCATCAAGGCGCTGGGCGAAGCCCGCACCGCCATGGTCGGCGTGCACGGCGAACTGAACGAGGCCAAGCTGCGCCTGGGCATCCGCACCAAGCTCGTCGGCCCCGACAAGCCGCAGGAACCCGTCCGCGCCGCCCCGATGATGCGCGACGTCGGCTGATTGCAATAGTTTAACTTCGTTGCGCCTCTAATCACGGTTAGAGGCGCAACGATGTCTACCGAAACAACGTATATTGTTATCTGGGTCCTGCTCTGGGTCCTCTTGGTCGTCGTCACCGCATTCGCGTTCACACGTGGAGGCGCGCCTGAGCGATTAGGCGCGGTGCTTATCCTGGCGATCACAATCGCCAGCAGCCTCGGCGATGTCTTTCTCCCCGACCAGATTTTCCTTGTGGCTCGCCTCATTGCGGAGGGCGCCCTGGCCCTGGGCTTCCTGCTGATGGCGATACGTTACACTAGCCTTTGGCTGGGCGGCGCCATGCTGCTCCAGGCCATTCAGTTCTCCTTGCAGGCCTATTATTTCGTGCTCGGCCGCGCCCATGACGCGCTCTATGTCACGATCAACAATATCGACTTCCTGGGAATCCTCGCCTGCCTGACGGCCGGGACCCTGGCGGCCAGTCGCCGGCGTCGGCGAGCTGAGGCGGAGGTCACTTCAACCCCTACAGCAGCGGTCTGAGAGAAATTTCAGCAAGAATCCGCTTGTCCTGACGCGCAAATGGGCGTTTGTGCGCGGCGGGCCACGCCCTCCCAACGGGGCGCTGCTCATCTGCAAGGATGGGAGACATCGCAGTGACTGACCATACCAAGCCCGCCATGCGGCCGGCTCGCCCCGAATTCTCGTCCGGCCCGTGCGCCAAGCGCCCCGGATGGACCCCCGAAAATCTCCAGAACGCTGTCCTCGGACGCTCGCACCGCTCCAAGCTGGGCAAGGCGCGTCTGAAGGAGGCCATCGACCGCACCCGCCAGGTGCTGGCTGTCCCCGACGACTACCTGATCGGCATTGTCCCCGGCTCCGACACCGGCGCGGTCGAAATGGCCATGTGGTCGATGCTCGGCGCGCGGCCCGTGCAGCTGCTGGCCTTCGAGAGCTTCGGCAAGGACTGGGTCACCGACGTGACCAAGCAGCTGAAGATCGAGGCCGAGGTTCTGTCGGCCCCCTATGGCGAGCTGCCGGACCTGACCAAGGTGCGCAAGGACGCCGACCTGGTCTTCACCTGGAACGGCACCACCTCTGGCGTGCGGGTCCCGAACGGCGACTTCATCGCTGATGACCGCGAGGGCGTGACCATCTGCGACGCCACCAGCGCGGCGTTTGCGCAGGACCTGCCCTGGGCCAAGCTCGATGTGGTCACCTTCTCCTGGCAGAAGGCCCTGGGCGGCGAGGCCGCGCACGGCGTCCTGATCCTGTCCCCCCGCGCCGTCGCCCGGCTGGAAAGCTACGTCCCGGCCTGGCCGATGCCCAAGCTGTTCCGCATGACCAAGGGCGGCAAGGTGAACCTCGAAATCTTCGAGGGCGCCACCATCAACACGCCCTCCATGCTGTGTGTGGAAGACGCCATCGACGCCCTGAAGTGGGGCGAGCGGATTGGCGGCCTGGCCGAAATGCGCCGCCGGGCCGACGCCAACCTCGACGCTCTGGCCCGCTGGGTGGAAAAGACCTCCTGGGTCGAGTTCCTGGCCGCCGATCCGGCCATCCGGTCCAACACCTCGGTCTGCCTCAAGGTCGTCGATCCCCGGGTCACCGCCCTGGACGAAGCCGCCCAGGCCGATTTCGCCAAGAAGCTCGCCTCGGCGCTGGAAAAGGAAGGCGTGGCCCTGGACATCGGCGGCTATCGCGACGCCCCTCCGGGCCTGCGCATCTGGTGCGGCGCCACGGTGGAGACCTCCGACCTGGAGGCGTTGACCCCGTGGCTCGACTGGGCCTTCGAGACCCTCGCCACCGACCTCAAGGCCGCCTGATCTCCTAAAGCCCTCCCCCCGTGCGGGGGAGGGTTGGGAGGGGGGTGAAACGCCGCCCCTCCTGAATGATCACATTCGCTCCGCCAACACCCCCACCCCAACCCCTCCCCGCAAGGGGGAGGGGCTCTGATGAAGAGAACCGCCCATGCCCCGCGTCCTCATCGCCGACAAGCTGAGCCCCGCCGCCATCGAGATCTTCAAGCAACGCGGCGTCGACGCCGATGTGAAGACTGGCCTGTCGAAAGACGAACTGCTGAAGATCATCGCCGACTATGACGGCCTGGCCGTCCGCTCGGCCACCAAGGCCGACAAGGACGTCATCGCCGCGGCCAAGAACATGAAGGTCATCGGCCGGGCCGGCATCGGGGTCGACAATGTCGACATCCCCGCCGCCACCGCCGCCGGCATCGTGGTGATGAACACCCCCTTCGGCAACTCGATCACCACGGCCGAACACGCCATCGCCATGATGTTCGCGCTGGCCCGCCAGCTGCCCGCCGCCGACGTCTCCACCCAGGCCGGCAAGTGGGAGAAGAACCGCTTCATGGGCGTCGAGGTTTACGCCAAGACGCTCGGCCTGATCGGGGCTGGCAATATCGGCTCCATCGTCGCCGACCGGGCGCTCGGCCTGAAGATGAAGGTGGTGGCCTACGACCCCTTCCTGTCGCCTGAGCGCGCCGTGGAGCTGGGCGTGGAGAAGGTCGAGCTGGACGAGCTGCT
>DJWR01000195.1 GCA_002441055.1 Caulobacteraceae bacterium UBA6225 | reverse complement strand
GGCCACGTGATCCTGTCGGACTTCTCCACCACCGGGGATGGGCTGCTGGCCGCCCTTCAGGTGCTGGCCGTGCTCAAGGAGGCCGACAAGCCCATGAGCGCGCTGGCGCGGCAGTTCGAGCCTGTTCCCCAGCTGTTGGAAAACGTCCGCTTCGGCGGCGGCCGTCCCCTGGACAACGCCAAGGTGAAGGGCGCCATCGCCCAGGCCGAAGAGCGCCTGAATGGGGCGGGCCGCCTCTTGGTCCGGGCCTCCGGCACCGAGCCCCTGATCCGAATCATGGCCGAGGGCGATGATGAGAAGCTGATCTTTGAGATCGTGCACGAGATCGCCGGCGTCGTCCGCCAGGCCGCGGCCTGACAAGGATTTCAGCCACCTTCGGCAGGTTTTCGGAAACCCTATCCAACCTCCCAGGATTATGTCAGTCTCGTAATGTTCGCACCGCTCGACCGGCGCGATGACACAAGATCGACTGGGAGAAACGTATGTCTCGCAACACCGCCATGGCGGGTCGCGGGCAGGGAACGGCGCAGCGGGGTCCCGCCTCCATCGCCTGCCTTGCCTTTGTCGCCGTGCTCAGCGTCGCCTTCTGGGCCGGCGCCGCCTGGATCGTCCAGCGCCTGCTCAGCGTGATGGCCCTGGGTTGAACCCGGAGCTGGCGAGGCCTTAGCCCCGCCCAATGCTCACATAGTCGAACCCCTGGCGACGCACGTCGTCAGGCCGGTAGATGTTGCGCAGATCGACCAGGACCGGCGCCTTCATGGTCGTCTTCAGGCGGTCGAGATCCAGCGCCCGGAACTGATCCCACTCGGTGATGATCACCACCGCGTCGGCGTCCCTGGCCACCGCATAGGGCTCGGCGGCGAAATCCACATCCTTCAGCAGATGGCGCGCCTCGCGCTCACCCTCCGGATCATAGGCCGTGATCGTGGCCCCCAGACCCTGCAGGGCCGGGATGATGTCCAGGCTCGGCGCATCGCGCATGTCGTCGGTATTGGGCTTGAAGGTGAGGCCCAGCACCCCGATCCGCTTGCCCTGCACATCCCCGCCCATGGCCTGGACCACCTTGTCGGCCATGGCCTTCTTGCGCTGGTCATTGACCCGCACCGTGGTCTCGATCAGCTGCACCGGCGCGCCGAAGTCGGTGGCCGTACGCACGAGCGCCAGGGTGTCCTTTGGGAAGCATGAGCCCCCATAACCTGGCCCGGCGTTGAGGAACTTGCCGCCGATGCGGTTGTCCAGGCCGATGCCCTTGGCCACCTGCTGCACGTCGGCGCCGACGGCCTCGCACAGGTCGGCCATCTCGTTGATGAAGGTGATCTTCATGGCCAGGAAGGCGTTGGCCGCATACTTGATCAGCTCGCTGGTCCGCCGGCCGGTGAAGACGATGGGCGTCTCGTTGAGGAACAGCGGGCGGTAGAGCTCGCTCATCACCGGACGGGCCCGCTCATCCTCCAGGCCCACCACCACCCGGTCGGGGCGCTTGAAGTCCTCGATGGCCGCGCCCTCGCGCAGGAACTCCGGGTTGGACACCACGGCGAACTGGGCGTCGGGGCGCTTGGCGCGGATGATCTTCTCGATCTCATCGCCCGTGCCCACCGGCACGGTGGACTTGGTCACCACCACGGTGAAGCCTTCCATCAGGCCTGCGATCTCTTCAGCCGCGGCATAGACGTAAGACAAATCCGCATGGCCATCACCCCGGCGCGAGGGCGTGCCCACGGCGATGAACACCGCATCGGCCTTGGCGACGGCTTCGGCCGCCTCGGTCTCAAAGAACAGCCGGCCGGCCGCCACATTGCGCGCCACCAGGCCCTCAAGGCCCGGCTCGAAGATCGGGATCCCGCCCTCCCGCAGGCGCGCAATCTTCCCCGCATCCTTGTCGATGCAGGTCACCTCATGACCGAAGTCGGCGAAGCACGCCCCGCTCACCAGGCCCACATAGCCCGTCCCGATCATCGCCACTTGCATGGGTTGGTCCTAATTCCACAATCGCTGAAACCGCCGCCTCAGGGGCTGGGTCGGTTAGATTTCCTGGTTGTAGCCGCCAACCTGCGGATGCTTGGCCAGCCTGGGCTTCACTTCCTTGTGGAACAGGGCGCGCATGTCGTCGGCCGAGCTGGTGCTCTCCACCACGACCACGATCTCGGGCTTGTTGGACGAGGCCCGCACCAGCACCCAGGAGCCATCCTCGAGCGCGACGCGAACCCCGTTCACGGTGATCAGGTCAGCGATCTTCCGTCCCAGGATTGTCCCGCCTTCGGCCCGCAGGGCCTCATACTCGGCGACGATCTTCTCGACCACGCCGTACTTTTCTTCGTCCGGGCAGTGGGGGGACATGGTGAGGGAGGTGTAGGCGACCGGCAGGGCCTTTTTCAGGTCTGACAGCTTCTTGTCCGGGTTGCGGTCCAGCATGGCCAGGATGGCGGCGGCGGCCACCAGGCCGTCGTCGTAGCCGCGGCCGATGGGGTCGTTGAAGAAGAAGTGGCCGCTCTTCTCAAAACCGGCCAGGGCCTTCAGCTCGGCGGTCTTGCGCTTGATGTAGGAGTGGCCGGTCTTCCAATAGACCGTCTTGGCGCCATTGGCGGCCAGGACCTCGTCGGTGGCGTAGAGTCCGGTGGACTTCACATCGACGACGAAGGTGGCGTCCTTGTGCAGAACCGACAGGTCCCGGGCCAGCATCAGGCCGATCTTGTCGGCGAAGATCTCCTCGCCCTCGTCGTCCACCACCCCGCAGCG
>DJWR01000049.1 GCA_002441055.1 Caulobacteraceae bacterium UBA6225 | reverse complement strand
CGCACGCCGATCTCGGCCAAGCTGGTCTCCAACCTGATCACCCGGGCCGGCGCCGACAGGGTGCTGACCATGGACCTGCATTCGGGCCAGATTCAGGGCTTCTTCGATATCCCCACCGACAACCTGCTGTCGGCGCCCCTGCTGGCCAACGACATCAAGGCCCACTACCCCAAGCCCGACGAGCTGATGATCGTCTCCCCCGACGTGGGCGGGGTGGTCCGCGCCCTGTCGGTGGCCAGCCGCCTGAACGCCGAACTGGCCATTGTCGACAAGCGTCGCTCCGGCCCCGGCAAGAGCGAGGTGGCCAATATCATCGGTGACGTTCAGGGCCGCCGTTGCGTGCTGTTCGACGACATCATCGACGGGGGCGGCACCCTGTGTAACGCCGCCCAGGCCCTGGTGGACGGCGGCGCCTCGGAAGTCTCGGCCTATGTCACCCACGGCGTCCTGTCGGGCGCGGCCATCGAGCGGGTGGACGCCTCGGTTCTCAAGGAGCTGGTGATGACCGACTCCATCGCAGCGCCGGAGCGGGCCGCCTCGGCGCCGAAGATTCGTTATGTGAGCTGCGCGGCCCTGATCGGCGAGGCCGTCCGCCGCATCGCCAACGAAGAATCCGTTTCCAAACTGTTCGACTGACCCTGCGGCTTATCTCGCTTGGCAGGGGAGCCGACTGGCTAAGCTTGGTGAACAATAGTTTACGATCTGGGGGCCATGATCTCGCCTGACCGAACATGCTATGTTCGGCGGCGTACCATTTAGGGGAACCCTGACCCATGAGCTCGGCTATTGGCTTTCGTCGCACGCTGACCGCGCTGGCGCTGATCGGAACCGCGGTGCTCGCGGGGTGCGCCGAGCCCAAGCCGGCTCCCCCGCCCCCCGCGCCGCCGGCCGTGGCCCTCGCCCCCTCGCTGATCGAGCACGCCAGCGCCTACCGCTATTACATGTCCCGCTCCTCGGCCATTTCCCCGGCCTTTGACGACGGGTCGGAGATCGCCGACTCCCTGAAGACCGGCGCAGCCTATGAGCCGGTTCAGCTTCTGAAGGGCGCGGTGGCCTATGGCGCCGTGGCCGCCCTGCAGGATCCAGAATTTGTCGGCGCGGTGCGCGCCTATTCCACCGACCCGGCGACGCGCAACAAGATGTTCGCAGATCTGGTGGCCGATCCGACCTATGCGGCGACCCTGCCGGGCGCCCGCAGCGCCGCTGGCCTGGTGATCGCCGCCTACGGAGCCGAGGGCAAGCGGCTGTTCGAGACCGGCTCTGCGGTCAAACAGGCGGCCTACGACGTACAGAAATCCAAATGGTCCAAGGCTGAGGTGGAGAACCGCGCCCTGCGCCTGTCCCAGGCCAAGGCCCTGTCGGCGACCCCCATCGTGGGCGAACTCGAAGAGACCGCCCGTCTGCAGCAGGCGGCCATCGGCGCCGGCGTTCTGGACCTGACGGCCACGCCGGTGGAGCCGCCCTACAGCCGCATGGTGTTGCGCAGCCTGGCCGTGGCGGCCCTGGCCGTCCTGGGCGAGGCCGGTGAGAACCGCTCCGAATTGCTGACCGCGGTGATGGTGGAGCCGACCTCGGCTTCCTGCCTCAACATGGCCAAGCTCAACCTCTATCAGTGCCTGGCGGTCTCCAAGCCGCACTATGAGGACGTCTTCTGCCTCGGCCAGCACGCCCTGATGGACACCGGACAGTGTCTGATGAAGGGCGCGGGCCTGGCCGATCCGACCAAGGCGGCCCCTGTTCAGGTGGCTGAAACCGGGGCTGCGGCGGAGACAGCGGCCCTCAGCGCGGCTAAATCGCGCTGAAGTCTGCGGGCGCCGTTGCCAGAGGCTAAACTTCTGTGTAATTACGCCGACCTTCCGATCCCCCCTGGGATCGCGACCCACGCCGCGCGGGTTCGCGCGGCGGTTTCGTTTTGAGGCAGGGCGATGGCCGATATCGTATTGAACGTGGAAGTGCGTGAGCAGACCGGCACCGGCGCTACGCGCAGTGTGCGCCGCAGCGGCAAGGTCCCCGGCGTGCTCTATGGCGGCGCCAAGGATCCGGTGGCGATCGCTGTGCCGGCCAATGAGTTCCGCAAGGCGCTCTATACGGGCAAACTTCTGGGCCACCTGGTGACCCTGAAGTATGGCGAAGAGACCCAGCCGGTCATCGCCAAGGCCATCGACATGCATCCGGTGACCGATGAGCCGTGGCATTTCGACCTCTATCGGGTCGATGAGCACCAGCAGATCAAGATCTCGGTGCCGGTGCACTTCACCAACCACGAAGAGTCCCCGGGCCTGAAGCGCGGCGGCACCCTGAACGTGGTGCGTCACGACGTCGAGCTGTCCTGCCCGGCCGACGCCATCCCCGAAGAACTGGTGTTCGACCTCACCGGTCTTGAGATCGGCGACACCATCCGCATTTCGGGCTTCAAGCTGCCCAAGGGCGTGGAGCCCACCGTGGACCGCGACTTCGTCATCGCCACCCTGGCCGGCACCTCGGCCCAGGCTGCGCAGGATGCTGCCGCCGAAGCCGGCTCGGAGCCTGAGGCCTAAAGCCTTCTCGCCCAAGGCCGGCCCGAACCGGAGGGTCGCATGTTGATCCTCGCTGGCCTGGGCAATCCTGGCCCCCGCTATGCCGGCAACCGGCACAATGTGGGGTCCATGGCCGTCGACCAGATTGCGCGCCGCTGGAGCTTCGGCCCCGAGCGGTCGCGCTTTCAGTCGCTGGTCCGGGAGGGGACCATCGAGACCCCGTCGGGCCCCGTGCGGGCCATGACCCTGAAGCCTCAGACCTATTACAACGACAGCGGCAACGCCGTCGGCGAGGCGCTGAAATTCTACAAGCTGACCCCGGCTGATCTGGTCGTTTTCCACGACGAGATCGATCTGGCGCCCAGCCGCTTTCGCATGAAGGCCGGCGGCGGCGCAGCCGGAAATAACGGCATCCGCTCCATCACCGGCCAGATCGGCCCGGACTTCCGTCGCGCCCGGCTGGGCGTCGGCCACCCCGGCCACAAGGAGCTGGTCCAGGGTCACGTCCTGTCCGACTTCCACAAGGTCGAGCACCCCTGGCTGAACGACCTTCTACACGCCTGCGCTGACGCCGCCCCCCTCCTGGCGGCGGGCGAGGACGAAAAGTACCAGGCTGAGGTCATGCGCCTGGCCCCGGCCGACAAGGCCGATACCCGCCAGCAGCGCCAGGGCCGCGACGGCCCTTAGCCGCAGGGCAGACGACATTTCCAGCCGGCTCGGCTAAGACGGCGCCGGCTCCAATCCTCCGAGGACTCCATGGCTCTCAAAGTCGCCATCGTCGGCCTGCCCAATGTCGGCAAGTCCACCCTGTTCAACGCGCTGACCCAGACGGCGGCGGCCCAGGCGGCCAACTATCCGTTCTGCACCATCGAGCCGAATGTGGGCGATGTGGCGGTGCCCGAGCCGCGCCTCGAGGCCCTGGCCAAGGTGGCCGGCTCCAAGGAGATCATTCCGGCCCGCATCAACTTCGTCGATGTGGCTGGCCTGGTGCGCGGCGCCTCCAAGGGNNACTGCGACGCCGTGGCCTTCGTCGCTCGCTGCTTCGTCAATGACGACATCACCCATGTGGAAGGCCGCATCGATCCCCTGGCCGATCTGGAGATCATCGAGACCGAGCTGATGCTGGCCGATCTGGAGAGCCTGGAGAAGCGGGTCGCCAATCTCGATAAGCGCGCCAAGACCGGCGACAAGGAGAGCGGCAACACCCTGCGCCTGGTGAAGCTGGCCCTCGAGGAATTGAACGCCGGCCGCCCGGCCCGCACCGCCAAGGTCTCCGAGGACGATGAAAAAGCCTGGCGGATGCTGCAGCTGCTGACCGCCAAGCCGACCCTCTATGTCTGCAATGTGGATGAAGGCGCGGCCGGGACCGGCAACGAAATGTCCAACGCGGTGGCCGAACGCGCCAGGCGCGACGACGCCGAGAGCGTGGTCATCTCCGCCCAGATCGAAAGCGAGATCGCCATGCTGGACGCCGCCGAACGGGCGGAGTTCCTGGAGACTCTCGGCCTGGAAGAACCAGGTCTGAATCGGATGATCCGCGAGGCCTTCAAGCTGCTGGGCCTGCAGAGCTATTTCACCTGCGGTCCCAAGGAGACTCGGGCCTGGACCATCCCCGTGGGCGCCACCGCCCCCCAGGCCGCCGGCGTGATCCACACCGACTTCGAAAAGGGGTTCATCCGGGCCGAAACCATCGCCTTTGAGGACTACATCAAGTTCAACGGCGAGGCCGGGGCCCGGGACGCTGGCAAGCTGCGCCAGGAAGGCAAGGAGTACGTCGTCCAGGACGGCGACGTGATGAACTTCCGCTTCAACGTCTGATCGCTCAGAGGGCGTGACAGCCCCCTGGTCCTGCCCCTAGGCTTGAGGCCAAGGGAGAACACCAATGGGCGACACCATTACGCTGAAGAGCGCCGCTGACGGCTATGAGCTGTCGGCCTATCACGAGGCGCCGTTCACCCCGCGCAAGGGTGGGGTCATCGTGCTGCAGGAGATCTTCGGCATCGACAAGTACGTCCGCGCCGATGTCGAGCGCTGGGCCAAGGCTGGCTATGAAGCCGTCGCCCCATCCCTCTTCGACCGGCGCGAGCGGGGCTTCACCGCCGGTCATGACGCAGACGGCATGGCCGCCGGCATAGCTCACGCCCGGGCGACCCCCCTGGAGCAGGCCCTGGCCGACATCGCTGCGGCCCGGGACTTCCTGGCGCCCCGGGGCAAGGTCTGCGTGGTCGGTTACTGCTACGGCGGCTCGCTGGCCTGGCTGAGCGCGGCCAAGGTCGAGGGGATCGCGGCCGCCTCGAGCTATTATGGCAGCATGGTCAAGGCCAATGCCGAGCTGCCGCTGGCCTGCCCGGTCATCGTCCATCTCGGCCACACCGATCCGGGCATCAAGGCCGACGAGGTCGAGGCCGCGGTAAAGGCCGCCCATCCCGAGGTTCCGGTCTATATCTATGAAGGCGCGGGCCACGGCTTCAACAATGAAAGCCCCGAGCGCTATCACGAGGAGGCCGCCGACCTCGCCCGCCTGCGCACCCGCAAACTGTTTGAAAGCGTATGAGCCGGGCCGGAGAGACCATCCGGCTGGAGAGCCGCGCCGACGGCTTCGCCCTCGACGCCTATCATGTGAAGCCGGGCGACGCCCGGCGAGGCGGGCTGGTGCTGATCCAGGAGATCTTCGGGGTCACCGATCACATCTGTGAGATGGCCGACGGGTTCGCCGAGGATGGCTATGAGGTGATCGCCCCGGCCTTCTTCGACCGCCAGCAACGCGACTTCCAAGCGACCTATGAGCCCGAGGACATGGCGCGCGCCGTGGCCCTATCCCAGGCCGCACCCTGGGCCGAGGTGGTCGGCGACGCCCAGGCCGCCATTGACGCCCTTCAGGGCCCGGTCTTCGTGGCCGGCTTCTGCTGGGGCGGAGCGGCGAGTTGGGCCGTGGCCGCCCGCTGTGAGGGCGTGGCGGCCGCCTCCTGCTTCTATGGCCGCCGGATCACCGAGCTGCTGGACGAGGCGCCGCGCTGCCCGACCATCCTGCACTTCGGCAAGACCGACGCCTCGATCCCTCTGGAGCGGGTTGAGGAGATTCGCGCGCGCTATCCGGACATGCCGGTGCACCTGTACGACGCCGGCCACGGCTTCGCCTCAGACAGGCGCAAGGACTACCAGCCTGACGCCGCCCGTCTGGCGCGCCTGCGCACCCTGCAGCTCTTCGCCCGCAGCGGTGGCGGCCGCGGCGAGGGCGCCTGAGGCGCCTCAGTGGCCCTCGAACGCCACCAGGGTCGAAACCGGCACACCCGCGGCCGCGAGCCGCGCCGCGCCGCCGAGCTCGGGCAGGTCGATCACAAAGGCGGCGGCCACGATCTCGGCGCCCCCCTGGCGGAGGAGATCCACGGCGGCCAGGGCCGTGCCGCCAGTGGCGATCAGGTCGTCCACCAGCATGACCCGCTCACCGGCCACGAAGGCGTCCAGGTGAACCTCCAGGGTGTCGGAGCCATATTCGAGCGCGTATTCCACCGCCCGCGTCCTGTGCGGCAGCTTACCCTTCTTGCGCAGGGGAACGAAGCCGGCCGAGAGCTGATGGGCCACAGCGCCGCCCAGGATGAAGCCCCGGGCCTCGATGCCGGCCACCTTGTCGATCTTCAAGCCGGCGAACGGCTGCACCATCTCGTCCACCGCCTGGCGGAAGGCCCGGGCGTCGGCCAGCAGGGTGGTGATGTCACGGAACTGGATGCCAGGCTTGGGATAGTCCGGAAT
>DJWR01000189.1 GCA_002441055.1 Caulobacteraceae bacterium UBA6225 | reverse complement strand
CCGCCCAGCCGGCGCCTGAGCCCGAAGCCCCGGCCGCCGAAGAGCCGGCCGCTGAGGCCCCGGCGGCTGAAGAGCCCGCCGCCGCCGAAGAGGCCCCCGCCGAAGACGCCAAGGAAGGCTAAGGCCTATCCCGAATTCCGCCTCCGTCGTGGTCAGACCAGGTCTGGCCATGGCGGAGGTCGGGATGCTGAGGCGATGAGAGTCTCTGAAACGAAGGCGACATGCCCGACAAGCTGATCCAGGTGGCCCGGGTGGCCGGCGCCTTCGGCGTGCGCGGCGAACTCCGCATCACCACTTTCACTGAAGATCCCATATCGCTGGGCGCCTTCAAGGCCCTGCTGCGCCAGGACGGCTCGCCGGCCCTGACGCTGACCAGCGTGCGGCCCGTCAAGGGCGGTGTGGTGGCGAGAGCCAAGGAAATCGAGACCCGCGAGCAGGCCGAGGCGGCCCGCGGCCTGCGTCTGTTCATCCCCCGGGGGGCCCTGCCGCCGCCGGAGGAAGACGAATTCTATCTGACCGACCTGATCGGGGCTGCGGTGGAGACCCCAGAGGGTGAACGCCTGGGCGAGGTGAAGTCCGTGCAGGACTTCGGCGCCGGCGACCTGCTGGAGGTTCAGCCGGCCAGCGGCCCCTCCTGGTGGCTCCCCTTCACCCGCGAAGCCGTGCCCGAGGTGAAGGTGGCCGAGGGCAAGCTGATCGCCATCCCGCCGGAAGAGACCGAGTAGGGCGACAGCCCTGCGGCCGCCCTCGTCCTTCGAGGCCCGCTGGCGCGGGCGCCTCAGGATGAGGACGGAANNCGCAAGGCGGCTCAGTCGCCCTTGCGCATCCGCATCAGGCCTTCCTGGGCGACCGAGGCCACCAGGGTTCCGTCCTGGGTGTAGAGGGACCCGCGCACGAAGCCGCGGCCGCCCGACGCCGAGGGGCTGTCCTGGGTGTAGAGGTGCCAGTCGTTGAAGTTCGACGGCTTGTGGAACCACATGGCGTGGTCGAGGCTGGCCGACTGCAGGCCCGGCGTCTGCCAGACCACCCCGTGCGGTCGCATGGCGGTCGACAGCAGGTTCATGTCAGACGCATAGGCCAGGATCACCTGGTGCATCCGCGGATCATCGCCGATGGCGCCGGTGGCGCGGATCCAGACGTCGGACTTGCCCTCGGTGGGCTTGGTGTTTCCGCCGAAGCCGAAGGCGTCGCGGCCGCGCATCTCGATGGGCCGCGGACGCGACATCATCTTGCGCATTTCCGGCGGCATCTTCTCGGCCACCTTATTCATGGACTCCGCCTCGGTAGGCAGCTCGTCCGGACCGGGGACCTTGGGCATGGGCGCCTGATGGTCGAAGCCGTCCTCCACCACCTGGAAGGAGGCGGCGAGGTTGAAGATCTGCTTGCCGTTCTGGATGGCCACCACCCGGCGGGTGGTGAAGGTGCCCCCGTCGCGGGATTGGTCGACCTCGAACAGGATCGGGATGCGCGGGTCGCCCGGTCGAATGAAGTAGCAGTGCAGCGAGTGGCACATGCGCTCTTCGACGGTCTCATAGGCCGCCAGCAGGGACTGGGCGATCACCTGGCCGCCGAAGATGCGCGGCGGCCCGCCCTGGGGGCTCACGCCCCGGAACAGGTTCTGCTCGATGCGCTCCAGCGCCAGGGTGTCAGGCAGGATCTCGGGGTTGTCCATAATGACTTATCGTATGTTGCAGGTGCGAAAGCGCCAGGGCTTAACCCCTGAGGCCCGCCGCGGCAAGGCGCCGCCGGGGCCTTGGCATTTGCCTGCTGGCTGGTGCAGATGGGCCCATGTCCTTCGACGCCACCGTCCTGACCATGTTTCCCGAGGCCTTCCCTGGCCCCCTGGGGGTCTCCCTGATCGGAACCGCCTGGCGCGAACAGGGGCTCTGGACGTTGGAAACAGTGGACATTCGCGCCTTTTCCAAGGATAAGCGCGGCTTCCTCGACGACACCCCTGCGGGCGGTGGTCCTGGACAGGTGATGCGGGCGGACGTCATCGCTTCGGCGCTGGACAGCGTGGAGCGGCGAGGGCGGCCGCTTTTATACATGAGCGCTCGAGGTCGGCCCCTGACTCAGGCGCGCGCGAAGGAATGGGCCGCAGGTCCGGGCGTCATCGTCCTGGCCGGTCGGTTCGAGGGGGTGGACCAGCGGGTGCTCGACGCCCGGGGGTTCGAGGAGGTCGCCGTGGGCGACGTCGTCCTCGCCGGTGGCGAGGTGGCGGCCATGCTGACCATTGAGGCGTGCGTGCGTCTTGTGCCCGGTGTGTTGGGCCAGGCGCTGAGTTTGAGTGAAGAGAGCTTCGAAGACGGGCTTCTCGAGCATCCGCAGTACACCAGACCGCGGACGTTCGAAGGGCGCGACATCCCGCCGGTGCTGCTTTCTGGGCACCATGCTGAGGTCGCCAAATGGCGGGCGCAGCAGCGGGAAGAGACCACGCGGGAGCGGCGGCCGGACTTGTGGGCGCAACATCTCGCCAATCAACAGGCAAAGGGCGCGTAAAGCCCAGTGACAAAGGAATTGAACCGATGAACGTGATCCAGCAACTGCGCCAGGAAGAGGCCGACCGCCTCAAGTCCGCCCGCAACTTCCCCGACTTCCGCCCGGGCGACACCGTCCGCGTCAACGTCAAGATCAAGGAAGGCGAGCGCGAGCGCGTTCAGGCCTATGAAGGCGTCTGCATCGCCCGGTCGGGCGAAGGCGTCGACGAGAACTTCACCGTCCGCAAGATTTCCTTCGGCGAGGGTGTGGAGCGGGTCTTCCCGCTGCTGTCGCCGATGATCGAATCCGTCGAGGTCAAGCGCCGCGGCGTCGTGCGTCGCGCCAAGCTCTATTATCTGCGCGATCGTCGCGGCAAATCGGCGCGGATCGCCGAGCGCCAGATGACCCCGGCCGAGCGCGAGGCCGAAAAGGCCGAACGCGCCGCCCGCGCCGAGGCTTCGGCCGCGGCCCACGCCCCCAAGAAGAAGGACGCCGAGGGTTAGATCACCCTTTAGCGTACCAAGAGAAGCGGCGGCTGCAGACACCTGCAGCCGCCCTTTTTTTATCATCGCTCCAAGCGCAGGTCCTGGGACAGGCTTTCGGCCAGGTGGTCGAACATCAGCCGCATCCGTCGGGTGGTGCGCAGGCCTTCGGGCATGCAGACCCACATCTCCAGCTCCAGGGACACCCGCTCAGGCAGGACGTGGATCAGGCCGTCCCGGCGACCGAGCGGCGTGGGACAGATGCCGATGCCCAGGCCCGCCCGCAGGGCCGCCAGCTGGGCGATATCGCTGTCGCTGCGAAAGGCGAAGACGTCCCGGGTGACGGGCCGGCCAATATCGACATCCCGGGCGCGCTTGGGTGACTTCTGGTCAAAGCCGATCATGGCGTGAGCCTCCAGCCCCTCGACATCGATCGGAAGCCCCCGGCGGGCCACATAGGCTGGCGCGGCGTACAGACCCATCTGAATCACCCCCACCCGCCGCCCCACCAGGGTGTTCTGGGTTGGCCGTGTCATGCGCAGCGCGATGTCGGCGTCCCGGCGGCTGAGATCGGCCTGTTCGTTCGACAAGGTCAGTTCGACCTCGATCATCGGGTGGGCCGCATGGAAGGCGGCCAGGATCGGCGGCAGGATCTCGCAGCCAACGAGCTCGCTGGCGGTGATGCGCACCGTGCCGCCGGCCTGCTCGGCGGCCCCGGCCACATCACGCATGGCCGCCGCCGCGGCCGCGGCCATGTCCTCGAGCCTTGGACGAAGCTCCAGCGCCAGCTCGGTGGGCTTCAACCCCCGGGGCGAGCGTAGAAACAGGGGTGATCCCAGGCGCAGCTCCAGGGCTTCGATGTGGCGTCCGATGGTCGGTTGGGCCACGCCGCGGATCCGGGCGGCGGCCGACAGGCTGCCCGTCTCCAGAACAGCGTGCAGGCTTTGAAACAGGTCCCAGTCAGCGGCGGAGATGGTCGGCATGACCCGATGATGGGGCCTGAATTCGCATCACACAATCACAGCGCCGCACGGGGGGTCAGGCTGGGCCCGCGGCCTCCAGCCGCCCAGCCACCTCCTCCAGGGCGGCCTCGGCCAGGGCGTGCTGCTCGGCCTCCCGCTCGGGGCGTCGCCGGCGGCGGCGCTCCATCAGCCGGCCGGCGGGGAAGGCGTGCATCATCTTCAGGCCGGTGACGGTCGACAGGTTGGCGACCACCCGCCTGGCCTCGGTCATCATCTGCTGGACCATCTCCTTGTGCTCGATCTCGCCTTCCTCACGCACCAGGGTCAACCGGTGCAGGGCGTAGAGGCCGAGCAGGGCCGAGAGCAGGAAATAGAAGTCCCAGTTGTTGAAGGCCAGGTGCAGGACGTCCACATCCTCGCCGGGCTGCGACCAGCGGATCAGCAGCTCCAGCTCCCGCGCGGAGAAGAAGTCGGCGAACAGGCCGCCCAGGATCGGGGCCGCCGCCGCCGCCATGGAGGTGATCAGGGTGTTGGCGGCGATATAGGCCGTCGCCCCGCCCCGGGGGGCGAGCTTCAGGGCGATGTTGACCGTGGCCAGTCCCACTCCCGCTGCGGCGGCGCCAAACACCACGTGCAGGGCGATCAGATAGGCGCCGGCCAGCTGGCGATCGTCGATCTGCGAGGTCAGCGCCGTGGCGGCGATGCAGAGGATGTAGGCCGGCGCCGTCACCGCCAGCACCGACTTGTTGGAGAACCGGTCGCTCAGCTGACCCCAGAACCGCAGAACCCCCATATTGGCGACCTGGCTGACCACGCTGAGCGCCATGACAAAGGTCAGGGGGTAGTTCAGCTGGGTGACGAAATAGACGGTGAAGAAGGGGCTCGCCAGGTTCACCGCAAACTGCCAGCTGGACAGGAACAGGATCAGACGGCGGAAATTCCCGTCCCGCAGGGGCGCGCGCAGCAGGCGGTAGAGGTTCACCCCAGCGGCGGGCGGGGCCATCACCGGCTCTGGGGTCCGGGCCAGGGCCGCCACGCTGATCATGCCCAGGACGAAGGCGATCCCGAAAAAGGTGGCGAAGACCAGACCCTGACGGGCCATGGCCACCTGGTCGAGGGCCACGCCAGCAAGGATCGTCACGCTGAGGGTGACGCCGGTGGCGATCACCGTGCGTCGCGCCGTGAACGCGCCCAGCCGCTCCTCCGGGATCAGGTCGCGGACCCAGGAATTCCAGGCGCAGCTGGTCACCGCGCCCAGGGAGCCGATCACCACCTGGGCGGCCACCAGGGCCGTCAGGCTCCAGGCGTTGTGCGGCAGGAGCGCGATGGCCGCCATCACCGGCAGGGTCAGTCGGGCGCAGAAGGCCGCCGTGGCGGCGATCAGCCGGCGCCGGCGCAACTTTTCCACCAGGGGCACGGCCGGCGCCTGGATCAGCTGGGTCAGAAAGGGCAGGGCCGCCAGCAGGCCGATGACGGCGTTGGACGCCCCCAGATATAGGGCGAAGGCGGCCAGCACGATGCCGGAGGTGACCGCGGTCACCGCCGTGGCGGCGGCCGAGTCCACCATCATCAGGGCGGTCGCCCGGTCGAGGTCGCGCTCGTCCTGCGGGTCGCTCTCGAGGGTCATGGGCGCCCGTCCTAACGGGTTTGGCCCCGGGCCGAAACCGCAGGGGGCAAATTCATAGGGGCCAGGCGGCGGCTTGCGACCTTTACGGGACGGCCTTTGCCCACCTACATAGCCGCCCATGGCCGCAAAGACGCTCTACGACAAAATCTGGGATGCTCACCTCGTCGCCGAAGGGGACGGGGAGTCGATCCTCTATATCGATCTGCACCTGATCCACGAGGTGACCACGCCCCAGGCCTTCGCGGGCCTGCGCGCCGCTGGACGTCCGGTGCGGCGGCCTGACCGCACGCTTGCGGTGGCCGACCATAATGTCCCCACCGAGGGTCAGGCCCTGGGCGCCGCCGCCGTAGCCGACGAAGAGGCCCGCCTGCAGCTCCTGACCCTGGAGCGCAATGTGGCCGAGAACGGCATCGAATACTTCCCCATGGGCGATCTGCGGAACGGCATCGTCCATGTGGTGGGGCCTGAGCAGGGGCGCACCCAGCCGGGCATGACCATCGTCTGCGGCGACAGCCATACNNCCTCGACCCACGGCGCCTTCGGGGCCCTGGCCCAGGGCATCGGCACGTCTGAGGTCGAGCACGTTCTGGCCACCCAGACCCTGCGCCAGGCCAAGTCGAAGAATATGCGGGTCACCATCGACGGGACCCCGGCGCCTGGCGTCGGCGCCAAGGACTATGCGCTGGCCGTCATCGGCGCCATCGGCACGGCTGGCGGCACCGGCCATGTGATCGAATATGCCGGCGAGGCGATCCNNACGCTCTGCAACCTGACCATCGAGGCTGGCGCCCGGGCGGGTCTGGTGGCGCCGGACGAGACCACCTTCGACTATATCCGCGGCCGTCCCGCTGCGCCCAAGGGCGCGGCCTGGGACATGGCGGTCGCCCACTGGA
>DJWR01000209.1:482-9598 GCA_002441055.1 Caulobacteraceae bacterium UBA6225 | reverse complement strand
CGGGTGGAGCTGTCTGAGGGGCCCGGCAAGGTGGGCGAGATCGGACCTGGCCTTCGCGTGGCGGTGATCCTGCCGTCGGCCTGATTTGCCACAGGCCTGCCCGAGCCCCCAGACTGCGCCCATGACCATCCTCGCCGACTCGCTTCGCCCCTGCGGCCCCATCGCCGACGGCAAGGCCGCCGAACGCACCCGGGAAATGTTGGCGCCGGCTGCGGACCGGGACGGCTGGGCCGATCTGCTGACGCGCACCTGGCCTGCGCTCGCCCCTGTGTTTGGCGCATCCCCCTATCTGTCAGGCTTGGCCCGTCGAAGCCCCGCACGGCTGCGGGCGATCCTGGAGCACGGGCCAGAGGCGCGGTTCGCCGATCTGCTCTCCCGAACGGCGGCCGCGGGCGAGTTGGAGACGGCCGCAGAGGCCGGACCTGAGCTGCGCCGTCTGAAGGCCGAGGCCCACCTGCTGATCGCCCTGGCCGATCTGGGCGGAGTCTGGGACCTGGACGCGGTCACTGGCGCCCTGACCCGCTTCGCCGACGCCGCGGTGGCCGCAGCCCTCCGGGTGGCCGCCCGGGCCGAGGTGACGGCTGGCCGCCTGCAAGCCGTCGGGGAGGGGCCAGAGGGCCCCGTGCCAGGGTGGTTCTGCCTGGCCATGGGCAAACAAGGCGCCTTCGAGCTCAACTATTCCAGCGATATCGACGTCTCGGTCTTCTATGAGCCGGATCGGCTGCCGGTGTGTGAGGGGGTGGAGCCACGAGCCTTTGCCGTCCGGCTGACCCAGGCGGTGGCCGCCCTGATCCAGGATCGCACCGATGAAGGCTATGTGTTTCGGGTTGATCTGCGCCTGCGCCCTGACCCGGCCTCCACCCCCCTGGCCGTGTCGATCACCGCGGCCTTCGAGTACTACGAGACCGTGGGCCAGAACTGGGAGCGGGCGGCCTTCATCAAGGCCAGGCCCTGCGCCGGCGACCTGCCCCGGGCCGAAGCCTTTCTGGCGGAACTGGCGCCCTTCATCTGGCGCAAGAACCTCGACTTTGCCGCCATCGCCGACATTCATTCGATCAAGCGCCAGATCCATGTCCACAAGGTCGATGACCGACTGACCGCCAAGGGCGCCGACCTGAAGCTCGGCCGGGGCGGCATTCGCGAGATCGAGTTCTACGTCCAGACCCAGCAGCTGATCCTCGGGGGCCGCCACCCGGAGCTTCGGGGCATGAGGACCCTGGAGGCCCTTCAGACCCTGACGGAGGCCGGTCACGTCACGCCGGAGGCGGCCCAGGAGCTGACCAGCGCCTATCATGTGCTGCGCGCCGTCGAGCATCGGGTCCAGATGATCGCCGACGAACAGACCCACCGTCTGCCAGAGGCCGACGGGGAGCGGGCGAAGGTGGCCGCCCTGTTCGGCCACGATAAGATCAAGGCCTTCGACGCCGCGATCACTGAGGTTCTGAAGACGGTGAACCGCCGCTATGGGGAGCTGTTCCCCGATGAGGAACCTCTGTCCTCCAGTTTCGGCAGCCTGATTTTCACCGGGGTCGATGATGACCCGGCCACCCTGAAGACCCTGGCGCGCATGGGGTTCGACAACCCGCTGCAGGTGTCCCAGACCATCCGCGCCTGGCATCACGGACGCATTCCGGCCACACGGACCGAGCGTGGGCGCGAGCTGTTCACCCGATTGGCCCCGCGTCTGCTGGAGGCGGCCAACGCCACCGGCGCGCCCAATGCGGCCTTCAACCGGTTCAGCGACTTCTTCGCCAGTCTGTCGTCAGGGGTGCAGATCCAGTCCCTGTTTCTGGCCAATCCGCAGCTGTTCGAACTGCTGGTCCAGGTCCTGGCCTTCGCGCCCAAGCTGGCCGCGACGCTCGCCCGGCGACCGGCGGCCATCGACGCCCTGATCGATGGAGACTTCTTCGCCGAGATCGATCCAGCCGAGGACGAGGCTGTGATGGCCATGGCCATCGCCCGAGCCGCAGGCTTCGAGGAGACCATGGACGCTGTGCGCCGGGTCCATCGTGAACAGGCCTTCCGCCTGGGCGTCCAGGTGATGAGCGGTGTGGCCAGCGCCGAGCGGGTGGGCCGGGGCTTCGCTGATCTCGCCTATCTCTGCATCCGCACCCTGGCGCCGGCCGCCTTGGCCGAGGCTGAGCGGCTGGGGGGCGCCTTCCCGGGGCAGGTCGCCGTCGTCGCCCTTGGTAAGTGCGGCTCGCGTGAGATGACCGCCGCCTCTGATCTCGACCTGATGACCCTCTACATGGCCGATGACCCCAGGGCCATGTCGAGCCTGAAGAGCTGGGGGGCTGAAACCTTCTACGGGCGCTTCACCCAGCGTCTGATCGCCGCCCTGTCCCTGCCCACCGCTGAGGGCGGCCTCTATGAGGTGGACATGCAGCTTCGTCCCTCAGGCACCCAGGGGCCGGTGGCGGTGAGCCACACCGCCTTTGAGGCCTACTATGCCGGGGAGGCGGAGACCTGGGAGCTGCTGGCGCTCACCCGCGCCCGGGTCGTCTGGGCTAGCACGCCGGCCTTCGCCGAGACCGCGACCGGACTGATCGAGGCCGCCCTGCGCCGCCCCCGGGACCGCAAGCGTCTGGCCCGCGATGTGCGCGCCATGCGGGCGCTTCTGGAAAAGGAGCGGCCCGCCAAGGACCTCTGGGACATGAAGCTCGCCCGCGGGGGGCTGGTGGATGTGGAGTTCGCCGCCCAGTTCCTGCAGCTGGCCCACGCTGCGGACGGGGGCGCGCTCCATCCGCACACCGCCAGGGCCCTGGCGGCCCTTCGAGAGGGGGGACTAGGCGCGCCTGAGGCTCTGGAGGTGCTGGAGGACGCTTGGCGGCTGCAACAGAACCTGACGCAGCTGATCAAGGTCGCCCTGGAGGATGGCGCTGATCCTTCGCAGGAACCCACCGCCTTTCGCCGTCTGATGGCGCGGGCGGCCGGGGAGAGCGATTTCCGCAAGGTGCGGCCCAGGCTGGAATCGGCGCGAAAAGCTGCGCGGTCGGCCTACGAAATGCTGGTGCAGCCGTGAGCGACGGAATCACATCCCAGGACCGTTGAAACCCATGCGTCACCCCGCTGAGGATATCGCCCATGGTTGTTTCACCTTCATCCGTCCGCGCCGACGGGCTCCTGACCTGGCCCCGGTGTCCATTGCAAGGCCTCGGACTTGCCTGGCTGTGACCACCTTGGCCGTGATGACGCTCGATCTGGCGCGGGCGAGGTGAGGCTTGGCGCCAGCGCAGGATCCCGACGACGAACTGCTCGGCCGAATCGCTCAGGGCGATCCTGCGGCCGTTCGCGCCCTGATGGGGCGCAAGCTCTCGCGGATCAACGGACTGGCCATGCGGATGCTGGGCGACGCCGCCGAGGCCGAGGATGTCACCCAGGAGGTGTTTCTGCGCGCCTGGCGGCAGGCGCCGAAATGGAGTCCGGGAGCTGCGCGGTTCGACACCTGGCTGCACCGGGTGGCCCTCAACCTCTGCTACGATCGCCTGCGACGTCGGCGGGAAATCCCCACCGAGACACCCCCGGAACAGACCGACGAGGGGCCGGGCCCAGACCGGGGACTGCAGGCCGCCGATGTGGGCGCGCGGGTGGCCGCCGCCATGGCCCGGCTGCCCGATCGCCAGAGGGAGGCGGTGGTCCTGTGCCATTATCAGGAGCTGGGCAATATCGAGGCCGCCAGCCTGATGGGCGTGAGCGTCGAGGCCCTCGAAAGTCTTTTATCCCGGGGTCGGCGCGCGCTGCGTTCGGCCCTGGCCGATGTCCGATGAGGGCGCCCAGATGACGGAGGGACTGATCATGGATCTGGAACGATTCAGCGCCCTGGCCGAAGCCTATGGCGGTGATGTTTCTCGCTGGCCCGAGCCTACGCGGGAGGCCGCAGCCCTGCTGATGTCGGCCGATCCGTCAGCCACCGCGGCCGTGATGACCGAGCAGAGCGATCTGGACTGGGCGCTGGACGCCTGGCGTCCGCCGGCCGCCAGTGCGGCGCTGCAGGCGGCGATCCTGGCTGGCGCACCTGAGGCGCGGCGATCTCCAGCCTGGCGGGGCTGGTTGTGGCGCACGGGTCTGGGCGCTGGCCTGGTGGCTGCTGGCGCCGCCGGGGTCATGGCCGGCGTCGTGGTTTCCAGCGCCGTCGCCCCGGCCGGCGACCTTGAGGTGATCACCGCGGCGGTCAGCGCCTATGACACCCTGGATATTGAACTGGTGGGAGACGTCTGATGTCGCAACGGAGCCTGACCATCGCCCTGTTCATCTCCCTGGCGGTGAACCTCTTCGCCATCGGCGCGATGGTGGGCGGGCTGGTCATCGGGGTGCGCATGTCGGAGGGCCGGGAGAGGGCCATGCGGTCTGGCCCGCCGCCGATCTTCGCCGCCGCCTCGGCGCTGCCGGAAGCGCGTCAGGACGCCTACCGCCAGGCTCTGCGGGGAGAGGCCCGGGACGTCCGCCGATCCCTGATGCGGGCCGGCGAGGCCCGTCGACAGGCTTGGAGCGCTATCGCCGATGAGCCCTTCGACCCCGCCGCCGTCCGGCAATCTCTGAAAGACGCCCAGGCCATTGAGGCCCAGGCCCGGACCCGCCTGGAGAACCGGGTTGTCGACTTCGCCGGCGACCTGAGCCTGGAGGAGCGCAGAGCCCTGGCTGAGGCCCTGTCCCGCCCACCCGTGCGGCGGCATGAGGGCCGCGATGGCCGTGGCGATCGGGGTGAACGGGGTGATGGACCAGGGCGTCAGCCCTGACGATTTGAGATCAGGCCGCCGTCCCTGTGCGGCGAACCGGGGCCTGCTGCGCCTCGCCCTGGCGAACCGGCAGGGAGAAGCCGACAGTCGTGCCTTCGCCAGGGGCGCTCTGGATGTCGAGGGCCCCGCCATGCATCTCCACCAGAGATTTGGTGAGGGCCAGGCCGAGACCCGTGCCTTGCTGGGTCTTCGAATGCTGGTTTTCGATCTGCTCGAAGGGCCGCGCCAGCCGGGCCAGGTCGTCGGGCGCGATGCCGATGCCGGTATCCCGCACCGTGATCCGCACGCGCTCGCCTTGAGGGTCTGGCCGCGCGTCGGCGCGCACCGTGATGCGGCCGCCCCTGGGCGTGAACTTGATGGCGTTGGACAGCAGGTTGAGCAGCACCTGCTTGATGGCCCGGTAGTCGGCCTCCACCTCGGGCAGATCCCGGGGGAATTCCAGGTCCACGGCGAGGCCGGCGCTGTCGGCCCGGTTGCGGATCAGCCGGGCGGCGTCCTCGACCACGTCCTCCAAGGTCAGGGGTTCGAACTTCAGGTTCATCTTGCCGGCCTCGATCTTCGACATGTCGAGGATGTCGTTGATCAGGGCCAGCAGGTGTTGGCCCGAAGAGAGGATATCGCCGCAGTATTCCTTGTATCGGGGGTCGCCCAGGGGGCCGAACATCTCGCCGACCATGATCTCGGAGAAGCCGTTGATGGCGTTCAGCGGCGTGCGCAGCTCATGGCTCATATTGGCCAGGAACTCGCTCTTGGCGGTGTTGGCGCTCTCGGCCCGGACCTTCTCGGCCTCGTACTTTCGGGCCAGCTCGGAGAGCTGCTCCTGACTGCGCTCCAGGCTGACCACGGCCTTCTGCAGGGCTTCCTCATTGACCCGACGGGCCTCTTCCTGGGTCTTGATGGCGGTGATGTCGGCCGCCGTCATCACCAGACCGCCCTCAGCGGTGCGGCGTTCGGAAATCTGGATCCAGCGGCCATCGTGCAGCTCGGCCTCGCGGACGCCGCGCTGGCCGTCCATGGCCGGGGCCTGGCGCTTGATGGCCAGTTGGGCGAAGCGGTTGACCTGATCGCGGGCCGCGCCCGGCTTGAGCAGCCGCGCCTCCAGGGAAAAGACGCTGCGGTAGTTCTGGTTGCACATCAGCAGGCGGCCATGGCGGTCCCACAGGACGAAGGCCTCCGACACGCTCTCGATGGCGTCGCGCAGACGGTTTTCCGCCGCCTGGGCCCGGGCCTGGGCCATCCGCTCCTCGGTCACATCCAGGGCGACCCCGATGATCCGTGCGAAGCCGCCCTCCGGGGCGCGGCCGAAGGCCTGGCCCCGGGCGTCCACCCACAGGGGGCGCTCCCCTGGCGCCCCAGGCACCCGGAAGGACACGTCGAAGGCGCCATATAGCGCGGCGGTGGACAGGGCCTGACGCACGCGCTCCCGGTGGTCGGGGGACACGCGGTCCAGGACGTCCTGGCCGCTGACGACCCCGCCGCCGCCCCAGCCCAGCATCCCCCCGGTGACGTCGGAGAGAAACACCTCGTCTGTGGTCAGGTCCCACTCCCAGATCCCGCAGCGGGCGGCTTCGACCGCCATCCGGAACCGCTGCTCACTGTCGTAGAAGGCCTGCTGCGCGGCCTCCACCTTGCGGCTCTGGGTGAACAGCAGCAGGCCCAAGAGGAAGGCGACGCCCAGGGGGATGAGCACCCAGCCCAGCTGTTCCCTAGCCGACAGGATCTCCATGGGATCGGCGCCGGCGCCGACCACCGCGATCCAGGCCCCGTCAGAGGAGGGGGCCGCAGCGATCTGAAGGCTGGCGCCGTCGGGGCCGCGTGCGCGGGTCAGCCGACCGGAACGAAGCTCACCAGGGGTGAGTTCGAACGCTGCGCTGAGACTGTCGGCCTGGGCGATCCCGCCAGCGCCGACGGCGCTGATCACCTGACCTCGGGCGGAGATGATCGCCCCGATCCGCGCCTTGGCCAGCAGGGTCGTCAGGCGGGCTGGGGCGGCCACGATCATGATGGTCCGGCGACCCTGCGGCGTCGTGGCGCTCGCTGAGGCCAGCAGGGCCGGCGCAGCGCCTTCCACAGCGGCGGTCCCGAACCAGACCTCCCGCGGGGCCCGGTCGGCTTCGGCGGCCAGCGCGCCCCAGTTGACGGCCGGGGGTTCGCCAGCGACGGCGAGCGTCTCGGCGCCCTCAAGGATGATGACGGCGCTGGCGGAGCCGGACGCCACGCGCAGGCCGGTTTCGGCGGACTCCAGCGGGCTTTCTGGTCGCGCCTCAAGCCCTTCCCGCGCCGCCAGCAGGCCGCCCCGCAGGGTGGCGGCCTCGGCGTCCAGGCGGGCGGCGAGGGCCTGGGCCTCGCCGGGCAGCACGGCGCCCAGCTGGCCGGTTCGGGTCGGCTCGCTTTGGATTCGGGCTACGGCGAAGGCGGTATAGACCGCCATGAGCAGCAGGGTGGTCAGGATGGCCAGGCGCGCAAAGGCGAAGGTCGGCGGCGGCCGCGAGCCGGGGCTCGGCTCACCGCCGCGCTTCTGACTCTGGGTCCGAGCCGCGCCCCTGCCTCCGCGTCCGGCCAAGCCCGCCGCTCCCTTACCCTCAAATCCGAGTCACCCCGCGAAGCAGAGTCTAGGCGGGCGGACTCGCCACGTCACGAGTCATACCGTCGCGTCTGGCGCAATCCTGTGATCCCCCGGAAAATGGGAGGATCAGGTCGCTCAGTCCTGCGCCAGGGCCCGGGAGGCCAGTTCGTAGACGTTCTTGGAAAGACCCTCAGCACCGACGATCCGTTCCAGCTCGGCCCGCATCAGGGCGCCCAGATCGGCGCGATAGCGCCGCCAGCCGCCCAGGGGCTCCAGCAGTCGGGCCGCCGTCATGGGGTTGTAGCCGTCCACCGAAAGGATCTGATCGGCCAGGAACCGATATCCCGCCCCGCTCTCGTCGTGGAACCGCACCGGGTTGCCCGCCGCGAAGGTCCCGACCAGGGCCCGCAGGCGGTTGGGGTTCTTGGGATCGAAGGCCGGATGGGCGGTCAGACCCAGGACGCGGCCCAGGGCGCCCTCGTCCGGCGCGCGAGCCTGCAGGGCGAACCACTTGTCGATGACCAGGGGCTCGGACTTCCAGCGCTCGTAGAAGTCGGCCAGGGCCTTCTCGAAGGGCTCCCCGCCGATTTGCATGAGGGCCGAAAGCCCGCCCATGGCGTCGGTCATGTTGCCGGCGGCTTCATAGTGGCCATAGGCCCGTTCGGCGTTCTCCGCGTGCGGGTCCACCGACAGGATATCCAGGGCCATGTTGCGCAGGGCCCGGCGGCCAGCGCCGGCGGCGTCGGGGGAAAACTCTCCCAGATCCTGCAGCCCTGTGTGCAGCCGTCCCAGCTCCTCAGCCAGATGCACCGCCAGCCGGCCCCGCAGGGCGTTGCGCGCCAGATGGATGGCCGCCGGATCGGCGGGTTGCTGGGCGAGCGCCAGCTCGGCCTCACTGGGCAGGGACAGCAGCAGCGCCTTGAAGGCCGGATCGGCCGCCTGGTCCGACAGGGCGCGGCCAACGGCCTCGGCATAGCGTTCTTCGCCCACCTCGTCGGGTGTTCCGGCGCTGCGGGCCAGCATCAGGTCGCGGGCCAGGTCCTGGCCGGCTTCCCAGCGGTTGAAAAGGTCCGGGTCTGCGGCCAGTTGGACATAGCGGTCCTTGGGCGCGGCGTCGGTGGTCAGCACCACCGGGGCCGAGAAGCCGCGAAGGGCCGAAAGCACAGGCTCACGATCCACGCCGGTCAGTGTGACGCTGGCCTTGGCGGCGTCGAGCACCACAACGGTCTCGTCAACGGCCTGACCGTCCCGCTCGAAGGCGAGCGTGCGGCCTTCCCCGTCCAGGACGCCCAGGCGCACGGGAATGGGCAGGGGCTTCTTGCTCGGTTGGCCCGGCGTCGGCGGCGTTGTCTGGCTGAGTTCCAGCTTCAGGGTGCGGGCGGCGGCGTCATAGGTGCGGCGGATGTCGACCCGCGGCGTGCCGGCCTGTTCGTACCAATCGAAGAAGGCCGACAGGTCCTGGCCCGAGGCCTCGGCGAAACACGCGATGAAGGCCTCCACCGTGGTGGCGTGGCCGTCCCAACGGTCGAAATAGAGGTCCATACCCTTTCGGAACGCCTCGGCCCCGATCAGGGTCTTGAGCATACCGATGACCTCGGAGCCCTTCTCGTAGATGGTCGCGGTATAGAAATTGTCGATCTTCAGATAGCTCGACGGCCGCACGGGGTGGGCGAGCGGCCCCTGGTCTTCCGAGAACTGGCGGGCGCGCAGGGCCTTCACGTCCTTGATCCGCTGGACCGCGGCGCCGCGCATGTCGGCCGAGAAGCTCTGGTCGCGGAAGACCGTCAGGCCTTCCTTCAGGCACAGCTGGAACC
>DJWR01000209.1:0-427 GCA_002441055.1 Caulobacteraceae bacterium UBA6225 | reverse complement strand
TCTCCATCGCGCCGAAATTGAAGTCCCGCACGGCGACGATCATGAACAGATCGAGGTCGTATTCGCGGCCGAACGCCTCCTCGTCCCACTTCATCGAGCGCTTCAGGGCGTCCATGGCGTAGACGGCGCGATCGGCCATGCCCGGATCGACATAGATGCGCAGGTCCACCTTGCGCCCGCTCATGGTGACGAGGCTGTCCTCCAGCACGTCGAGCTCGCCAGCCACCAGGGCGAACAGATAGCAGGGCTTGGGGAAGGGATCGTTCCAGACGGCGTAGTGACGACCATCCGAGGTCTGGCCGGATTCCACCAGATTACCGTTGGACAGGAGGCGGTGGAACGCCTTGTCCGCCGTCATCCGCACCGTGTAGCGGGCCAGGACGTCGGGCCGGTCCGGGAACCAGGTGATCTTGCGGAAGCCCTCGGC
>DJWR01000124.1:4880-10480 GCA_002441055.1 Caulobacteraceae bacterium UBA6225 | reverse complement strand
CCGACCACCTTCATGGGCCCGACGCCGATGGCGTGCAGATCAGCACGGGCCAGCTCGCCGCGCTGAGCCACGAATTCCGCACCCCCCTAAGTGGTGTTCTGGGCATGGCGCGGCTGCTGGAAGGCACCCGGCTGAGCGCCGAACAGCGGGCCTATGTCAGCGCCATGCGCGACTCCGGCGAGCATCTGCTGGGTCTGGTCAACGAGCTTTTGGACTATGCGCGTCTGGGCGCCGGGAAGGTCGAGCTGCGCATCGCCCCGGTGCCGGTTGAGGACCTCCTGCGGGCGGTGTGCGAACTGCTCAGCCCCCGGGCCCACGAAAAGGGGCTGGAGATCGCCTGGGCCTCGCCGGACGCCGAGGCGACGCTCCTGGCCGACGAGAGCCGTCTGCGTCAGATCCTGCTCAACTTCGCCGGCAACGCCGTGAAATTCACCGCCAGCGGCGGGGTGCTGCTGGGCGCAGCGCCGACGCAGGCGGGCCGTTGGCGCTTCACGGTCACCGACACGGGCCCTGGGGTCAGTCAGGCGGCCCAGGACCTGATCTTCGAAGCCTTCGCCCAGTCCGATCCCAGCCACCAGCAAACCGGCTCTGGCCTCGGCCTGGCCATAGCCCGGCGTCTGGCCCTGGCCATGAACGGTCAGGTGGGGGTCGAGACCGCCGCCCACGGGGGGGCTGTCTTCTGGTTTGAGGCGCCGTTCGAGACTCTAGCCCCGGCGAGCGTGGCCTCGATGGGTCCGCTGGCCGGCCTGCGGGTCGGGATCGCCTCACCCAACCTGGTGGTCCGCGAGGCGGCCAGCCGGCAGGTGCTGGCTTGCGGCGGGACCCCTATGGTCGCCGCCCAGGTGGAGGAGCTTCTGCCAATGACCGGACCCCAGGACGTCCTGCTGCTGGACCACGCCCTGGGGCAGGGGGGGCGCAAGGTGCGCCGGCCCTTCGACCGCCCCGCCCTGATCCTGCTGGCGCCGGAGGAGCGCGATCGCATCGCCCGCTACCGCGCCTCAGGTTTCTGCGGCTATCTCATCAAGCCCCTTCGTCGGGCCTCCCTGGCCGAGCGGGTGCTGGCGGCCCTGCAGAGCGCGGCCGACCAGACCCAGGCGCCCGACGATGATCGGGTGGCCCCCGCTGCGGCGCCCGGCGCCCGGGTGCTGCTGGTGGAGGATAATCCGGTCAATGCGCTCTTGGCCCGCACCCTGCTGACCCGGGAAGGCTGTAGCGTCGACCATGCGCTCACCGGCCACGAGGCCCTGGCGGCCCTCAAGGTCGGGACCTACGATCTCGTCCTGATGGACATGCGGCTTCCCGATATCACCGGGGAAGAGACCACGCGCCGGCTGCGGGAGGCGGGCGTCGAGACCCCGGTGGTCGCCCTGACGGCCAACGCCTTCCAGGAAGATCGCGAGTCCTGCATGGCCGCAGGCATGAATGACTTCCTGGTCAAGCCCTTGGCCGCCGACGCCCTGCGCGGCGCGCTTTCCCGCTGGGCCCGCGGGTCACAGGACGCCCCGGTCTGGACGGAAGCCGCGGGGCGCGCCAAGGTCGGCTGAATCTGGCGGGGCGTCCCGCCTCGGGGGAGACGCCATGAACAGCCAAGACGCCGGCCAGACGCCCGCGCCCAAGCCCAGCCTGTGGTCAGCCCTGACCGTCTATGGGGAGCGCCGGGCCCTGATCATGTTGGCCCTGGGCTTCGCCTCGGGCCTGCCCAACCTGCTGATCTTCGACACCCTCTCGGCCTGGTTGCGGGAGTCGGGCCTGTCATTGCAGGTCATCAGCATCTTCTCCCTGGCGACGCTGGCCTATTCCATGAAGCTCCTCTGGGCCCCGCTGGTGGACCGGACGAAGATCCCGTGGCTCACCGACCGGCTTGGCCATCGGCGGTCCTGGATGCTGGTGGCGCAGGCCGCGGTGATGATCGGCCTGTGGCTGGTGGCTGGCGGCGACCCGGTGCGCAACCTCGGCATGATGGCCCTGCTGGCGGTGCTGGTGGCCTTTGCGGGGGCGACCCAGGACATCGTCATTGACGCCTGGCGGATCGAGGCGGCTGGCGAAACTCGCCAGGGCGCCCTGGCGGCCGCCTACCAGTGGGGCTATCGCATCGCCATCATCGTGGCCGGCGCCGTGCCCCTGATCCTGGCCCAGCAGTACAGCTGGAATGTCTCCTATCTGGTCATGGCCGCCCTGATGCTGGTGGGCGTGGCCGGCGTCCTGGGCGCCCCGCGGGAAGCCCAGCACATCGTCCGGCCCATCAATCTGGAGGGTGTGCCCTCGCGGCCTGGCCTGGAGTTGCCGGAGTGGTTGGCGCGACTGGCCCTGGTGCTCGCCGGCGCTATCGTCCTGGGATCTGGCCTGGCCGGATCGGCCGACATCCTGGCCCAGGGGCTGGGGGCGATTGGCCAGGGCGGAGCTGGCGAGACCCTGGCCGCAGCCTGGACGAGCCGCCCGTGGGGCGTCTTCCTGCAGGTGGGCGCGGTGTTGGCCGGCGGTGGTCTGATCGTGCTGGCGGCCTTCCCCATCCCGGGCTTCCGCACCCGGCCCGGCGTCTATCTGTCGGCCGCCCTGTTCGACCCCTTCATCGACTTCTTCGATCGCTACCGCGGGACAGCGGCCCTGATCCTGGCCCTGATCTGCCTCTACCGGCTGGCGGATTTCGTCCTCAACATCATGACCCCCTTCTATCTCGACCTGGGGTTCACCCTGGTGGAGATCGCCGAGGTGCGGAAGGTGTTCGGGGTGGCCATGTCCATGCTCGGCGTCTTTCTGGGGGGGCTGGCCGTGGCCCGCTTTGGTCTGCTCAAGGCCATGCTGATCGGCGCCTTCGCCGGTCCCTTGAGCAATCTGGTCTTCGCCTGGCTGGCGCTGAAGGGCGCCTGGCTGCCGGCCCTGTTCGTGGCCATCGGGGTCGATAATGTGGCCGGCGGCTTCGCGGGCACCTGCCTGATCGCCTACATGTCCAGCCTGACCGGCCATGGGTTTACCGCCACCCAGTACGCGGTCTTTTCGTCCTTCTACTCGCTGCCGGGCAAGCTGCTGGCCTCGCAATCGGGACGCATCGTCGAGAGCACGGCTTCGGCCGCCGAAGCCGGCGGCGCCCTGGGCGCCCTGCAGGCCCTGTTCGCGAACCTGCCAGCAGAAGCCTATGCCGGAGCCATGGAGAAGTCCGGCGTCAGTCCGGCGTCTCTGGGGACCGGCTATCTGCTGTTCTTCTTCTACTCAGCCCTGATCGGGGTGGTGGGCATCGTCCTGGCCTTCATGGTCGCCGCCCGGCAGACCCCAAGGCTGGATCACCCGGCCGATGAGGCTGGTCCGGCCGAAGCTTCGTCTTCCGTCACCCCCTGAACGGGCGTGGCAGGCTGAACGGGCGTGGCCGGTTCGCCTTTGTCCGGGGCGGCTTCAGGGGCCGGCATGGCCGCCGGGGTCTCGCGCCCTTGACGGGGGCCGGTCGCCCCTGGGGCGATGCAGATCACCTGGGCCACCCGCAGGTCCCGACGAAGATTATCAGCCACCCGACCATAGTTTTCCGGGGTGACGGGCTCGCCGACGGCGAAGCTGGCGGCGTCCCGGCCTGAGGCGTTCAGGGCGGTGAGCACGGTTTCCGGCGAGGTGGTGTAGATCCGCCCCCGCCGCGGCGCCTCGGCCACTGTGACGCCGATGACCCGGCCGCCGCTATCCAGGGCCGGCGCCCCCGACAGCCCTGCCAGGGTGCCGGTGAGCCCGTCGGTGCGGCCCGTCTCGGCCCACACCAGAACAGACTCGGTCCGCTCGCCCCGGCCACGGACCACCAGGTTCTCGCGGCCCAGCAGACGTGAGGTGGCCTCGCCCGCACGGCCCTGCGGATAACCCGGATGATAGGCCCGGTCCCCGCGGCGCAGGGTGCGGTCCAGGCCCAGCGGCAAGGCCGGGGCCCCGCCCTCAGTGATCAGGATGGCGGCCTCGCCCCGGGGATCGATGAACACCTCGGCGTCCACCCCGCGGCCGTCGGCGACCATGATGGCCGCATGGCTGCAGCCCTCCACCACATGGCGGGCGGTCATCCAGACGCCGTCGTCGGAGACGGCGAAGGCGGTGCCGGCGCCAGGCTCGGCGGTCTGCGGCACCTCCACCACGACGGCGGGGTCAAAGGGTGAGGCCGGCCCCAGGGGCAGGCCCTCTTCGCCCGGCACTGGCGGCGGCGGCGGCGGCGCAGCGGCGTTCTCCTGCCGGCCGACGGCCGAGATCAGGAGGGCCAGCACGACGGCGGCATAGACAAGCCAGTCCGGAAGGCGAGGAAAGTGCATCAGGCGATCAGGTCGCCACGGCTGCGGCGAGGATCAGGGCGGTGGCGAGCTTGGCGCCCACCAGCAGGGCGGCGGCGGCCACTTCGCCCTCCTGAATGCGTTGCGGCAGACCCCGCAGCAGCAGGTCCACCAGTCGGAAGACCAGCAGCTGGACCATCACCGTGGAGACCCCCCAGATGATGATCTCCACCAGCGAGGTGGAGGAGTTCAGGGACAGGGCCAGGGGTGCGGCCAGGCCCACCAGGACCCCGCCCAGGGAGATGGCCGCCGCCGCATTGCCGTCCCGGATCAGGGCGACTTCCTTGTGCGGGGTCAGCAGCACATAGAGCGCGGCCCCCAGGAACAGGATCAGCACCGCCACGCCGGCGTGCAGCAGGGTGGTGGGAAAGCCGATGGCGAAGGCCTGAATTTCCGGAGATTGAAGATCGGGGGGCATGGGGGCTCACCTCGGCGGCGTCGGGAGGGGGATGGTTAGCACGAGGTCGGCGGGCCCGGGCAAGCAGTTCAGGCCGCAGGTGCGTCCTTCGCCTCTGACGCGAGGGTGGGGGCGAGCGCCGCCTGATCCAGGCGCCGCCGTTCGCTGGCGCGCATCTTCTCGCTTTCCGACTTCAGCTGGCCGCAGGCGGCCAGGATGTCGCGACCCCGGGGGGTGCGAATCGGCGAGGCGTAGCCGGCCCGGTTCAGCACTGCAGCGAAGGCCTCGATGGTCTTCCAGTCCGAGCAGGCATAGGGCGAGCCCGGCCACGGATTGAACGGGATCAGGTTGATCTTGGCCGGAATACCCTTGATCAGGTTGAGCAGGGCCTTGGCCTCGGCGGGGCTGTCGTTCACCCCCTTGAGCATGACGTATTCGAAGGTCACTCGCCGGGCGTTGGACAGGCCTGGATAGGCGCGGATGCCGGCCATCAGCTGCTCAAGCGGGTACTTCCTGTTCAGCGGCACCAGCTCATTGCGCAGCTCATCATTGGTGGCGTGCAGGGAGATGGCCAGCATGGCCTGGGTCTGGTCGCCCAGGGGCCCAAGCTCCGGCACGACGCCCGAGGTGGACACCGTGATCCGCCTGCGCGAGATGGCGATGCCTTCATTGTCGGCGATGATGTCGATGGCCGCGGCCACATGGGGCAGATTGTAGAGCGGCTCGCCCATGCCCATGAAGACGATGTTGGAGAGCCGGCGGTCTTCCTTGGGGCTCGGCCATTCCTCCAGGTCGTCGCGGGCCACCTGCACCTGGGCGACAATCTCGGCCGCCGTCAGGTTGCGCACCAGGGCCTGGGTGCCGGTGTGGCAGAAGGTGCAGTTCAGCGTGCAGCCCACCTGGCTGGAGACGCA
>DJWR01000124.1:0-4844 GCA_002441055.1 Caulobacteraceae bacterium UBA6225 | reverse complement strand
GGACGCGAAAGCGTGAAGGCCTCGGCCAGGGCGGCGCGGGTCTCCTTGGCCACGTCGGTCATGGCGTCGAAGTCGGTCAGTCCGTAGTGGTGGATCCAGCGCCACAGCTGGGTGGCCCGCATCTTGGCCTTTTCGGGCCGGACCACCCCGGCCTCGACCAGGGCCGCAGCCAGCTGCGGTCGGGTCAGGCCCGACAGGTTCGGCCGGGTCGGCGCGGCGGCGGGCGCCGCGCGCGAAAGATCGAGGGTGACGCCCAAGGGTCTGAACTCACTGTCTGGAAGGTCATCCAATATAGGCGAGGCCGCGCCTGTGGCCAACTCGCTGGCGATGACGCTGGGGAAGCTGTCGCCGTTAGCCCCGTCAAACAAATGTTCGTCTGCAACCTTCCGCCGTCGTCAGGGCTGGGTTAGCGTCCGCGCCAATTGCGCAAACTGGACGTGGGAGAACGACATGAAGGCAGTGCTGAGCAAGGTGACGGGCGGTCCTGACGCCCTGGTCGTCGAGGACATTCCCGCCCCCGTGGCCGGCCCCGGCCAGGCGCTGATCTCGGTGAAGGCGGTCGGCGTCAACTTCCCCGACGTGCTGATGATCGAGGACAAGTACCAGTCGCGGCCCCCGCGCCCCTTCTCGCCGGGCGGCGAGCTGTCAGGCGTCATCAAGGCCGTGGGTGAGGGCGTCACCAATGTGAAGGTCGGCGACCGCGTCCTGGCCAATACGGGCTGGGGCGGCATGGCGCAGGAGGTGGCCCTGCCGGCCAACCGCCTGTGGCACATCCCCGACAGCATGCCCCATGATGAGGCTGCGGCCTTCATCCTGACCTATGGCACCTCCTTCCACGCCCTGAAGGATCGTGGTCGTGTGAAGGCGGGCGAGAGCCTGCTGGTCCTGGGCGCCGCCGGCGGGGTCGGCCTGGCGGCCGTCGAGCTGGGCAAGGCCCTCGGGATGAGGGTGGTCGCCGCCTGTTCCAGCCAGGAAAAGGTCGATCTGGCCATCAAGCACGGCGCCGACGAGGGCGTGATCTATGGCCGGGGCCCCTTTGATCGGGATGGCCAGAAGCAGCTGTCGGAGCTGTTCAAGTCCAAGGCCGGCCCGAACGGCTTCGACGTGATCTATGACGCCGTGGGCGGCGACTATGCCGAGCCGGCGCTGCGCACCATCGCCTGGGAAGGGCGCTATCTGGTCATCGGGTTCGCCGCCGGCGAGATCCCCAAGATCCCGCTGAATCTCACCCTGCTGAAGGGCTGCGAGATCGTCGGCGTGTTCTGGGGCACCTGGGCGGCAAAGGATCCTGAGGCCTTCGCCCAGAGCGTCAAGGACCTGCTGGACCTCTATGCGGCCGGCAAGATCAAGCCGCATGTCTCCGAGCGCTTCCCCCTGGAAAAGGGCGCCGACGCCATCGCTCACCTGGCCAGCCGAAAGGCCATGGGCAAGGTGGTCGTCACCATCGATTGACGGCGATCTCGGCGGCGGGGGGCGAAGCATCTTCCCCTGCCGCCCATCCCGCTGGAGTCTCTAAGCGTGAGCGCGTTCCAACCGTAAAACCGGGTTCCACTTTTACGGAACGCGCTCTAGTGATCGACGATCACATAGATGAGGCGCCGACGTCCGTGCGAGCGCCCAAAGGGGAGTTGCCACATGGCTGGTCGTCTTGAGGGCAAGGTTGCGGTGATCACCGGCGGATGCTCCGGCATCGGCCTGGGGGCGGTTGAGCTGTTCATCGCCGAGGGCGCGAAGGTGGTGGCCGCCGACATCCAGGACGAAAAAGGCGCCATGCTGGAGGCGCGCTTTGGCGAGTCCGTCCGCTACGCCCATTGCGACGTCACCTCAGAGGACGACATCGTCGCCGCCCTTAAGCTCGCCGACAGCGCCTTTGGCGGCCTCGACATCCTGTTCAACAACGCCGGCATTTCCGACCGCATGGGGGCGATCACCGAGGTCACCGCCGAGGGCTGGGACTGGATATTCTCCGTCCTGGTCCGTGGGCCGGCTCTGGGCATGAAGCACGCCGCTCCGATGATGATCGCCCGCGGCGGGGGCTCGATCATCAACACCGCCTCCATCGCCGGCCTGCAGGCGGGCTTTGGCCCCATCGCCTATTCCACGGCCAAGGCCGGCGTCATCCATATGAGCCGCGTGGCCGCCGCCCAGCTGTCGCGCCAGAAGGTGCGGGTCAACGCCATCTGCCCGGGCCTGATCGCCACATCAATCTTTGGCGCCTCGCTGGGTCTCCCCCGCGAGGTGGCCGACCAGATGGCCGCCCGGGTGGCTGAAAACGCCGCCAGCGTGCAGCCCGTGCCCAAGGCCGGCGTGCCGGACGACATCGCCCAGGCCGCCCTCTACCTCGCCTCCGACGCCTCGGCCTTCGTGTCGGGGACCCATCTGGTGGTGGACGGCGGCATTACGGTGGGCGGCCGCCACAGCTGGGATACGACCTCGCCGTCTCCCTTCGCTCAGATGTTCGGCGAGGATTCGCCCTTCGCCGCGCCCGCGGCCGATCCGGCGTGACTGTGGCCACGCGCCCGGCCCTGTCGCGAGATCTCGACCCAAAGCCTCTCGCCGCCGCCTTCGCGCGGTTCGGCCGCCTGCATATTCCCGGGATTCTCCGCCCCGCCGATGGTCGGGCGATCGGCGAGGCCCTGGCCCAGGCCGTGCCCTGGCACCGGTCCTTGACCGCGGCGGGAAAGAGCTACGACATCGCCCTCGACCTGCTCGAGGAGATGCCCGCGGACCGTCGGGCCGGGATGACCGCGGCGATGGAGGCCGCCGCCCGGGAGGGCTTCCAGTATCAGTTCGACGCCTGGCGCCTGTCCGATCTCATGGAGGCTGGGCAGCGGACAGGGGGCGCCCTCGCCCCCCTGGAGGCGCTCTATGACCTGATCAACAGCGCAGCCTTTCTGGACTTCGTCCGCGCGGTGACCGGGGAGTCCCGGGTGGCCTTCTGCGACGCCCAGGCCACCCGCTACCGGCCGGGCGACTTCCTCAACGCCCATGATGACGATGTGATCGGCAAGAAGCGCCTCTTCGCCTATGTGCTGAATCTCACCCCGCGCTGGCGGACAGACTGGGGCGGCCTGCTGGCCTTCCACGACCTCGATGGTCATGTGTCCGAGGCCTATGCGCCGACCTTCAATGCGCTGAACATCTTCCGGGTGCCGCAACTGCATTCGGTGACCCAGGTGGCGAGCTTCGCCGGCGGGCCGCGCCTGTCTGTGACGGGATGGATCCGTGAGCGCTGAACCTACAGCCCCGTCAGGCCTGGCCCCCAATGTCCACGGCGCCCTGTGGATGGTGGCGTCTGCGCTCGGCTTCACCGTGATGACGACGCTTATCAAGTTCCTGGGCGACGACTATCCGGCCGCGCTGCAGACCTTCTACCGGCAGGTGGCCGGGTTTGTGATCCTGATCCCGTTCATCCTCAACCGCCGAGGGGCGGCCTTCGCCACCACGCGGCCGGGCATCCTGCTGTTCCGCTCGGCGGCCGGGACGCTTGGGATGATCCTGTCCTTCTACGCCTTCCAGAAGATGCCCCTGGCCGACGCCAATGCGCTCTCCTTCACCCGCACCCTGTGGCTGGTGCCTCTGGCCTTCTTCGTGGTGCGCGAGCCGGTGGGGCCCTTGCGGATCGGGGCGGCCCTGGTGGGCTTCGCCGGCGTGCTGATCATGATCAGGCCCGGCGCCGGGGGCGAGTTCGCCATCGGCTGGCCGGCGGCGGCCATGCTGGCCTCGTCCTTCCTGTTCGCGCTCACCATAACGGGCATGAAGGTGATGACGCGGGACCACAGTCCCATGGTGCTGCTGGTCTGGTCGGCGACGCTGGGTCTGGTCTTCGCCCTGCCCGGCGCCCTGTTCGTCTGGCGCTGGCCCGAGCCCTTTGATCTCTTCCTGCTGTGCGTCATGGGGGTGGTCGGCACCCTCACCCAGGGCTTCTACATCAAGGGCATGTCCATCGGCGACGCCGGGGCCATGGCGCCGATCGACTATATCCGTCTGGTCTTCACCGCGGCGGCGGGTTTCGCCCTGTTCAATGAGGTGCCGACCATCTGGACCCTGATGGGGGCCGCGGTAGTGGTGGTCTCGACCCTGTTCATCACTTGGCGCGAACAGCAGATCTCCCGCCAGGCCCGGCTCAAGGCGGCGGCTGAAGCCTAGGTCTCGAGCTTGTCCTGCGCCTGGCGATCGAGGAAGGCCTGGGCCTCGGCCTTGTGGCGGGGTTTCACATAGCGCCCCACCAGGGCCAGCATGGTTCCGAACACCGCCGCATCATCGGTGAACCCCACCACCGCCAGGATGTCGGGGATCGCATCGGCGGGCATGACGAAATAGGCCAGCCCGGCCAGCATCATGCCCTTGGCCGCTGTGGGGGTGGCCGGGTCCCGGGCGCAGTACCAGACCGAAATCGCGTCCGCGGCGAAGGGAATCTTCGAGGCGGTCCGCACGATCTTGGGCCAGAACCCGCGGCGGACCCGTTCCTCGTTCACCTTGACGACGGCGGGGATCAGGGCGCGCTTTGGGTCCAGCGCCCGAGCCGGATCAAATCCGTCGGTCTTGACGTCGGGTGATACTTTAGGCCGCGCGATCATCAGGATAAGCCAGTTTCAGGTTGCATCATTAAACGCATCAGGAGGCGTAGCGTCCATGAAACTTGATTCCTCTGTCGCCGCCGTCGTCACCGGCGGCGCATCTGGTCTCGGCGAGGCCACGGTCCGCGCCCTGGCCGCCCATGGGGTGAAGGTCGCCATCTTCGACATGAACACCGACAAGGGCGAAGCGGTCGCCAAGGATGTCGGCGGCGTGTTCTGCAAGGTCGACGTCACCGACGACGCCACCGTTGAGGCCGGCTTTGA
>DJWR01000150.1 GCA_002441055.1 Caulobacteraceae bacterium UBA6225 | reverse complement strand
GGTGGCCACCATGAAGCCCTCCTGGTCCCGGGCGACAGCCTCGTCCAGCATGCCCCGGTAGCGGCGCAGATAGTCGCCGGCCTCAGCCTTCAGGGTGTCGTCGGTGAACAGTCGCCGAGTCAGGCGCCGCGTGGCGGCGGGCGCCAGACGGCGCACCACCTGGCGGGCGCCCTCCATGTCGCCGGTCTGGACCACAGCGCCGATCTCATCGATCCGCCCGCGGGGCAGCAGCGCCGACGGGTCAATGCCCAGGGCGACAATGTCCGACAACAGCTGGGCTTCCCGACGCTCGTCCATAGGCCGCGGCGGCGGTTCGTCGATGGCGGCCAGCAGGTCCTTCCAGGTCAGGCCGTCCCCGCCCTCCTCGGCGGCGTCGGATGCGGCCGGAGGCGGGCCGCCGGCAGCTTCAAACAGGCTGGAGAACTCCTCGTCAGTCGCCGTCGGCGTCAGACGCAGACGCGGCCGAAGGCCGGCCTCCTGGGCTGGACTGCGTCGACCCTCACGGACAGGCCAGGGCGTCGAGGGCCGCAGCTCGAGGGGCGCCTCGTCTTCGGCCGGCGGCGGGGGCGCGACCTCAGCGCGCGGCGGCTCGGCCCGAGGGGCGCTGGCGGCCGAACGCAACCGATCCTCCCTGGGCGCAGGCCGCCGCTCGCGGGGGGCGGCTCCGCCAAGACCTGACCCAAGGCCAGCACCAAGGCCATTGCTGGCGGTGGTGGCCACCGAGCCCATCAGCCGCACCGCTTCACTGAGCATCTCGTAGTTGCGGCTCACCCGCTCCTGGAAGGCCGCGTCGATCGCCTGAGTCTCTTCGGCGGTGCGCCTGGCCTGGGCCATCAGGTCGTCCAGGCTCTCGCCCACGGCGGCGCGGACATCATCGGCCTGCTGGCGGGCCGTGGCCGGCAGTTCGGCGGCCCGGGCGTCAAGGTCGGCCAGAAGGTCCTGTAGCTCGTGCAGGGTGGCGCGGGCCGAGGCGGCGCTGGCCTCCAGCTTGCGCGCGGTCTGGGCGCCAGCCTCTTCCACCAGGCCGGCCGACTGTTCGATCAGCGAGCGCGCCTCTTCCAGGCGGCCCTCGAACACCTGATCGGCCTTCTGACCGGCGGCGAAGGCGGCTTCCGAGAGCTGGTCCACCTGCTGGCGGGCGGCTTCGGCGTGGCGGGCCGCCGCCGCGCGGGTCTGTTCGGCGGCCTGGGACAGGGCGTCGATGGCCGCCTGGGTCTCGGCCTGCAATTGGCCGCGCTCGCCAGCGGCGGTGTCAGCCAGCAGGCCCCAGGACTGGCGCAGGCTCTCGGCGAAGGCGTCTCGCTCGCCCTGGGCGGCGTCGGCCATGTCGGCGAATTGTTCGGTGGCCTGGGCCACCAGCTCGCGGAGCATCTGGGCGCCCTTGATGGCGCGGTCACTGACCTCGACGGCCGAAAGCCGCGCTTCGGACAGATATTCCGCCAGTTTCGCGGTCTGGGTTTCGGCCTCCGCGGCGAAGGACTCCTGATCGGCGCGGATGCCATGGGCCACAGCCACCAGGGCGGCGCGCTGCTCGGAAAGGCCTGTCTCAGCCGCGCCCACCTGTTCAGCCACCCCGGCGCCGGCGCTTTCAAGCCGGGCGATGTGGCGGGTCAGATCCTCGCCCACCGTGCGGGCGATATCGCTGGTCTCGCCGGCGGCGGCGGCCAGATCAGCGGCCCGGGCGGCGAGCGAGGCCTCAGCCTCCCGCAGCTGCGTCTCGGCCAGATCAGAGGCCTCGGCCACCATCTTGGCCTGGCTGCTGATGGCGTCGACCACAGCGGTGGACTGGGCGTCCAGCACGCTGGCCAGGGCGGTCATCTCCACCCGCTCCTGGGACAGGCTGCGGGTCAGGGATTCCGCCGTGCGGGCCGAGGCGGCCGCGGCGTTGACCAGTTGCTCCGTCTCCGCCGCCAGGGCCGAGCGCAGGGCCGCCAAGGTTTCGCGGGCCTCATGGGCCGCCTCGCCGGCGCGGAGGATTTCCTCACGCACATGCTGGACCACATCCCCGGCCCGGCCCGCGGCCACCAGGGCGGGCGACACCAGTTCGTCAGCCAAGCGGTGGGTGCGGCGGGTCTCCGCCGCCAGCTTCTGCCCCTGCCGCAGAGCATAGGCTGCAACCCAGACCAGCAGGGCTGGCGCCAGGGCCAGCAGAGCGAAGACTCCGAGCGCGAAGGCGTCATTCTGGAAGGGCACGACATCTCCCCGATAGCCCCAGGCATAGGCCATGGGCGCTAGGGCGCAGAGGACGGAGATGGCCAGGGCGCCGGCATAGATCGGCCAGGCCGACGGCGCGCTGTCGTCCTCGTTCGAGGTCGGCAGGGGCGCGGCCACGGCTGAACGATCGGAAGCCCGCGAGGGCGACTGCGGCCTGGTCAGTTCCCCTGCCGAGGCCGGATCAGCCAGGCTGATGGACGCCTCATCGGCTTCAGGGGCCGCGTCCGGCGCGTACGAGGGCGACGGTGACCTCGCCGCTGCTTCAACCCCCGGGGCGTCCGTCAGGTCGAGATCGTGGTCGGGGCTGGCCTCCGGCGCGCCGACTTCCAGACGCGCGGCCTCGGCCTCGTTCAGGCTTTGGAAATCCAGCGGCTGACGCCGGTTCTTGATCTTCATTTGCGGCCCGTTACTAGCGGCCAACACGCCCCACTTATCGAGGCTTCGTCGTCTGGCGCACGCCCTGATCGGCAAGGATTAACGTTGAACGGGCCGGGCGCAAAGCGCCATGCGGCCGATTTGCGCGCAGGCGGAGAATTTTCCCGTCTGAGCGCCCGCTCAGGCGCTACCCAGGCTCAAGGGAATATCGGGACAGGGCGCGACGGGCCGGGGGGCGTCACAGGATTTGAGCGGCGTTTGCGCTGCGGCCGAACGCGCCACTTTCCGCTCAACCTGCGCGGTGCGCTCAGGCTGCTGGGGTTCAACCAGAACGCCCAGATGCGAATAGGCCATGGCCGAGGCATGAATTACCACGGTGGCCACGATTTCTGTGATGGTCTGCATCGGATCTCTCCCGTCCCCGATACGAGTCTGCCTGCGACTTATCGATCACGAGGAGAAGCGCTGCAATACGACGCCACATGAAACTTCGTTCATGTGACGTCGTATTGGGTGTTCCAGCTCTAGTAGCGGCGGCAGACCACGTCGCGCAGGACGCTGGTCGGCCCAGTGTAACGTCCTTCGCCGTCCACAGCCTGCTGCGCCCGCTGGCTGGAGTCGTAATAGGCCGATGAGCCCAGCCCCTGGGAGCGACAGAAGGCGTTGGCCGAGTTGGAGCCAGCAGCGATGTCGTATCCGTCATAGGTCGGATACGGGAAGAAGACCGACCGCACCCCCTCAGTGGGACGGAACTGGTTCGGACCGCTCCAATTCCCGCCGCCCGGACGCCAGTCGCCCCCGGGAGGGGGACGGAAACCGCCGCTGCCAGGGCCAGCGCCGCCGCCGGCATAGGTCTGCAGGGAGGTGATCCGTTCAGCCATGCCAAGGGAATTCATGTTGGCCACGTTTCCGGTCACATCCTGGCAACGGCCGCGATAGTCGGAATCCTCGCAGATGCGCCAGCGTCCCTGGAACCGGGCGCTCATGGTCTTGTCATTCCAGTCCCGCGGCAGGTTGGTGGCCGTGCCATAGATGGTGGTCTGACGTCCCTGAAAATTGGGCTGATCAAACAGGACGGCGGAAGGTTGACGCCCGCCGCCATAGTTCTGCGCCGCCGCTGCGCCAGAGGCCGTCGCGGCGACCGCCAGCACTGCGGTCAGGATCACACGTTTCATTTGCTCAACTCCCCTGTCGTCCCTCGCTGCGCAACCTAGACTGGAGGACGCGCCAAAGCCAAGTCGCCCAGCGCCCAGGGCTCAGGAGGACAGACGAAACTCGGCGCCCTCATGGGCCAGGAGCCAGCGTTTACGCTCCAGCCCCCCGCCATAGCCGGTCAAGGTTCCGTTGGCCCCGATCACCCGGTGGCAAGGGACCACCAGGCCGACCGGATTGGACCCATTGGCCAGACCCACCGCCCGCACCGCCTTCGGCACCCCAATGTGGGCGGCCAACTGACCGTAGGACCAGGTCACGCCAGCCGGAATCTCGCACAGGGCCTGCCAGACTCTGTTCTGAAAGGGCGTTCCGCCTGTGGCCCACGGGACAGCCGCCAGGGCCCGACCATCCCCTGCGAAATAAGCTGCGAAGGCGTCCGAGAGCACGTCGGGCGCGGCAGCCTCGCTGAGCATGACCGGCCCATAGTGGCGGCGCAGCAGCCGGTCCATCCGGTCACGATGGCTCGTCCAATCGAAGGCGCGCAGGACGCCAGCGCCGTCGAACACGATCTGGGCCTCCCCCAGGGGCGTGCTCAAGGACGCAATGGACAGGGCCTCAGGCGGCGTCTTGGTCATGGGAAACCTCCAGCAGGCTCGGGGCGTCAGTGGCAGGGGTGGGGGCGGGGGCGAGACCTTCGGAGGCCCACAGGTGCAAGGCGCCATAGGCCCGCCAGGGTCGCCAGGCCTCGGCCCGCGCCAAAAGCTCAGCTGCGCTTGGCCGCTGGCCGTCGGCGCCGGCCATGGCGCGCATCAGGCCGATATCCCCATGGGGGAAGGCGTCGGGCTCTCGCATCTGGCGCAGGGCGATATATTGGGCGGTCCATTCGCCGATCCCCGGCAGGGCCTTCAGCCGCGCCACCGCCGCCTCCAGCGACCCCCTTGGCGCAAACAGGTCCGGGTCGGCCGCCGCCGCGGTCGCCAGACCCACCAGGGCTCGCCCCCGGGCCCTGGGCATGGGCAGGGCCGCAGGGTCGATCCGCGCCAGGGCGTTCGGCGTGGGAAACAGCCGGCTCAGCCCCCCTCCCGCCAGGTCCTCCGGCAGCGCTTCGCCATATTCAGCCGCCAGCCGACCGGCCAGGGCCCGGGCGCCGGCCACGGTGATCTGCTGTCCAAGGACGGCGCGCACCGCCAGCTCAAACCCGTCCCAGGCGCCGGGCGCCCGCAGGCCAGGCCGCTGAGCGACCAGGGGCGCCAAGTGAGGATCGAGGCTCAAATGGGCGTTCACCTGGGCTGGATCGGCGCCCAGATCAAACACCCGCCGCACCCTCGCAATCACCTGCGGCAGCACCTGCAGTCGCGGAAACTGGACGCGCACCTCCAGGGTTTCGCCAGGGCCGGGCGCCACGGTGACGAGGCCCGCTGTCCCGTCGATCTGCAGAGTCCGGCGGTAACAGCCCCCGCTCACGATCTCGACCCCTGGGACGGCCCGCAGCGCCAGGAAATCCAGCATCCCGGCCCAGTCATAGGGCGCCCGGTAGGCTAGCCGCAGCACGATGACGCCCCCCTCCCCGGCGCTGACTTCCGGCCGCCGCCGGCGCCGCAGCTCGACCGGCGCCCGCCCATAGAGTTGCTGGAAGGTCTCGTTGAACCGGCGCACACTGCCAAAGCCCGCCGCGAGCGCCACCTCGGCCATGGGCAGGGTGGTGTCGCAGATCAGCTGTTTGGCCAGCAGCACCCGACGGGTCTGGGCCACGGCCACCGGCGAGGCGCCCAGATGCTGCTTGAACAGCCGGCGCAGCTGGCGTCCCCCGACCCCGAGACGATCAGCAAGGGCCTCCACGTCGCCGGCGTCCAGGGCGCCGTCCTCGATCATCGCGAGCGCCCGGGCCACGGTGTTGGAGCTGCCGCGCCAGGCGCCCAGGTCCGGGGAGGTCTCAGGCCGACATCTCAGACAGGGGCGGAAGCCCGCCTCCTGGGCCGCGGCGGCCGAGGGATAGAAGGTGACATTGCGCCGAAGCGGCGTCCGGGCCGGGCAGATCGGCCGGCAGTAGATCCCCGTCGTGCGCACGCCCACGAAAATCTTCCCGTCCAGGCGGGCGTCGCGCATCGACAGGGCGCGGTAACAGGCGTCGTCATCAAGATCCATGAGCGCCAGGATCACCCCTCACGCGGCCCCTGTCTCGCGGTTTTCGGACATCCAGGTCCGTCGCACCCCTGGCGTCCGCATCGGGTGAACGCCGCTTGGCGAGGCGTGGCGACCCTGGGCGTGTTGCGAGAAAAACTACAAATGGTCTGACATCTTATGGGGCGCGCCCGGCCCCTGAGGCAGTTGCCTCAGGTCTGCCGCTCCCCTAACTCAGTGATGACGGCGCGCGCAGCTATTGGGGCGCCAGATTAGCTTAGGCGCTCATTAGCGAGCCGTCTTGGGTTCAGAATTCCTATGCAGGGTTCCAGTTTCATGGACGTGCGCACCGCCGGCGACAGAAGCAAACTCACCTTGCCCAGTGAGGCGCTCACCCATCTCCAGCGCCTGGAGGCCGAGAGCATCCACATCATGCGCGAGGTGGTGGCCGAGGCCGAACGCCCAGTCATGCTCTACTCGGTCGGCAAGGACTCCGCAGTGATGCTTCACCTCGCAGCCAAGGCCTTCTACCCGTCCAAGCCGCCCTTCCCGCTTCTGCACGTGGACACCACCTGGAAGTTCCGGGCGATGTACGAGATGCGCGCCCGCATGGCCGAAACCCTTGGCTTCGAGCTCCTGGTACACCGCAATCCCGAGGCCCTGGCCAAGGGGATCAACCCTTTCGACCACGGCTCGGCCCTGCACACCGACATGTGGAAGACCGAGGGGCTGAAGCAGGCCCTGGACAAGTATGGCTTCGACGCGGCCTTTGGCGGTGCCCGGCGCGACGAGGAAAAGTCCCGCGCCAAGGAGCGCGTCTTCTCCTTCCGCTCGGCCCAGCACCGCTGGGACCCCAAGAACCAGCGCCCCGAACTGTGGAACCTCTACAACGCCCGCAAGGCGCAGGGGGAAAGCATGCGGGTCTTCCCGATCTCCAACTGGACCGAGCTGGACATCTGGCAATACATCCACCTGGAGAACATCCCCATCGTGCCCCTCTACTACTCGGCTGAGCGGCCGGTGGTGGAGCGCGACGGCGCCCTGATCATGGTCGATGACGACCGCATGCCCCTGCGTCCCGGCGAGACCCCGATGATGAAGTCGGTCCGCTTTCGCACCCTGGGCTGCTATCCGCTCACTGGCGCCGTCGAGAGCACCGCGGCCACCCTGCCCGAAATCATCCAGGAAATGCTGCTCACCACCACGTCTGAGCGCCAGGGCCGCGTAATCGATCACGACCAGGCCGCCTCGATGGAGAAGAAGAAGCAAGAGGGCTATTTCTGATGTCGCACCAGTCCGCCCTCATCGCCGAAGATATCGAGGCCTATCTCAAGGCCCATGAGCACAAGAGCCTGCTGCGCTTCCTGACCTGCGGGTCGGTGGATGACGGCAAGTCGACCCTGATCGGGCGCCTGCTCTACGACTCCAAGATGATCTTCGAAGACCAGATGGCCGCGCTGGAGGCCGACTCCAAGAAGGTCGGCACCCAAGGGGGCGAGATCGACTTCGCCCTGCTGGTGGACGGTCTGGCGGCTGAGCGGGAACAGGGCATCACCATCGATGTNNGAGCAGTACACCCGCAACATGGTCACCGGCGCCTCCACGGCGGACGCGGCCATCATCCTGATCGACGCGCGCAAGGGCGTGCTGACCCAGACGCGGCGTCACTCCTATCTCGTCTCGCTGCTGGGCATCCGCCACGTGGTCCTGGCCATCAACAAGATGGACCTGGTGGGCTGGAGCCAGGAAGTGTTCGACGCGATCCTGGCCGAGTATCACGACTTCGCCGCCCAGATCGGGATCAAGGCCTTCACCGCCATCCCCATGTCGGCGCTCAAGGGCGACAACATCACCGAGCCCAGCGACAAGGCGCCCTGGTACAAGGGCCTGCCCCTGCTGCCGCACCTGGAATCCCTCGATGTCGAGGATGACCTGCGGGAGAAGCCCTTCCGCATGCCGGTCCAGTGGGTGAACCGCCCGAACCTGGACTTCCGCGGCTTCTCCGGCCTGATCGCCACCGGGACCATCGCGCCTGGCGACCGGGTCAAGGTGCTGCCCTCTGGCCGCGAAAGCACCGTGGCGCGCATCGTCACCATGACCGGCGATCTGCCCCGCGCCGTGGCCGGCCAGTCGGTGACCATCACGCTCACCGACGAGATCGACATCAGCCGTGGCGACGTGCTGTCCATCGCAGGACAGCCGCCGGAAGTGGCCGACCAGTTCGAGGCCACCATCGTCTGGATGGATGACGAGGCCATGCTGCCGGGCCGTCCCTATCTGATGAAGATCGGCACGCGCATGGTGGGCGCCAGCATCACTGAGCCCAAGTACAAGGTGAATGTGAACACCCTCGAGCACCTGGCCGCCAAGCGGCTGGAGCTGAACGAGATCGGCGTCTGCAATATCTCGCTCGACGCCCCCATCGCCTTTGACGCCTACCAGGACAACCACACCCTGGGCGGTTTCATCCTGGTGGACCGGATCTCCAACCGGACCGTGGGCGCGGGCATGCTGCACTTCGCACTCCGCCGCAGCCAGAACATCCACTGGCAGGCCACCGACGTGTCCAAGGCCTCCCGCGCCGCGCAGAAGGGCCAGAAGGGCCGCGTGGTCTGGCTCACCGGCCTCTCGGGCGCCGGCAAGTCGACCATCGCCAACCTGGTCGAAAAGCGCATGCAGGCCGACGGCCGTCACACCTATCTGCTGGACGGCGACAATGTCCGCCACGGCCTGAACAAGGACCTGGGCTTCACCGAGGAAGACCGGGTGGAGAACATCCGCCGGGTGGCCGAGGTCTCCAAGCTGATGGTCGATGCGGGCCTGATCGTCCTGGTCTCCTTCATCTCCCCCTTCCGGGCCGAGCGCCGTATGGCTCGCGAGCTGATGGAGGACGGCGAGTTCGTGGAGGTCTATGTCGCCACCCCCCTGGCGGTGGCCGAGCAGCGGGACGTCAAGGGACTCTACGCCAAGGCCCGGGCCGGACAGCTCAAGAACTTCACCGGCATCGACTCCCCCTACGAGGAGCCGGAACACGCCGAGATCATTGTCGACACCACCACCCTGTCGCCCGAGCAGGCGGCCGAGGACATCGTCGCCTGGCTGGCCAGGAACTAGGGTCGAACTGAGCAAAACCATGAGACGGGCCGGACGCCGCAGGGCGCCCGGCCCTTTTTCGTTTCGCCGCCGTTCAAGGCTCGCGCACCGACGGCGTGTTCAGCCCCTCGCTGGCCTTGGCCATCTTCTGATCGAAGGTGACGAAGGCTTCGCAGTCGGCGGCGGCGGCCAGATGCAGGGCGTCGGCGAAGTCCATCCCGCCGTCCGCCCATTTCAGCGCGGCAGCCACCCGTTCGGGCTCCTGGAAGGTGACATTCGGCAAGCCGGCGAAGGCGCGTTGGTCGCACCATCCGGTCGACTTCACCAGAGCCGCTCCACAAAATAAGTGACTACTCACTTATTTTGCACTACCCAGCCTTTCATGCCGCGCCAGAACCTGCCCGCCGCCGACCGCCGCCATATGACCGTCAAGACGGTCGTGGACCTGGCCGCCACAGCCAATCCAGCCGACATCACTACCGCGCAGATCGCCGAGCGCATGGGTCTGTCCCATGGCGCACTCTTCCGGCATTTCCCAACCAAGGACGCAGTCTGGGATGCCGTTGTGGTCTGGACCTCCGACCAGCTGAACCAGAGGCTCGATGCCGCCGAAGCCAGGGCAGGCTCGCCCGTGTCGGCGCTAGAGCAAATGTTTCTGGCCCATGTTGATTTTGTGGTGGCCTATCCCGGCATTCCTCGAATCTTGTTCGGGGAATTGCAGCGCGCCGACGACACGTCAGCCAAGCACAGCGCAAAGGCGCTACTGGATAGCTACCGGATGCGGGTGATCGACCTCGTCGAGCGCGCGAAGACTGATAGCGCCCTGCCTGTCGATCTAGACGCCGAGGCGGCGGCGATACTGTTCATCGGTACGATCCAGGGTCTGGTGATGCAGTCCATGATCTCCGGCGATTTCACGCGGATGACGCGTATGGCCCGCCGAGTTTGCAACATCTACCTCAACGGAATTGGGGCGCAGCCATGATCTCCCTGCCCAGCAATCGTCAGACTTGGATATTGCTCGCTGTCCTGGCGTCCCTAGGGGTAGCTTTCGCCTATGTCGCGCTGCGGGCCGGCCCGCTTGCGCCAGTCGCCGTCACCCTCGTGATCGTCGAAGACAAACCCATCTCGCCCGCCCTGTTCGGCATCGGCGAGGTGGAAGCGCGATATACCCACCGGGTTGGGCCGACGACGGCTGGTCGCGTGCGAACGCTGCTGGTGGATGTTGGGGACCGCGTCATTGCGGGCCAGCCACTGGCTGAAATTGATCCGATCGATCTTGATGAGCGCATTACAGCGTTACAGGGCTCTGAGGGCCGAGCCGCGGCTTTGGAACGCTCGGCGCAGGCGCAACTCGCTGACGCCGATGCGCGGGTCCAGCTGGCTCGAACCCAGGCAGCGCGCGCCGAACAGCTGCTAGAGGGGGGTTGGGTCTCCGACGCTGCGGTTGATGCACGACGTCAGGAACTACAGGTAGCTGAAGCTGGGTCTTCAGCAGCACGGGCCAATTTCGCCGCGGCGACCCAGGATCATAGACGCGCGAGCGCCGAACGCGCAGCCCTGGTTCGCCAAAGGTCCAACTTGCGTCTTGTCGCCCCCGCAGATGGTCTTGTCGCCCGCCGAATAGCCGAACCAGGAAGCACGGTTGTCGCCGGTCAGGCGGTCGTTGAAATCATCGACCCCAACAACCTCTGGATCAACACCCGCTTTGACCAGACCCAGTCGACCGGCCTTGCACCCGGCCTGCCGGCCCAGGTGGTGTTGCGGTCTCGGAGCGAAACACCATTGAATGGTCAGGTCATCCGCACGGAGCCCATGGCCGATGCGGTCACCGAAGAACTCCTGGCCAAGATCGGCTTTGAAACCGATGAGCTTCCCCCTGTCGGAGAGCTGGCTGAGGTCACCGTGACACTGCCCCCCGTCAGAAAGACACCAACTGTTCCCAATGCCGCTCTTCATCGCGTCAAGGGTGAGACCGGCGTCTGGGTTGTCGAAGATGGCCGGCTGAGGTTTCGCTCCCTCACGATCGGCGCCACTGACCTCAAGGGCATGGTCCAGGTGTTGAGCGGCCTGGAGCCAGGTGAGCAGGTCGTGGCCTATAGCCAGCGAGGACTGACCGCCCGCACCCGGATCCGAGTCGTCGAGCAACTTGCTGGTGGCCGATGATCAGCCTGGCGGGGCGCGACATCCTCCATGACTGGGGGAAGTTTGTTTTCACCGGCATCGGACTTGGACTGCTCATTGGCGTCACCCTGACCATGGCGGGCGTCTATCGCGGCATGGTTGATGATGCGCAGGCCATGCTGGACAACAGCGGCGCAGATCTGTGGGTCGTGCAAAGGGACACGCTTGGCCCTTATGCTGAACCCTCAAGCATTCCAGACGATTTCGACCGGTCAATCCGCACGATGCACGGGGTCGCGCGGGCCGCTAACGTCACCTACCTGACGATGCAGATCAATCATGCCGGAAGCGACGTGCGGGTCATGGTCGTCGGCATTGACACCGCCTCACCCGGGGAGCCTGGTCAGCCACTGCACCTCGTCGCAGGACGTCAGATCGTACGCGCCCACTATGAGGCGGTCGCCGATGTGAAGACCGGATTTCATCTGGGCGACACCGTCCAGGTGCGGCGCAACAGCTATAGGATCGTAGGATTGACCAGCCGCATGGTGTCGTCGGGGGGCGATCCCATGCTGTTTATCCCTCTCAAGGACGCCCAGCAGGCCCAGTTTCAAAAGGATAGCGACGCGATCATCCGCCAGCGCGCGCGCACGGCGCAGAATCCCGCCCTCAACCCGCCGGGCAATCCCGGTATGATCGAGGCCGTAACAGCCTCTCAGACTAACAACCCCTATGTGAACGCCGTTCTGGTGCAGGTCGAGCAGGGTTACAGCCCTGACCAGGCTGCTGACGTCATACGACGCTGGCAGCGTTTGACTGTCTACACCAGAGCTGAGATGGAAACGATCCTGGTCGAAAAGCTGATCGCGACATCAGCGCGACAGATCGGCATGTTCCTGGTCATCCTCGCCATTGTCAGCGCAGCAATAGTAGCCTTCATCATCTACACATTGACCATGGGCAAGATCAGGGAGATCGCGGTACTGAAGCTGATCGGCACACGCAATAGAACCATTTCACTCATGATCCTTCAGCAGGCTCTCGGACTTGGGTTGATAGGGTTTGTTGTCGGCAAGATCGCCGCGACGGTCTGGGCCCCCATCTTCCCCAAATATGTGCTGTTGCTATCAAGCGATGCGCTGAGGGGCTTCGTCGCGGTGATGGTGATCTGCGCCGTCGCAAGCCTGCTCGCCATCCGCGCGGCACTTAGGGTCGACCCCGCGGAGGCCATCGGTGGCTGACGGGATTCGAATTGAAAACCTCGTCAAGACCTATGGCGAAGGGGAGACCACTGTCCACGCGCTCCGCGGCGTCGACATGTATGTGGCCCCCGGAGAAGTGGTCGGCCTGATCGGGCCTTCGGGCTCGGGCAAGAGCACCCTGTTGAAGTGCCTGGGCGCCGTGATCGAGCCCACATCCGGACGCATGACGATCGGAGACGACAGAATCTACGACAACGGCTGGAAAATCCCGGACTTGCGCGCCCTGAGACGCGATCGGATCGGCTTTGTCTTCCAGGCCCCCTACCTGATCCCGTTCCTTGACGTCACCGACAATGTCGCCCTGCTGCCAATGCTCGCTGGCGTCGCCAACGCCGAGGCGCGCGCCCGCGCCAAGAGCCTGCTCACGGCGCTGGATGTCGTCCATCGCGCCAACGCTATGCCATCGCAGCTTTCTGGCGGCGAACAACAGCGTGTCGCCATCGCCCGCGCGCTGGTGAATGAGCCGCCAGTCATTCTCGCGGACGAGCCGACTGCCCCGCTTGACGGGGAGCGCGCGCTGGCGGTCGTCAAGATTTTGAATGACATGGCCACCCGCTACAGGGCCGCAATCATCATTGTCACCCACGACGAAAAGATCATTCCGACGTTCAAAAGGCTGTACCACATTCGCGATGGGCGGACGCACGAGGAGCTGCGCGGCGATTGACCGGGCCCGCGCTACAGATTGACAGCTTTGAGAGACTTGCCTCGCTTGCGCCGTGATCGCGACGGATAGGGCGACCTTGTGCGTGACAGCTTCATGGGCGGTCTCCCCGCCGCCCGGGTCAGCATCAGGAATTTAGTGCTTTGCGTCTGTCTCCCCGTCGTCGTCCCCCCGCCCGCCTGCGCGTCAGTCTGCTCGCTGGCGTAGCCTTCGCCAGCCTGTCCGCCGCCGCCTTCGCCCAAGAGGTCGATGACTATGGCGATGTGGAGGTCGAGGAGCTGGTGGTCAGCGGGTCGCGGCCGGTGGGCTCGGTCATCGGCGACATCACCCCGGAACTCACCCTCTCCCCCCAGGAGATCCGCGCCTATGGGGCGGCCAGCGTCACCGAACTACTGGAGGCGCTCTCCCCGCAGATCGGCAGCGGCCAGGGCGGCGGGCGGCCGGTCATCCTGATCAATGGCGGCCGCATCTCGGGCTTTTCCGAGATCCGCGACCTGCCCACCGAGGCCATCGCCCGGGTGGAGATCCTGCCTGAAGAACTCTCCTTGAAGTACGGCTACCCCGCCGAACAGAAGGTGGTGAACATGGTGCTGCGGCCCAGGTTCCGCGCCACCTTGGCCGAAGGCTCGGTGACCACGCCAACCCAGGCCGGCGGCGGCGAGACCCTAGGCGTCCACGGCGCCCGGCTGGACATCCTGCAGGGCCGCCGCCTGACCCTGGACGCCAAGGCCAACACCACCGACTCCATCGAGGAAAGCGATCGGAACATCACCGGCGGCGAAGGCGCCTTCCGCTCCCTCCAGTCGCAATCAAACGATGTGACCCTGAACGCCGCCTATGCCCGGCCGTTGGACAACGGCGTCTCCATGTCGGTGAACGGCCTGTTCGAAGCCAGCGAGAGCGAGTCCCGCCAGGGCCTGTCGCCCTTTGGCCCTGAGGCTCAGCTACGCAACACCGAGCGCCAGACCGCCCGCCTGGCGGCCTCGGCCACCGGCGCCCTGGCCGGTTGGCAGTGGTCGACCACCGGCGAGATCGAGCGTAGCAAGGTGGAGACCGATACCGACCGGGCCTCGGGCGGACAGACCTTCCTCGACACCGCCCGCACGGTGAACACGTCGGCCCGGGCCGACCTGGTGCTGAACCGGTCCTTCTTCGAGCTGCCGGCCGGCCAGATCAGCACCGCGCTCACTGCCCGGGCCTCGGCCACCGAACTGGAGAGCGACGCTGTCCGCCTGGGCGCCTTTCAGGCCAGCGACCTGTCGCGGACCGTGGGCGAGCTGCGCGGCAATTTCGACATTCCGCTGACCCGGGCCGGCGAAGGTCTGGGCGAGCACGTCGGCCGGCTGTCGGCCAATCTGAACCTGGGGGTCGAACAGGTCTCCGACTTCGGCGCCCTGGAGACCTGGGGCTATGGCCTGAACTGGCGGCCGACCCCGGAGCTGCGCCTGCTGGGCTCCTTCAGCCGCAGCGGCGAGGCGCCGACCATGAACCAACTGGGGGACCCCGTGACGGTCACCACCGGGGTGCGGGTCTTCGACCTGACCCGCGGCGAGACCGCCGAGGTGGCCCGCACCACCGGGGGCCTGGCCACCCTGGACGCCGGTCAGAAGGACGTCTTCAAGCTCGGGGCCACCTGGCAGCCCCTGGACGACGTCAATCTGCGCTTTCAGGCCAACTACGTCTCCAGCCGCACCCACGACGCCATCGTCGCCTTCCCCTCGGCCTCGACCCAGGTGGAGGCGGCCTTCCCGGACCGCTTCACCCGCGACGCCACGGGCGCCCTGACCGCCATCGATGCGCGACCGGTGAACTTCGCCCTGCAGGCCCGGGACGAGGTGCGCTGGGGCCTGACCTATTCGCGCCAGATCGGCTCTGAGCCCACCGCCGATGAGCGGGCCGAGATGCGCCGTCGCTTCGAAGCCGCGCGTCCGGCTACGGCTCCCGCAACCCAGACGCAGGCGCCCGCCGAGGGCGGCGCCCAACGCCCGGCGGAGGATCGACCCGCCCGTGAAGGTCCCCCCGATGGTCCGCCCTCGGGGGAAGGACCGCCCCCTTCAGGTCCCCCCGGCGGCGGCCCGCCGCCTATGCTCGGGCGAGGTCCCGGGGGTCCGGACGGTGGCGGATTTGGCGGCTTCGGCAGCGGCGGGCCGCGCAGCGGCGTCTTCCAGGTCGGGCTCTATCACACGCTCGCTCTGCGCGATGAGGTGCAGATCGCCCCGGGCCTGCCCAAGCTCGATCTGCTGGACGGCGCGGCCCTGGGTTCAGGCGGCGGCTCTCCCCGTCACCAGGTCCAACTGCAGACCAACTACTCCAAGTCTGGCCTGGGGGTCGCCGTGGAGGCCAACTGGCAGAGCGCGACGCGGATCGATGGCGGCGCGACCGGGGATGACCTGGAATTCTCCGACTTCGCCACGGTCAATCTGCGGCTGTTCGCTGATCCTGGCCGCCAACGCTGGGCCCGGGACTATCCCTGGCTGCGCGGCGCCCGGGCGACCCTGTCGATCGACAACATCTTCGACACCCGCCAGGAGGTGCGCACCGGCGACGGGGCCATCCCCATCACCTATCAGCCCGACCTGCTCGATCCGGTCGGCCGCACGGTGCGCCTGACGGTGCGCAAGCTGATCTTCTGAGGTCGTGCGGCCGGCCATCTCGCCGGCCGCCAGCCCTTCTAGAATTCCAGCACGATCTTGCCGAAGTGCTCGCCCCCGGCCATGGCCGCGAACGCCGCCTTGGCCTCGGTCCAGGGAAAGACCTTGTCCACCACCGGCTGAATCTGGTGCAGTTCGATGGCCTTGCACATGGCCTCGAACATGTCCCGGGAGCCGACAAAGACGCCCTGCATCTTCGCCGCATTGCCGATCAGCACGGCCGGATTGATGCCGGCGCCGCCCTGGGCGACCACCCCGATGATGGCGATATGGCCGCCGATGCGGATGGCTTTCAGGCTCTGATCGATGGTGCCCTGGCCGCCCACCTCCATGATGAAGTCCGCGCCCACCCCGCCGGTCGCCTCGCGCACGGGCTTGGCCCACTCCGGCGTCTGGCGATAATTGACCAGGTGATCAGCCCCCAGGGCCTTGGCCCGGGCCAGCTTCTCGTCGGAGGACGAAGTGATCAGCGCCCGCAGGCCGGCGGCCTTGGCGAACTGCAGGCCGAA
>DJWR01000215.1 GCA_002441055.1 Caulobacteraceae bacterium UBA6225 | reverse complement strand
ATGGTGTGGGAGTCCGCGCGGTCCTATTGCCGCGACAAGCTGCTGCCCCGGGTGGTTTCGGCCTATGCCGAGGAGCGCTTCGACCGCGAGATCATGCACGAGATGGGCGCGCTCGGCTTCCTCGGCCCCACCATCCCCGAGGAATACGGCGGCGCTGGCGTCAATCATGTGGCCTATGGCCTGATCGCCCGGGAAGTCGAGGCGATTGATTCCGGCTACCGCTCGGCCATGAGCGTGCAGTCCTCCCTGGTCATGTATCCGATCTACGCCTTCGGCTCCGAAGCCCAGAAGCAAAAGTATCTTCCGGGCATGGCCAAGGGCGACATCATCGGCTGCTTTGGCCTGACCGAGGCCGATGGCGGCTCTGACCCGGCCTCCATGCGCACCGTGGCCAAGAAGGTCGACGGCGGCTTCGTGCTGAACGGGTCCAAGATGTGGANNCGACGTGGCCCTGGTCTGGGCCAAGCTTGATGGGGTGATCCGCGGCTTCCTGGTGGACCGGGGGTCCGAGGGCCTGACGACGCCCAAGATCAACAACAAGCTGTCCCTGCGCGCGTCGGTCACCGGCGAGATCGCGCTGGCTGACGTCTTCGTGCCTGAAGATCAGATGCTGCCCGGGGTTTCGGGGCTGCGCGGCCCCTTCTCCTGCCTGAACAAGGCCCGCTACGGCATCGCCTGGGGGGCCATGGGGGCGGCGGAGTTCTGCCTGCACGCCAGCCGGGATTATGTGTCCAGCCGTCAGGTGTTCGGCAAGCCGCTGGCCGCGCGTCAGCTGGTCCAGAAGAAGCTGGCCGACATGCAGACGGAGATTGCGCTGGGCTTCGAGGGCGCCCTTGCGCTGGGCCGACTGATTGACGAAGGCGCCTGGGTGCCAGAGGCCATCAGCCTGATGAAGCGCAACAACTGCGGCAAGGCTCTGGCCATCGCCCGAGAGGCCCGCGACATCCACGGCGGCAACGGCATCAGCGGCGAATACCATGTGATGCGGCACGCGGCGAACCTGGAGACGGTCAATACCTATGAGGGCGCCCACGACGTGCACGCCCTTATTCTTGGCCGGGCGATCACCGGCGAGAATGCGTTCTAGTCATCCAGCTGGCCACAGCCCCCTTCGGCCCCGGAGCATGGGTCACTGACGCTCCGGGCGCCGCAGGGGGGAGCCCTGAACGGTGGTTGATAATAGACGCTCCAAGGGCGCCAGATCTGTATGCGTCCGGTCACGACCCAAGCTGCGGCGTGGGTGTCAGTTAGCGCAGCATTTCTTGAACTTGCGGCCAGAGCCACAAGGGCACAGGTCGTTTCGTCCGGCTTTGGCGGCGGAGCGCCGCTGAGGTTGGACGCGGTCGCCTTTCCAGAAGGCGGCGATCTTGAGGACGCATGTGGGAAGGATTTCGCCGATGTTGGCGAAGAGCTCCTCCTCGATCGCCTTGGGCAGCTCCACCAGCGGCTCACCATCATCGGTGCAGCACAGCGCCAGGATAGGAAGCATCAAGTGGCCATCGGTGTCCGAGGCGGCCAGCTTGCCCCAGGCCTCTTCGCGCAGATGCACCGCCAGCAGGAACCCTTCAGCCCAATCGCCGGCGATCGTCTCGCCGTCCGGACCTTGCAGGAAGACTGGATCAAGCTCCTCCACTTCGAGCCGCCGCAGGATCTCGTTGTACCGGCTCATGAGGGCTTGCATGACCGTCTGCGCCTCGGTGAGGTCGTTGAACACCGGCTCGTCCCCACCCCAGACGATGGGCAGCCATTCGCTGGGCATGATCGGCTCCGGCCCAAGGGCCAGGCCGGTGAGGAACCCGTCGAGCTCGGAGAGCATCAGGGCCTCGTCCGGGAGCTGATCGGACATCAAGAAGGTGTCGAGCAGCTCAAGGTTTTGGCCCAGATCATCCGCCAACATGGCCATCGGTCCTCCAGCTCCAGGGCAACAGCTCGTCGATGCGGTTGATGGGGTGGTCGCCGATGCGGGCGACGACGTCGGCGAGGTAGGCCTCGGGGTTCATGCCGTTGAGCTTGCAGGTCTGTATGAGCGTGTAGAACACCGCCGCGCGCTCGCCGCCGGCGTCAGAGCCCAGGAAGGTCCAGTTGCGGCGCCCCAACGTCAGGGGGCGGATGGCGCGCTCGGCGGCGTTGTTGGTCATCTCCAAACGGCCGTCGCTCAGGAAGCGGCTCAAGGCCTCCCAGCGCACCAGGCTGTAGCGGATGGCCTTGGCCAGATCGCTCTTGCGGCTGATGCGCATGAGGCTGGCTTCAAGGAACGCCTTCAGATCGGCCACCATGGGCGCGACGGTCTCCTGGCGCACCCGCAGGCGCTCCTCGGCGCTTAGACCATTGATCTGCCGCTCCACGGCGAAGATGTCGGCCATCTTCTCCAGCGCCTGGCGCGGTATCGGCGATTTGGTGCTGGCGTGCTCGTCGAACAGTTCGCGCCGCGCGTGCGACCAGCAGGCGACGGCCAGCAGGCGGGGCTCGCCCGTGGCCAGATCAGGCTCATAGAGCTTGTCGAACCCGGCATAGGCGTCGGCGTGCAGGAACCCTTGGGCCTGAGCCAGCAACTTCTGGGCGTGCTCGCCCTTGCGGTCGGGCGAGTAGCGGTAATAGGCCGCTGTCGGATTGGATGATCCCCAGGGCCTCTCGTCGCGCACCACGACCCATAGGCGGCCTTTGCGGGCCCGCCCTCGGCCAGGGTCCTGCACGGGAACGGGGGTGTCGTCGGCGTGGATGGCGGGACCGGCGCGGACATAGTCGCCGACCCGTTCGGCCAGGGGCCCAAGAAGCCAGGCGACGCGCCCCATCCAGTCGGCCAAGGTGGAGCGCTCCAGCTCCACGCCTTCACGGGCATAAATCTCGCTTTGACGATGCAGGGGCAGGTGATCGCAGAACTTGGCGATCGCCACATGGGCGATGAGGCCCGCGCCAGGGCGGCCGCGCTCGATGGGCAGGCTGGGCATGGGCGGCTGGGTGATGGTCTCGCAATGGCGGCAGCTCAGCTTGGGCCGCTGGTGGACGATGACCTTGAAGTGCGACGGCACGTACTCCAGCACCTCGCGCTCGTCGTCGCCGATCTTGCGCAGGCGCTCGGAGCCGCAGGCCGGACAGGCGCAGGCTCCGGCATGGACGACGACTTCACGGGGCAGGTGCGGCGGCAGGGGTTTGCGGTTGCCGGTGCGGGGCGCCTTGGCGGACTTGCCGGCCGGCGCCTTGGCTTCCTGAGCGGCCTCGTGTTCGGCCTCGGCCTCCTCCAGGTCGCCGATGACCAGTTCGAGCAGGTCGATCTGATGATCCAGCTTCTCGGAGGATTGCCCAAAGCGAGCCCGCTTGAGGGTGGCCAAATGGGCCTTCAGCTTCTCGATATGGAGGGTCTTGGCGTAAAGCTCGGACTGCAAAGCGGCCGCAAAAGCGCGCAGCTCCTCGATATCCGTCGGCAGTTGGGCGGTCGCCAAAGACATGCGGATTTATAGCAGATCGGCCCCCTAGACGCGACCGCAAAGCACCACTTCTCCCTTGATTTTAAACGGCTTGCGGCGCTCTGACGGTCTTGGGCGCCATGGTCCTTCTCCAGTCGATTCCCTCGAGCAGAAGGGACAGCTGACCGGCGGTCAGACGTAACCGGCCCTCCACGATCGGAGGCCACACAAAGCGTCCCTGCTCGAGGCGTTTGACGAACAGGCAAAGCCCGCTGCCGTCCCAGGTCAGAATCTTGAGCATGTCGCCGCGCTTGCCGCGGAACACGAACAGCGCCCCGCTGAAGGGATCGGCGCGCAGGGTGTTCTGGACCTGGGCGGCCAGGCCGTCGAGGCCCTTGCGCATGTCGCAGGGCTGGGTGGCCAGATAGACGCGGACGCCCGGACGCGGCGCGATCATGTCGACATCCGCAGAACCGACAGCGCCCGCTTCAGAGCCGCCGCATCAAACCCGGCGCCCAATCTCAAACGCACACCGTCCACGAGCACCACCTCGATCACGTCCGATCCAACCGGATCCTCGACCGAGATCGAGCTGGAGGAGGCGTCCCACGCCTTGCCTTCATCCACTAGCTCCACCGCCACAAGCGCGGGACAACCGGTCGGCGGAATGAGGGGTTGGCGCAGCTGTCGGCGCCAGTTGAACACAAGATTGGCGTTGATGTCATAGAGCCGCGCCACCTGGGACACCGACGCGCCCGGCTCATGGCAGGCCGCCACTACCCGCGCCTTCTCCTCAGCGCTGTAAGCGCGTCGACGCCCTCGCGGGCCACACTTGCCGATAGTGTCCATCATCGTCCGATCGTGGACACCATCCTCGTGTCCATCATCGTCCAACTAAGCCTTCCGCATCTTCGTCAGAAGGCGGTCATGAACGGACGCGTATCCAGATCTTCTGGTTCAGAAGTTCGATGATCGCCGCCACTGCGACGCGAA
>DJWR01000171.1:7091-7356 GCA_002441055.1 Caulobacteraceae bacterium UBA6225 | reverse complement strand
GGGTCTGGCGGACGGTTCAAGGGCATGGTCGATCTGCGCCGGGGCCGCTTCCTGCCTTTCGCCAAGAAGACCGCCGACGACGACGGCCATCCCGATCCCATTGCGTTCAAGTCCAATGCGGTCGTCTCCTATCTCGACCCCGAAGAACAGGCCGAGGTGGAGGAGGGCTCCATGCTGGTGCAGGAGGCCTCCAAGCCGTTCGACCCGCAGTCCTTCCTGGAAGGGCATATGACGCCGGTCTTCTTCGGTTCGGCCCTGCGCAAAT
>DJWR01000171.1:0-7052 GCA_002441055.1 Caulobacteraceae bacterium UBA6225 | reverse complement strand
CAAGATCCAGGCGAACATGGACCCCAACCACCGCGACCGGGTGGCCTTCCTGCGCCTGACCTCGGGCCGGTTCACGCGAGGGATGAAGTTGAAGGTTCAGAACACCGGCCGGCACCTTTCGGTGAATTCCCCGACCATGTTCTTCGCCTCAGACCGGGAGCTGGCCGAGGAGGCCTTCGCCGGCGATGTCATCGGCATTCCTAACCACGGGGTTCTGCGGGTTGGCGACAGCCTGTCCGAGACCGGGACCCTTCGCTTCGCCGGCCTGCCCAACTTCGCCCCGGAAATCCTGCAGCGGGTGCGGGTCAAGGATCCGCTGAAGGCCAAGCATCTGAAGAAGGCCCTGGAGGGCCTCGCCGAAGAGGGCGTCACCCAGCTGTTCCGCCCGAATATCGGGGCTGACTTCATCGTCGGCGCCGTGGGCCAGCTGCAGTTCGAGGTCATGGCCGACCGCCTGGCCAACGAGTACCAGCTGGAGGTTTCCTTCGAGCCGGCCCCCTATGCCGAGGCCCGCTGGCTGGGCGGCGAGAAGGTCGATGTGGAGGACTTCGCCGGCAAGCATCGTGGGGCCATGGCCAGCGACATCGACGAACAACCGGTCTTCCTCGCCAAGTCGTCCTGGGAGATCGGCTATGTGGCCGAGCGGTATCCCAAGGTCCGCTTCGAGCGCTCCAAGGAACGGGCCTAAGCCATGTCGGACGAGGGTCTCTACGGCCTGCCGCCGCGAGAGCTGGTCGAGCCGGCATCCGGCGCAGTCCAGTTCTCGCCGCTGATCCCGGGATCCCAGGCCCTGGAGGCTCAGGCCGATCAGTCCCTGGACGCCATCACCATCCTGGCCCCGCCCGGCACGGTGGAGCGGCGCTACGTCCTGGCCCAGGGACTGCGCGCCCTGAAGGTTGGCGGGAGGCTGACGGCGCTGGCGCCCAAGGCCAAGGGCGGCTCGCGTCTGGCCAAGGAGCTCAAGGCCTTCGGGCTTGAGGTGGCCGAGGACGCCCGACGTCACCATCGCATCTGCGAGGTCGTCCGGCCGGTCGCGCCCGACATCGCCGAGGCCCTGGCCGCCGGAGCCCCGCGTCTGTCTCAGGACCTTGGCCTCTGGACCCAGCCCGGCGTCTTCAGCTGGGACCGGATCGATCCTGGCACCGCCCTGCTGCTTGGCCGCCTGCCGCCCCAGGCCGGCGTTGGCGCCGACTTTGGATGTGGCCTGGGCTTCCTGGCCCATGGGGTGCTGGTGTCTGCGGCGGTCACGGGGCTGACCCTGATCGATATCGACCGCCGGGCGGTGGAATGCGCGACGCGCAATGTGAACGATTCCCGGGCGCAGGTGGTCTGGGCCGATATCCGCCAGGGCGAGCCGGCCTTGAGCGACCTGGACTTCGTGGTGATGAACCCGCCCTTCCATGATGGCGGCGCCGAGGACCGGGCCCTGGGGACGGCCTTCATCGCCCAGGCGGCCAAGGCGCTGCGGCATGGCGGCAAGCTGCTGATGGTGGCTAACCGTCACCTGCCCTATGAGCGGCCGCTGGCTGACAGCTTCGGCGCCAAGGTCAAGCTGCTGGCCGAGGAGGGCGGCTACAAACTCTACGAGGCGCGACGGTGAGCAAGGTCCCGATGGCCAGGCTCGATCGGCTGCTGGCCAATCTGGGCTATGGGTCGCGGCGCGAGGTTCAGGGTCTGCTGCGCAAGGGCGCGGTGGTGTTTGACGACGCAGTCCTCAGCGATGGCGGTCAGAAGATCCCCGTGGTTCCCGACCTGCCCGAGCGCATGACCATCGAGGGCGCGCCGGTGGATCCGCCCGCGCCCCTGACCCTGCTGATGCATAAGCCGCTCGGCGTCGTCTGCTCCCACCGGGAGCCGGGCCGCAGCGTCTATGAGCTGCTGCCCCGGCGCTGGCGGGCGCGGATGCCTGGCCTCTCCACCATTGGCCGTCTGGACCTGGACACCACGGGCCTCTTGCTGATCACCGACGACGGCCCGCTCCTGCACCGGGTGATCGCGCCGCGCAGTCATGTGGCCAAGCGCTATGTGGCCAGGCTCGCCCGACCCCTACGCGGCGATGAGGCGGCGGTGTTCGCCGCGGGGACCCTCATGCTGGAGTCTGAGACCGAGCCCCTCGCGCCCGCCACCCTGGAGCTCGTGTCGGACACCGAGGCCCGCCTGACCATCACCGAGGGCCGCTACCATCAGGTGCGCCGCATGTTCGCCGCCGTCGGCAATCATGTGGAGGCCCTGCATCGGGACCAGATCGGCGGATTGACCCTGCCGCCTGACCTTGCGTCCGGCGCCTGGCGCATTCTGAAGCCAGACGAGCTCGCCGCCATATTCGCCTGAATATCGGCGCCTCCCCCGGCGGTTCAGCGGCCGAGAAGCGCGCGGCCACGTGCGGTTTTGCTTAACGGAGACAAGGTTCCGTTAACCATGTTCAAAAGTTAATCACTTGTTAATCGCCGCGGCTCCGGCTTTGCTCTGTCTCACCTGAACCTGCGCGGGGCGTCCCGCCGCGGGACTCTGATGACGACGGAGCGCCACGGCATGTTTGAGTTCGGCCGGGAGTTGAAGCGGATCTTTGGGACCCAGGGGGGCTGGCGCCCGGCGCGCGACGGTCTGGCGGGGGGCGACTCCGCCCTGCTGGATCTGCTCGACCTGTCCCTGCTGCGCAATGAAGGCAAGGCCGCCGATGTCGCCGCCGGCCGGATCAGCGCCAAGGACAAGCCGCAGCGCCGTCTGGAAGCCGCCATCGTCTGGCGCGAGGTGGCCCGCCGCTCCGGCGACGCCGCCACCCTGCGCAAGGCCGCGGCCCAGGCCGAGGCCGCCGGCACCGCCTTTGACCGGGAGCGTCGTCCCGACGGCTGGGCCCGCGCCCGCTGTGAACAGGCCTTCTGCGCTTTGCTCGGCGCTGAGCTGTTCGGCGAGGAGGGGCTGAACGCCGCCGCCGAAATCGCCTTCCGCGAGGCCCGTGAAGCCGCCCGCGGCGGACTGGCCGCGCCCCTGGCCGAGGTGGGCCTGGCCCTCATCGAAGGCCGCCGCCGCATGAGCCTGGGGGACGCGCAAGCCGCCCGGGTCACCGCCGCCCGGTTTTCCGCCCCCATCGCCGCCTTGCAGGCCCTGACCCGCCGCTGCTCGGCCGCCCACCTGTTGATCGCCGAGGCTCGCACCCTGCGCGCTGACATGCTGGCCGGCTGGGGCGCCCGGTTGAAGGATCTCGACCTGCTGCAGATGGCCCTGGATGAGGCCGCCGATGTGGCCAATGGCCTGGACGGCGCCTATGAGCCCCTGGCCCATGCAAGGGCGGCCGCCTTGCGCGGCCAGATCCTGGCCCTGATGGGCGAGGTCAGCGGCGATATCGAACAGATTCTGGAAGCCGTCACCTGTCTCGCCGACGTGGTCGAGGACCTGGCCCGCGATCACAGCCCGCTCGACTGGGCGCGGATGCAGGCGGCCCTCGGCCTGGCCCTGCAGATCCTGGGCGAGGCCACCGCCGGTGAGCGGGCCTTCGAACAGGCCGTGACCTGCTATGAGCGAGCCGGGCTCGTCCTGGCCGACGCGCCGGCGCTCGCCCTGCGGGCAGAGGCCTCCAATGGCCGCGCCCTGTGCCTGGCCCGCTCGGCGGAGCTGTCAGGGGATCTGGCCGTCCTGGACGCCGCCGAAGCCGCCTTCAAGATCGAGCTCGCCCATCGCCGGGCCGGCGTCGACCCGGTCAGTTGGGCGCTCGCCCAGGTCAATCTGGCGCGGATCTACGAAGCCCGCCTGGACATCACCGGCAAGGATCGCGGCGAGCGCGCCTCGGCGGCGCTCGCCCTGCAGGCGGCCCTGGATGTCTTCGCCGAAGAAGGCCTGCGCTCCTTCACCCTGATCGCCATCGAGGCGATGGAGCGCCTCCGCATCCGCGTGGCGCCCCGCGACGGGGTGTAAAGAAGCCTCTGGACTTGGCGGCAGACCCTAGTCAGGCCGCCGCCACGTCGCCGGTCTGGCGGCGGATGCGCCAGAAGCGGATGGTGCGCTGGGCGGCTTCCCGGGGCAGGGCTTCGAACAGCTCGCCATATTCCCGGGCGCGGCCCATGGCGTTGGCTTCCCGATCGAGGATCAGCACGGCGAAGGTCAGGTAGAGCGAGCGCTCGAAGCCAGCGGCCTTGCAGACAATGGACAGGGCGTCCAGGTCGCGCCGTTCCAGGATCTTCCGCGCGGTGCCGAAATCGATGTCGGCCAGTTCGCAAAGCGCCACCAGGAACTTGGTGGTCTCCCGATTGCGCAGGAAGGCGGCCAGCACAGGCGGGGTAATGCCGTTGCGGAGCTTCAGCAGACGAACAGCGCGCTCGGCCTCCTCATAGTCGTCGGGCAGGGCGCCGTCCCGGGTGGCCAGGCTCTTGCGGCTGGCGGCCAGGGCGGCCTCCAGAGCTTCGGGGTCAACCTCGCTGTTGCGGCCGCGGATGGCGTCGCGCAGCTGGGCCTCGACGACGAAATACATCTCATTCAGCAGGTCGACCGGCACGGCCCGGCGGCTAACGACAGCGGCGTGCAGGTCGGCATTGGCCATGGCCCGGTCGATCACGCGCTCGTGGGATTCCCGCGAGAGTTCAGCGCCGTCATTGCGCAGAAGGGTGTCGAGGGTGCGGTCGTCGCCGCGTTCAACAATGGCCTCTGAAACGGCGGCTGAAACCTGTGGCCGTTGGCTGATGGCGCGCAGATGATCCTGACCCCGGGTGTGGGCCACCGCCAGAAGGTCGTCGTCAGTGAGCGCCGAAGAGCCCGTCAGAATAGGCTCGGCCACCGCAATCGACGTGTCCCGGGCCAGATCCCGCAACAGATGGCGGGGTGGGGCCGAGGCCTCCGCCAGGCGTCGGGAGAGCTCTCCACGGACGGCCTCCTCCATGTCGCTGGCCAGTTGGCCCATGACGTCGTCAAACAGGGCCAGTTCCGAACCGCCGTGAGCGCCGTCGCCGGCGAAGAACAGGTCTGTCACCCCGCGCAGCAATTCGCGCCGTCGGGCGCTGGAGGGCTCGTTGGCGAGTTCGATCAGGTCGTGAAGCTTGGACCGGGTCATTTGGGGTCTCAGAACTGACGATCGAGGCCTTGGGCGGGGTCTTCCCCATCGTCCGACGTCTCGGGCGTATCGGGAGGTCCGACCAGAATGAAATTGTCGCCGGCAGGGGGCGCTGGGATGGCGTCAGGGGTCATCCCGTACTCCCGATGCAGAGAATAGAGTTGGCTGCCGCCAGGCCGCGGCGCCGGGCTGGCCTGGGCGAAGGCCTGCGGGGCGGGGGGCGGTGTGGGGGCGGCCTGTCCATAGATGCTGGTGGGCAGGGGCTTGGCCGGGGGGCCTCCCAGAAGCGCTGGCGCAGGCTCGGCGGCGGCCGCAAGGGACGAGCGAAGGACGGGCTCGTAGCCAGGCTGAACCCTGGGCGCCTGGGGCGCAGCGGCCGGGGGCGGAGGCGGAGGCGGAGGCGAAGTTTGGCGGCCGAACTGCCGCGCCAGGGCCAGGGGCTCGGGACGGGCGGCGCTGGCGGTGGTCTGGGCTGGCCCTGGGCCACGTTTTCCGGCCCAGCCGAGCATCCGCCCGCCATAGGGGGCAGCGCCAGAGGCGGCCTGATAGGCGGCGGCCGGGGGCGGTCCATAGCGGTCCTGAACCAAGGACTGGGCCGACGCCACAGTGGCGCTTGCCAGCCAGAGGCCGAGGCAGAGGACGACAGGGGCGCGGGACGAGATCATGCCCCTCAGTTTTTAGGGGCGGCGGCTTAACCTGTGGCTAACGGCCGCGCCACCAGCGTAGGCCCGAGCGTTCCAGCCGCGCCAGGCCCGCATAGAGCAGGGCGCCCATAAGACCGAGGACCACGAGGGCAGCGAACATGCGCGCCGTCTGCAGTCGGTTGCCAGCTTCGAGGATGCGCCAGGCCAGGCCCTGAGCGCCGCCCGACCCGGCGACGAACTCGGCCACCACGGCCCCGATCAGGGCAAGACCCGCAGCCACCTTGTGGCCTTCCAGCAGGAAGGGGACCGCCGAGGGCAGGCGCAGGCGAACCAACCGCTTCACCCGCCCCGCGCCATAGAGGTCAAACAACCGCTCCAGGTCAGGATCGGCCGCCTTCAGCCCGGTGATCGCGCCGGAGAAGATCGGGAAGAAGGCCACCAGGGCGGCCAGGGCGATGATGGCCCGCTCTGGATTGTCGATGCCTGCCCAGATGACCACCAGGGGCGCGATCGCCACTACCGGCGTCACCTGCAGCACGACGGCCAGCGGCTTGATCGCCCGCTCCAGAATGGGGCTGAGCGCCACTAGCAGGGCCAGGATCTGTGCCGAGAGACTGGCCAGGATCAGGGCCGCCAGGGCCATGGCCAGGGTGTTGTAGGCCGATATCAGCAGGGTCGGGGCGTCGGCCCACAGGCTGACCGCCACCGCCGTGGGCGTGGGCAGGAAATAGGTTGGAACCTCGAGAACCCGGCAGGCGGCCTCCCAGACGCCCAGCAGGGCCAGCACCAGGACCAGCGGGGCGATGATGTCGGCCAGACGCTTCATGGGCGCGCCTCCATGCCCTTGGCCAGGACGGTGGAGACCGCCTCCACGGTCGCCCGGAAGCCGGCGGTGGTGCGGAAGCTCTCAGGACGCGGGGTGGGGCCAGCGACGGTCATCTCGCCGGCGATCCGGCCGGGGCCTCGGCTGAACACCACGACCCGGCTGGCCATGTAGACGGCCTCTTCCACGCTGTGGGTGACGAAGACGATGGCCGGCCGGGTCTCGGCCCACAACCGCAACACATCGTCGGCCAGCGCCCGGCGGGTGATCTCGTCCAGAGCCGCGAAGGGCTCGTCGAGCAGCAGCAGGCGCGGTTCGGTCACCAGGGCGCGGGCCAGGGAGACCCGCATGGCCATGCCGCCAGACAGTTGCGCTGGCCACGATCCGGCCGCCGCCGCCAGTCCCACCCGCGCGAGGGCCGCCTCGGCGCGGGCCCGGGCCTCGCGCCTGGGCAGGCCTGACAACTCCAGGGGCAGGGCGACATTGTCCCTGGCCGACAGCCAGGGGGCCAGGGTCGGCGCCTGAAAGACCACGGCGCTTTCCC
>DJWR01000107.1:1841-8034 GCA_002441055.1 Caulobacteraceae bacterium UBA6225 | reverse complement strand
CGTCGGGCAGGCGGGCGTCGCAGATGGGCGAGCTCTCGTCGACCCGGCGGCCGACCTGGCTGACGATCCGCTGGCAGATGTTCATCAGCTGGGCGTTGTCGCGGAACCGCACATTGGTCAGCTGCACCTTGCCGCCGACCTCGATGAAGACCCGCGCGGCCCCATTGACCATGATGTCGGCGATGTCGTCCCGGGCGAGCAGGGGCTCCAGCGGGCCATAGCCCAGCACATCATTGATGATGTCCTGGACCAGGGTCTCCTGCTCGGAGATCGACATGGAGACGTTCTTGATCGCCACCAGCTCGGCGACGATGTCGCGGATCTCCTCGGCCGCCGCCTTCACGTCCAGCTGGGCCAGCTGCGCCAGGTCGATCGTATTGATCAGGGCGTTGAAGATCGTCGTCTTGGTGGCGTGATAATAGTCCGACTGCTCGCGCACCACCTGAGTGGCCGGGGCAGGCCCCTGGGCGGCGCGCAGCTGCTCGAAGCCGCTGGTGGCCTTGGGCCCATCAGCCTTGCCGGATTTGGAGGCTTCGGCCCTGGCCCGCGCGGGATCAGGCGCCGGCGGCGGCTCTGAACGCTGGGGCCGGGTGGCGATGGGGCCGGCGGCCTTGTCCGGCGGAGGCGGCGCAGCCGAGGGGGCGGCCGGCCTCGCCTGCGGAGCGCGGGTCGGAGGAGCCTCAGCGTCGGCGGCGCGCTTTCCAAACATGGCTATTTCCGCCGGAACAGGCTGGCCAGCAGCGAGGACTTCTGGGCCACGGGGGGCTCACGTCGGCTGATCTGCTGGGCCAGGTCGTTCAGCGCCTCGGCGGTCTTGGAGCGGGGGGCCACCTCGGCCAGCATCTGTCCGTTATTGGCCGCCTGGCCAAACAGCTTGGGCTCGAAGGGCAAGATGAGCGCTGGCGTCAGGCTCAGGGCCTCGCCGAAATCCTTGACCGGAATCTCCGGGCGACCGGGGACCCCCACCTGATTGAGCACCAGCCGGGGCGGCGCGTCGTTAGGCCTGGCGCGGCGCACCAGATCCACCAGGTTCTTGGCGTTGCGCAGGGAGGCGAGGTCCGGCTCGGCGACGATCACCAGGTCATCCGAGGACAGTAGGATACGTCGCTTCCACGCGGTCCAGACGTGGGGCAGATCGAGCACCACGAAGGGGGCGGCCCCGCGAATCTTCTGGGTGACCTCCTCAAAGGCCTCGGCCGAGATGTCGTAATCCTGATCCAGGGTGGCCGGGGCGGCGAACAGGCTGAGCCGCTCGCTGCACCGGGCCATCATCCGGTCCATCAGGACGGGGTCGAGGCGGTCGGGCTCCCCCAGGGCGTCGGCCACCCCCTGCAGGGGGTCCTGGTTGAAGTCGAGGCCAGCGGTGCCAAACGGCAGGTCCAGGTCCACCAGCACCGCATTGGCCGCCAGCCGCTCGGTGATGGCGTAGGCCACATTGTGCGCGATGGTCGAGACGCCCACCCCGCCCTTGGCCCCACAGAATGCGATCTGCCGGCCCACGAAGGGGGCGCTCGGATCGGCATAGAGACCGCACAGCGAGCGGACGAACTGCAAGGGCTTGAAGGGCGGAACCAGATATTCGCTGACCCCGCGGCGCATCAGTTCGCGATAGAGCGCGATGTCGTTGGCCGCCCCGATCACCACCACCTTGGAGCCGGGATCGCAGACCTCGGCCAGCTGGTCGAGATGGGCCAGCAGGCGCTCGGCGCTCTCACCGCACTCCACCACCAGCAGCGGCGGGGTGGGCTGGTTCTGATAGGCGGCCACGGCGGCGGCCAGGCCGCCTTCGCGGACCGTGACGCTGGCCCGCTCCATCCGCCGGTCCTTGGCCGCATGCTCGATGACATCGGCGGTGCGGTCGCGCTCGGTGAAGGCGTGGATGGTGATCCGTGGCAGGGTCGAGTCGCCAAAGGCGGCCTCGGCCGTGGCCATCATCTCATGGACGGGGTTCGTCTCGGCCGGCGCGGCGCGGGGCGCCTCATAATCGTCCTCGAAGGGATCGGGCGCAGGCCGGGCGCGCGGCGCGGCGGGCGCCAGATCGGCGAACGGATCGACAGCGTCCTGACGCCCCGGACGCTCTTCAGCGCTCCGCCAGCCGTCATCCCGGGCCGGGCCAAAATCATCGTCGGCCTCGAAGGCCAGATCAAACGGGTCGTGTCCGCCCTGCGCGCGTATGGCCACCCTACTGCACCCCCTGCGAGAGGGCGCCCTTGGCCTGTTCGTCGGCCTCGGTGGAGGTCAGCTCACCAAGCCGATACTTGGCCAGCACCTCGGCGCGGCGGCCAGCGTCAGAGGGATCGAAGTCCCGGGGCCGCGCCAGGTCGGCGGGGTTGGCCAGCTGAGCGGCGAAGTTGGCGTTGACCGTACAGCCGAAGTTGGCCGAGACCTGATTGGCCGAGGTGCTCGTCAGATTGTCCCAGGACTGACCGCAGCGAGGGATCTGCGCCACATAGCGCTCATAGCCCACGACCATCGGCGCGCCGGCCTGACCGGCGGCGTCGTATCCGGCCACCTGAATATCGGTCTGCGGCACCCCTTGCGAGACCAGGAAGGCCCGCACGCTCTCGCCCATCCGGTAGGCGGCCGCCGACTCGGCGCCCCCCACAGGCGCCTGCAGACGGATCACACCGCCGTCATGGGTCCGCCAGGCTTGCACCAGGCTGGCCAGGGCGTCGGCCTGCGGGCCTGAAATCCCCTGGGCGTGGATCGCCAGCCGGATCTGATCGGCCTGCGGGACCACCTGGGCGCGGAACTGGTCCAGGGGCGTGGGGGGATCGGTCACCGCCCCCTCCCGCGGGGACGGCGCCGAGGCGCAGGCCGTGACGGCGGCCGCAAGAAGCAGGGGCATGAGATGGCGCAGGGTCTTGGACATGGCGGCGCTCACTCGATCACATAGCCATAGGGGCCTTGATAGGCTGGCGCCCCCGGGGGCTGGGGCTTGGCCTTGTAGGCCCGGTTCAGCCGGCCCAGCAGCAGGGTCTCCGGATCGCTGGCGATCTGCAGGCCGTCGGCCGGAGTCTGCAGGCGGTCAGGCGAGGTCGGCGACACCAAATACGGGGTCACGATGACCACCAGCTCGCTCTCGCCCATCAGATAGTCCCGGGACCGGAAAAGGCCCCCCAGGACCGGCAGGTTCATCATGCCAGGCAGGGAGTCGATCGCCTGCTTGGTCTGCTCGCGCAGCAGGCCTGCGATCATCATCGCCCCGCCGGACGGCAGCTCCACCATGGTCTCGGCCCGACGCACGGTCAGGGCCGGGATCACCAGCCGCGGCACGCCCTCGCCGTTTGACAGGGAGAAGGAGCCCTCATTGGTCAGCTCCGAAACCTCGGTGGAGATCTTCAGGGAAATCCGCCCCCCCGACAGCACCACCGGCGTAAAGCCAAGGCCGACGCCGAAGGGCTTGAATTCAATGGTCACCCGGCCGGTGTCATCCTGGCCCACGGGCACAGGGAACTCACCGCCAGCCAGGAACTTGGCCGCCTCGCCTGACACCGCGGTCAGGTTGGGCTCGGCCAGGGTGCGGACCAGACCGACCCGCTCGAAGGCCTCGATCATGCCCTCGGCCTGGTTGAGGCCAGGGTCGCCGGCCAGGCCTTCCTTGATGGTGGCGGTGTCGGAATTGCCGCCGTTGCGCACCACATAGTCGCAGAGCACATCGGGCTGATCAGGCCAGCCGCAGGGCCGCTGCATGACCGGCTGCCGGGTGGTGTCGAGCTTGTAGCCGCCGGTCAGACCGCCCACCAGGCCGCCATTGATGGCGTAGCTGGCGGCGTTGTTGAACATGTACTGCGGCTCGCCCAGCTGGTTCAGCACCGCATTGGTGTTGAAGCCCAGCTGCTTGATCACATTGCGCTGCACCTCGACGATGCGCACCTTCAGCATCACCTGGTCCTTGCCGGCGATGGACAGCATGTTGAGCACCTGCTCGGGCTCGGCCACCGCCGCACGGGCGATCTGCAGGGCCTTGTCGGCGTCCGACAGGCTCATCACCTCGCCCGACAGGATCAGGCTGTCATTCATGGCGTCCACCCGCACCCGGGCGCCGGGCAGCAGGCGGTTGATGGTCTGGGCCACAGCGCCGGTGTCCTGATCGACCCGGATGTCCAGGGACAGGATCCGGCGTCCGGCTCCGTCGAAGAACACCGCATCGGTCTGCCCGGCCGCCACACCCAACACATAGATCCGCCGGGGCGTGCGCAGGACCGCGTCGGCCACCTCGGGATTGGTCACCAGCACGTCGCGGGCGTCGACGGGCAGCTCAATAATCGCCGACTTGCCCCTGGGCAGGGTCAGCGCCTGGCTGGCACCCCCGCCGGCCAGATCGACCCGGATGGTGGAGCCTTGGGCCGCGCTGGCGCGACCCCCGGCCAGGTCCTGGGCGAGGGCGGCGGGCCCGGCCGCCAGCAGGCTGACGGCGGCGAGAAGTGAGAGACCTGGAATCCTCATCGCACGGACACCTCGGTCATCTCGCCATCGCGGAAAATTCGAACGGTCTGCGGCTCGGCCGAGCCGCCGCGACCCACCGGTCCGCCCACATCGGTATAGGGGCGCAGGACCACGACCATCTCGCCCTCCGCCTTGCCGCGCACCAGGACCTCCACGTCGGAGGCCGGCGCCTCCAGGGTGACGACGGCGCCGATCAGGGTGTTGGCGTCCTCGGCCGGCTCGGTGGACTGGTCGATGGCCAGGACGCGGAGATTGCGCATCAGGGTTTCGGTAACCCGCCCGGTTCCATCGGGGGTCTCGCGGCTCTGCAGCACGTCCACCCGGTCGCCGGGCAGGATGAAGCCACCGGCGGCGGTGTCGGCCGATACCGGCACAGAGACGGCGCGCATGCCAGGGGCGAGCACCACCGACATGTATCCGCCCTCACCGCCCCGGATCACCTTGCGGGCGACCAGAGGTTCGCCCGAGGCGATGGCTTCGCGGACGATGGCGCCGTCAAAGGCCTGCATGGGGCTGGCCCCCAGGGTGTCGGCGGCCACCTGGCTGGCCTTCTGGGCGACCTTGTCGGCGCCCTCGGCCGGGGGCGTCGCCGTGGCGCCGTCAGTGATGAAACTGGGATTGAGCGCTTCGACCGGCCAGGCCTGCCAGCCGATCATGGCCGGGGTGATGCGGGTGCCGATGGGCAGGTCCTGCTTGGCCACCAGCACCTGAGCCATGGGGGCGGCCTCCGCCGGGGCGGCGGTCTCGGCGGGCGCGCCGGGGGTCATCATCCCGCGCACCATGAAGGCGAGCAGAATGGCCGCGACGGCGGCGGCGGCCAGGATGGCGATACGGACGGCGCCCATGAACTTCCCGATACGCTCCCACTGAAGGGGCAAGGGCGATACGCCGGTTCAGGCGATCAGCCGCGACTCAAAATCTGCTGGCGCCTTCTGGCGGCCTACCCGTTTTGGCGCGCCCATGGTTAACAGCCGCTAAAGGGGGGCGCCGGCGCTCATGACCCGCACGAGGGTGCTGGCCGGATAGGCGGCCAGGCCGCCGATACAGATGGCCAGGCCNNGACACATAGCGCCGCAGCAGCATGGAACGCATGGCCAGAAGGCTGACCGCCAGCACACCGCCCGCCAGGGCCGTCACCAGCAGGAAGGTCGCCGAGGCTGGCCAGCCAAGCCACAGGGCCGAGGCGGCGAACACCTTGGCGTCGCCCCCGCCGATCCAGCCCAGGGCGAACATCACCATGCCCGCCACCAGGGCGCCGACGCCGATCCCCACATGCAGACCGATATCGCCAGCCGGCAGCCCAAGGATCAGGGCGGTGGGAAAGAAGGCGGCGATCAGGGCCAGGGAGATCCAGTTGGGGATCGTATAGGTGGTCACGTCCTTCAGGGCCGCCACGATCAGCAGGGCCGGACAGATGACGAGCAGGATGGCCTGGGCTTGGGCGATCATCAGGGGCTCTTGAGACGGACTGAGGGTGTGGTTGACCCCCAGTCTGGCGCCGGCGGGTGAACGCTTGGTTTCCCGAACCTGAAGCACGCCCCATGAAGAAGGGGCCGCGGCGTTTCCGCCGCGGCCCCCGAAGTCTGGTCGTTGTCTTCGCCGCTTGAGCGCGGCGAATGACCTATTGCGGCATCGCGGTGCCGATCTTGGTGAAGGTGCCGGCGATCTTGCCCGACAGGGTGTTCAGGGCGGTGATCAGCACGACGGCGATCAGAGCGGCGATCAGGCCGTACTCGATGGCGGT
>DJWR01000107.1:0-1712 GCA_002441055.1 Caulobacteraceae bacterium UBA6225 | reverse complement strand
CCCTTTATGATTCACGCACGCGCGCGAGTCGGCTGGATTCAGGTTTTCTTGACCATTCCGACCGACCCTGAAGGTCTGTTCCTGACGTCTTCGTTTTTTCGGACCCCGCCATGCGCCGCCTCGCCGTCTGCGCCTTCATCGGTCTTCTGGCCTCCACGCCGGCGGCGGCCTCATCCCTGTCGGTGCAGCTCGATCAGGGGGCCAAGGTCCGGCTGCCGGGCGCTGCGCGCAACGTGGTGGTGGCCAATCCGAAGATCGCTGACGTGAACCTGCTGGGTCCCCAGGACCTGGTGGTGATCGGCAAGGGCTATGGGGTGACCAATGTGGTGGTCACCGACGCGGCCGGTCGCGTCCTGTTCGATCGCGACATCGTCGTCAGCGCCCCGGACTACGGACAGGTCTCCTACTTCCGGGGCGGCGAGGCCCGTACCTTCGCCTGCGCCCCCCGGTGCGAGCGGATCGGCGACGACGATCCCCAGGCCGCCAACCCCTGATCGCTTAAGCATCGCTTAGGCTCAAAACGCTAGGGTCCCCCGGAAACCGGATGGACCCGCAGAATGCCGCGCGCCGCCACACCCTTGATCCTGACCCTGCGCCGCTTTGGCCGCGCCCGACAGGGCGCGACCGCGGTGGAGTTCGCCTTCATCGCCGGTCCCCTGCTGATGCTGATCTTCGGCGTGCTGGAGCTGGCCATGGTGTTCATGGTCGCCACCACCCTGGAGGGCGCCACGGCGGCGGCGGCCAGACCCTTGCGCACCGGCGCCATGCAGACCGCGGGCACGGCCAACAAGGCCGCCTTCTCCAAGGCGGTCTGTGATCGGATGAGCTGGCTCGGCGCGAGCTGCGCCAGCAATCTGCAGGTGGACGTCCGCACCTATGACGACTTCACCAGCCTGCGGGACGACCCGGCCATGACCGGCGGTAATTTCGATCCGGCCAAGACCTGCTGGTCCCCAGGGGGCCCCACAGACATCGTTCTGGTCCGCACCTATTACAGCTGGACCATCTTCACGCCGCTGCTGTCCAACGCCCTGGTCAATGCGCCAGGCAACAAGCGGATGGTCTCGGCGGTGGAGGCCTTCCGCAACGAACCCTACAGCGACGCCCCGCCAACCAAGGCCAAATGCTGATGGGCGCCCTGCGTTTCTTCCGCGACCGGCGCGGGGTGGCGGCGGTGGAGTTCGCCCTCATCGCCCCGGTCCTTATCCTGCTCTATATGGGCCTGGCCGAGGTCACCATGGCCCTCATGGCCGACCGGCGGGCAGGCCACGCCACCGCCGTGGTCGCCGACCTGATCGCCCAGGACACCCTGACCACCAAGGCCGAGCTGGGCGACACCTTCGCCATCGCCGAAGAGATCCTCGCCCCCTTCGCCGGGTCGGGCATGAGCGCCCGGGTCACCGCCATCCGCGCCGACGTCAACGGCTCGCCCAAGGTGGTATGGAGCTATGGCAAGGGTCTGAGCGCCTATGGCAAGGGCGGCACGGTCAGCGGCCTGCCTGCCGGCCTCATGGAGCCGTTCGACACCCTGATCATGAGCGAGATGAACTACAGCTACAACTCAGCCATCAAGTATGCGCTGCCCAACGCCATGGTCTTCAAGGAGAAATACTATCTCCGCCCCCGCAAGCTCGACATGGTCAACTGCACCGACTGCTGATCAGGGCTTCAGGGGTCAGATCAGGGTGGCTGACAAGCTTTCCATCAGCGGC
>DJWR01000120.1 GCA_002441055.1 Caulobacteraceae bacterium UBA6225 | reverse complement strand
GTTGCGAGGTAAGCGCGCCAAACCTGAGCGTCAAGGTCGGCCTTTGTCGCGGGCTCAGCTGTCTTCGCCCACCGCCCGGATTCGCGGCGCCGAACCTGGCTCACCGTCAGCCGCCAGCTTGGCCAGGGGCCGGACGGCGGTCTCAATGGGGGCAAGCTCCGGAATATCGCGCCCCTCGTGGTCGACCTTCAGGTCCTCGAACCGGCGGGCCTGGGTCAGCACCTGGGTCTCCAGAGACCCGACCATCTGGTTGTACTTACCCACCGCCTCTTCCAGCTTTTTGCCGACGGCGGCGGCATGGCCGCCCATGACCGACAGGCGCTTGTAAAGCTCGCGGCCGAGCTTGGAGATCTCCTGGGCGTTGGCCGCCTGCTCCTCCACCCGCCAGCCATAGACCACGGCCTTGCACAGGGCGAAAAGGGTGGTGGGCGTCACCACCAGCACCCGGCGGTCCATGGCCTCGCTCATCAGGTCCGGCGCCCGATCGAGCGCGGCGGCCAGGAAGCTGTCGCCGGGGATGAACATGGCCACGAAATCCGGCGAGGCCTCGAACTGATCCCAATAGGCCTTGGCCGACAGGCCCTGCATGTGGGCCCGGACGCTCTGGGCGTGGCGCACGAAACAGGCCTCGCGGGTGGCGTCGTCCGTGGCCTCCTGGGCGTCCAGAAAGGCGTTCAGCGAGCACTTGGCGTCGATGACGAACAGGGCCCCGCCAGGCAGACGCACCGTGACGTCAGGGCGGCGGCGGCCCTCCTCGGTGTCGGTGGCGACCTGCTCCTCGAAGTCATAGCGGTGCGACAGACCCGCAGCCTCCAGCACGTTGCGCAGGGTCTGCTCCCCCCATCGCCCCTGGACGCCTGCGCCGCGGCGGAGCGCCGCCGAGAGCTTGCGGGCCTCTTCCTGGGTGGCGGTGGACGCGGTCAGCAGCTGGGCGATCTGGGCCTTCAGCCCGCCGGTCTCCTCGGCGCGGGTCTTCTCCACCGCCGTGACCTGCTCCTGGAACTTGGCGAGCGTCTCGGCCACCGGCTTCAGTTGCGCCTCGAGCCTGGCCTGGGCCAGCTGCTCGCGGTTGCGGAAGGTCTCCTCGGTGCGCTTGAGCAGGGCCTCGGCCACCACATTGGCCGACTGGGCGGCCTGGTTGCGCAGGATTTCGGCCTGGGCTTCGGACTGAGCCTTGAAGCTGCGCAGTTCGGCCTCGGCGTTGGCGCTCTGGTCACGCAAGGTCCAGTAGTCGGCCTGCAGCCGGTCGGCGCGGCGGCGCTCCATCAGGGCCCAGGCGAAACCGGCGATAGCAGCCAGGGCGCAGGCGATGACGGCGACGAGGGATGCATCCAGGTTCATGCTCCGTTCCTAGCCGGAGTCGGCGGCCGGGGCCAGGGGGCCGCCCTCGTCCTTCGAGGCCCTGCTGGCGCAGGGCGCCTCAGGATGAGGACGGAATCCCCTCCCTCATCCTGAGGTGCGAGCCTAAGCGAGCCTCGAAGGGCGCAAGGCCCCGCAGCCTCAGGCCGGGCGGCGGGCCCGCAGGGCCTGGGCGATGGTGCCGTCGTCCAGCCAGTCCAGTTCGCCGCCCACGGGCACGCCACGGGCGATCATGGAGATGGTCACGGCGCAGGGCGCCAGGCGTTCGGCCAGATAGTGAGCGGTGGTCTGGCCATCCACCGTGGCCGGCAGGGCGAGGATCACCTCGGTGACCTCGGGCGCGCTGGCCCTGGCCACCAGGGAGCCCACCCGCAGGGCGTCTGGGCCGACCCCATCGAGGGCTGACAGCAGGCCGCCCATGACATGGTAACGGCCTCGGAATGAGCCGCCCCGCTCCATGGCCCAGAGCGCGCCGACCTCTTCCACCACACAGATCAGGCCAGGGTCTCGTTCGGGATCGGCGCAGACGGCGCAGGGGTCGCGGGTGTCCAGCGCGCCGCAGGTCGAACAGGTCTTCACCCGCTCAGCGGCGTCCGCCAGGGCCTGGGCCAACGGCGTCAGCAGCTGTTCGCGGCGCTTAAGCAGGGCCAGCGTCGCCCGCCTGGCCGAGCGCGGCCCCATGCCGGGCAGCTTGGCCAGCAGCGCGATCAGGCGCTCAATCTCGGGTCCTGAGGATGCGGCCAAGGGGCGACGATCAGAACTTGGGCATGCCGGGCAGGCCCATGCCGGCCAGGGGACCGGCGGCCTCGCGCATCACCTCGGCCTGCATGGCGTCGAGCTTGCGCTTGGCGTCCGCATGGGCCGCGACCATCAGGTCCGACAGCACCTCGCCCTCGCCCGGGGCCAGCAGGCTCTCGTCCATCACCACGCCGGCCAGTTCGCCCGAACCGCGCAGGGTCAGCCTGACCATGCCGCCGCCGGACGTGCCTTCCACCGTGGTCTCGGCCAGGCGGGCCTGGGCGTCGGCCAGCTTCTGCTGCATGGCCTGGGCCTGCTTCATCAGGGCGCCAAGGTCCTTCATGGGCTCTAGTCCTCTTCGGTTTCGCTCTCGTCCTCGCCGCTCGGCTGGACGTCGGGTTGCGGCTGGGCGCGGATGCTGAGGATCTCGGCGCCTGGGAAGGCCTCCATCACCGAACGGATGAAGGGGTCCTGCTCGATCCGCTCGCGGGCCTCGCGCTCCTCGCGCTTCTGCGCCTCCCAGCGGCTCTCGGCCCCGCCGCCGCCCTGGGCGACGATGAGCCAGGGCGTGCCGGTCCATTCCTTGAGCCGTCCGGCCAGCCGCTGGATGAGGGTGTTGGGCGACCCCGGGGCCGGCTCGAATTCGATGACGCCGGGGCGGAAGGCGATGGGACGGACGAACCGCTCCACATCCAGGCGCAGGGAGATGTCGCGCTTCTGCTCGATCAGCGCGATGACGTCCTCAAACCTGCGTAGGGTGATCTCAGGGGCGGCCTGGGCCTGGGGCTCGGCCATCTGCCGGGCCACGGCGCTGGCGCCCCCGCCACCGCCGCCGCCCGAGCCGCCACCGCCGCTCGAGGGAGAGCCCCCAGGCAGTGGCTCGCCGGCCTGCAATTTCTTCAGCGCCTCTTCCGGGCCAGGCAGGTCGGCGGCGTAGGCCAGGCGGATCAGGGCCATGTCGACGGCCGCCGCCGGATCAGGGGCGCGGCGCACCTCTTCATGGGCCCGCAGCAGGATCTGCCAGACCCGCGACAGCGTGCCGGCCGACAGGGCCGCGCCGATGCCGGTCAGGCGGGCGGCCTGTTCCTTGGGCATGATCAGGGCCTGGGGGCCGACCGCCTTGGCCACAGAGGCCGAGTGGCAGTGCTCCAGCAGATCGCCCATCACCTGGGCCGGATCGGCGCCATAGCCATAGAGGCCGCGGAAGGTTTCGATGGCCGGGCCAGCCTCCCCCTTCATGGCCTGTTCGAACAGGGTGATGGTCTGGGCCCGGTCGGCCAGGCCCAGCATGTCGCGAATCGAGCCCGCGCTCACCGTCTGGCCGGACTCCGCCTGAACGATGGCCTGGTCGAGCATGGATTGGGCGTCGCGCACCGAGCCCTCGGCGGCCCGGGCGATCAGGGTCAGGCCCTCGGCCTCCACCCGGGGGCCTTCGCGCTCGCAGATCATCTCCAGATTCTTGACGATCACCTCCGGCTCCACCCGGCGCAGGTCGAACCGCTGGGTCCGCGACAGGATGGTCACCGGGACCTTGCGGATCTCGGTGGTGGCGAAGATGAACTTGGCGTGGGGCGGCGGCTCCTCCAGCGTCTTGAGCAGGGCGTTGAACGCCCCGGTCGAGAGCATGTGGACCTCGTCGATGATATAGACCTTGTAGCGGGCCTCGACGGGGGCATAGCGCACCCCGTCCAGCAACTCGCGCATGTCGCCCACGCCGGTGCGGCTGGCGGCGTCCAGCTCCAGCACGTCCATGTGCCGGCCCTCGACAATGGCCCGGCAGTGGCGGCCCTCCTGGGTCAGGTCCAGGGTCGGGGCGTGGATGGTGTCGGTCTCGTAGTTCAGGGCCCGGGCCAGCAGCCGGGCGGTGGTCGTCTTGCCGACCCCGCGGACCCCGGTGAGCATGAAGGCATGCGCGATGCGCCCCGAGGCGAAGGCGTTGCGCAGGGTGCGCACCATCGCTTCCTGGCCAAACAGATCCTCGAAGGTCCTGGGCCGGTACTTGCGCGCGATGACCGTATAGGCCGCGCTCTCGTCCACAGGCGGCGCGGGCGCCGGCGCAGGGTCTCCAAACATGTCCGTCGTATTCGGATCACGCTCGGGCAGATCGGAATCGAGCGTGATGTCTTCGTCGGCCATGGGGAGAATGTCAGAGGAAGCGGGTGGAGACCGGACGACGACCCGAAGCGAAACTCGTTACGGCTGCTTCCTTCCGGACCTGACCGGGTTGGCGAGGACTCCGCCCGTCGCCGATCTCCGCCCCCAATATCGCGATCGAAAGAGGTGCGCGCAAGCTCGGGCGCAGATAGAACGCGATTCATGCCCCTGACAGCCTTCCAGAACACCTTCGCCGGCAACCCCCTCGACCGCTGCAGCGAGCGCCGCGGCGACGCCGCCTGGCTGGGCGAGATGCAGACCTCGCCCGAGTCCCTGACCATCGTCCTGTGGAACGGCAAGCCACTGATCGAGAAGTCCCCCGAGGGTGGGGTGCAGCTGGCCTATCTGCCGGCCACCATGTCCGACGAGCTGGCCGGCGGGGTCGAGCGGCTGTTGTTCATGGGACTGTGGAAAGAGACCGCAGTCTTCGCCGTCGACATGGAAGGGGGCCTGGACCCGGCCGAAGGGACGCTTCAAGGCCTCGGCGCCTTTGAGGACCTACGGACCATCGCCCTGCGACTGCCGGCGGCGGAAGCCGCCATGGCCGCCACCGCCAAATCCATGTTCGAGTGGCGCCGCCGCCACCGCCATTGCGCCGCCTGCGGCGAGCCCAGCGTGGTGGTCGACGGGGGCTGGAAGCGCCAGTGCCCCACCTGCAAGGCCGAGCACTTCCCCCGCACCGATCCTGTGGTGATCATGCTGCCCTATCTCGGCGACCGCTGCATGATGGGCCGCCAGGAGGCTTGGCCGCCCGGCATGTTCTCGGCCCTGGCCGGCTTCGTGGAGCCCGGCGAGAGCATCGAGGAAGCCTGCGCCCGGGAGCTGGCCGAAGAGGCCGCGCTCAAGGCCGTCAGCGTCCGCTACCACTCCACCCAGCCCTGGCCCTATCCGTCCTCCCTGATGATCGGCCTGATCGCTGAGGTGGAGAACGATCAGGCCGCCCCCGATCAGACCGAGCTGTCGGAAGTGCGCTGGTTCACCCGCGATGAGGCCCGCGACCTGCTGGCCGGCAAGATCGAGGGAACCTTCGCCCCTGGCCCGCTCGCCATCGCCCATCAGCTGCTGAAGGCCTGGGTCGAGGAGGGCTGAAGCCTTTCAGGAGCCTCGCGCCACCTTCTCCGCCGTCATGGTCGGGCTTGACCCGACCATCCATGAACACCGGGGCGGGCCAAGTGTGCATGGACCTTCGGGTCAAGCCCGAAGGTGACGGCTTTGGAAAAGCCACGGGTCAGTAAGAACGCCCCCTCAGGCCCGGGCGCGGAAGGGGTCGGCCGGGTAGACGCCGAGGATCTCGAAGCGCTCGGAGAAGAACTGCAGCTCCTCCAGGGCTAGCGCCAGTCCGCGGTCCTCAGGCCGCCCATCCACCTCGGCGTAGAAGAAGGTCGCCGTCCAGGCGCCGTCCTCCATGTAGCTTTCCAGCTTGGTCATGTTGACGCCGTTGGTCGCAAAGCCCCCCAGCGCCTTGTAAAGCGCGGCCGGCAGGTTGCGCACCCGGAAGACGAAGCTGGTGATGCAGG
>DJWR01000029.1 GCA_002441055.1 Caulobacteraceae bacterium UBA6225 | reverse complement strand
TGCACCGGGCGCGGCTGGCGGGCCTTTCGGTGGCGTCCTATGCCGACGCCGCTGAAGGGGTGATGAGCGAAATCGCCCCAGGTCGCCAGGCGGTGACTAGGGTCACCCTGCATCCCACCATCGAATGGTCCGGTCCCGCCCCGGACGCAGAAACCCTGGCCCGCCTGCACCACGAGGCCCACGAGGAGTGTTTCATCGCCAATTCGGTGAAGACCGAGGTGGTGGTGGCCTAGTCTTTTGCGCCCGCGACGCTTTCGGGACCGCCGGCGCCGTCAAGATCTGACACGAAGGACACCAAGGTTGCACGAAGGGCACGAAGGGTGAGGCAGCCCTCACTTTGTGTCCTTTGCGCCCCCTTCGTGCCCTTTGTGTCCCCGCTTTACAGCGCTGACGCGCCTCCCACGGCTGGAGCTGAGCGGCGCGCTATCCATCAGCGCCGCGAGCCGCCCAGTCAGCGCCGCCTCGTCCTTCATCTCACACTCCCAGACCACCTCGACCCGCCAGCCGGCCTCGGCCAAGGCCGCGCCCACTGTCGCATCGCGGGCGCGGTTGCGGGCGACCTTGCCCAGCCAGTAGTCGCGGTTGGTCTTGGGCACGCGGGCGCCCCGGGCGCAGTCGTGGCCGTGCCAGAAGCAGCCATGGGCGAAGATGGCCAGGCGCCGTCCGGGCAGGACGATGTCCGGCGAGCCCGGCAAGTCCTTGCGATTGAGGCGGTAGCGGGCGCCCAGCCCTGTCAGAAGCCGCCGCAAGGTGCGCTCCGGCGTGGTGCCCGAGCCCTTGACCTGCCGCATGACGGCCGAGCGCTTGTCCGCGTCATAGACGTCGGTCATGACGTCCCCAGGACCTGGGCCCGGCCGCCTCTTGGCTTCAGAGCCCCTCGAACAGGGCGGTGGACAGGTAGCGTTCGGCGAAGCTTGGGATGATCACAACGATGGTCTTGCCAGACATGTCGTCCCGGGACGCCACATGGAAGGCCGCCGTCAGGGCCGCGCCGGACGAGATCCCCATGGGAATGCCCTCCTCGCGCGCCACCCGCCGGGACATGGCGAGGCTGTCGTCATTGGAGACCTGAACCACCTCATCAATGATGCTGCGGTCGAGGATGGAGGGCACAAAACCCGCCCCGATCCCCTGAATCTTGTGCGGCCCCGGCTGGCCGCCCGACAGCACCGGTGAACCCTCAGGCTCCACCGCGATCATCTTCAGCGAGGCCTTGCGGGGCTTCAGCACCTGGCCGACGCCGGTGATGGTGCCGCCGGTGCCGACCCCGGAGATCACCGCATCCACCTTGCCGTCGGTGTCGTTCCAGATCTCCTCGGCGGTGGACACCCGGTGGATCAGAGGGTTGGCCGAGTTGTCGAACTGCTGGGGCATGACCGCGCCGGGGGTCGCCTCAACGATTTCCCGGGCCCTGGCCACCGCCCCGGCCATGCCGCGCTCGGCCGGGGTCAGCTCCAGCTTGGCGCCCATCAGGGTCAGCATCTTGCGCCGTTCAATGGACATGCTTTCGGGCATGACCAGGGTCAGGGGATAGCCCTTGGCGGCGGCCACGAAGGCCAGAGCGATGCCGGTATTGCCGCTGGTGGGTTCGACGATGGTGGAGCCGGCCTTGAGGATTCCCTGGGCCTCCAGGGATTCGATCATGGCCACGCCGATCCGATCCTTCACCGAGGCGATCGGATTGAAGAATTCCAGCTTGGCCAGAACCTCGGCCTTGGGCTTCAGCGCCGCGCTCAACCGCGGCAGGCGCACCAGAGGGGTGTCGCCGATGGTATCGATGATGGAGTCATAAACCCGGCCCCGGCCCGCTCGGCGGTGGCGCTCGGCGTCGTAGGTCTTGTCGGAATTGGCGTCCATGGACCTGCCTTCAAAATTTGCGTTTGGTGCCCTTTGAACGCGAACTTAGGGGTTCGGGTCGCATTTGTAAGCCGGTCATTCGGCGGCGATGACCCCGAAATCTCCCGCCAGAAGCGGTCGGAGCAGGTTTTCCGACAGCCAGGCCACCACCGGAACCGCCACCCCGTCGCCCGTCACATGCAGGGCTCCATTGGCCGAAGGGGGCAGAACATAGGTCTCTGGCAAGCCCATCAGCCGGGCCGACTCCCGCGGTGAGATCAGCCGGGAACGCAGACCCGCACCGTCGCCGACCAGCAGCATCTGGCGCGATGACCCCCCGGCCGGCGTGCGCAGGCATCCAGCCAGACCGTCCAGGCGCACCTCGGCCCGCTGCACCCGCACCCCGTTCTCCGTCCGGATCCGCCGATAGGCCGCGCCGATCGCCTGGCCCTTGGCGGCCCGCTCGACATCAAAGCGACGGCGATGCAGGGGGGACATCTGGTCGAGCAGGGCCTGGGTCTGGGCCGGGGAGCGCCAGGCGACCACGCCGTCATCCTCCAGCAGGCTGGCGAGATCGGTATTGCGGGCGGGCGGGGCCGGCAGGCTCCACCACACCCATCGGACGGCTAGGTGGGCGGGCAAACGGCCCTGCGCCTCGATCAGGGCGCGGCTGTGGAAGGGGCTCTGGCCCGTGAGTCCGATGGGCGGCGCAGCCTTTGTCGCCACGACGAAAACCCGCGGCCGCGATTGGGGCACGAAGCGGGCGGCGTCGATCTCCAGGGCGCCGAAATGGTAGCCCTCGTCAGCCAGGGCCTGGCACAGGGCCTGGAAGTCCGCCCCGCCATGCGAGGTCAGCAGGCCAACCACATTCTCAATGACGATGGCCTTCGGCGCCCGACCCTCGGCGTTCAGCCCCTGGACCAGCCGCCAGAAGCCGAAGAAGGCCGAGGAGCGCCCGCCGGCTAGGCCAGCCCGGGCGCCGGCCAGACTGAAGTCCTGACAGGGCGAAGAGGCCCAGGCGAGGTCAGCCTGCCCGGGGAGGTGGGCGGTCCCAAGCTTCCAGACGTCACCCTCATGGAAATGGTCGGCCGCGTCGGGAAAATTCGCCCGGTAGGCGCGGGCCTTGACCGGATCAAAGTCGTTGGCGAAGGCGCAGTCCCAGCCATCGCCCAGGCCAAGCCTGGCCATGCCGCCGCCGGCGAAGAATTCATAGAAGCTGGGGCGATGGTTCCGACTCATGGTCGGGGAGTCTAACCTGTCCCGGCCCACGGGAAAGGACCCCAAAGCCATGCGCGCCCCTCGCTCCCCTCGCTCCGCCACCGCCCGCATCAGCGCCGGCCTGCTCATCCTGGCCCTGGGCCTCGCCGCCTGCCAGCCCCAGGCGCCGGATGGCGGCGAGGCGCAGCCCCCCGCCGATGCGCCCGCACCCCTGCCGACGTCACCCGCCCCCGAGGCGACCGCGCCGGCGCCTGTGGCGCAGGGCCCCTATGATGGGGAGATGCGGGCTGTGGGGACGGAACCCTTCTGGGGTGTGCGGATCACCGCGACGGAGATCACCCTGGAACGCCCGGACGCGCCCCCCAGCAAGGGGCCCAATTCCGGCCGCAGCCTGGAGGAGGGTCAGGCGGTCTGGCGGACCCGCACAGCTGATGGCGGGGACCTGATGGTGACGATATGGGAGGAGGCCTGTTCCGATGGCATGTCCGATCTGACCTACGCCTATCAGGCCAGGGTGCAGAGCGGTGATGAAAGCCTGTCGGGGTGCGCCAGCAAGGCCGACGCCATGCCGCGGGAAGGTCAGGCGGCGCCCTGACCGTCAGTTCTAACCGAGGTCCAGGGTGGCGATCTGCGGCGACTTGTCGGCGGCCGCGGTTTCGGCGCCCGGCGTCGGCAGAAGAAAGCCCACCGCGATAGCGGCCAGGGCCAGAAGGATGAAAACGGCTCTCACAGCCACGAATCTGAGCTCCAGTTGCGGGGTTTGAACCCGATTGCCTGCCCTTAAGAACGGTTCTGAACGAACGCAGTTCCCCTGATCAGCCTGCCGGTCTCGCCCCAAGCCGGCGAACCTACGCAAATCGGGTCACCGGTGTTCAGCAGGCTTGACGTCTGCGGCGCAGGGGGGGGCTAATCGTCGCAAGGACGGGCGAATAGACCTGTCCACGCGAGGGAGGCGGCGATTTGGAACGGGCATATGACCTCGTCGTGCGCGGCGGGACGCTGGCCGACGGCACCGGCGCGCCGGTCTTTGAGGCCGACATTGCGATCAAGGACGGGCGCATCGCCGCCCTGGGCGAGATTCGCGGCCGGGGCGCCGAGGAGATTGACGCCCGTGGCCGGCTGGTGACGCCGGGCTTTGTAGATATCCACACCCACTATGACGGCCAGGCCACCTGGGACGCCCATATGCAGCCCTCGTCCTGGCACGGGGTCACCACCGTGGTCATGGGCAATTGCGGGGTCGGTTTCGCCCCCTGCCGGCCCGAAGATCATGACCGGCTGATCCGGTTGATGGAGGGGGTGGAGGACATCCCCTTCCCGGTGCTTACCCAGGGTCTGGCCTGGAACTGGGAGAGCTTCCCCGACTATCTCGACGCCCTGTCAAAGCGGCGGTTCGACGTGGACATCGGCGCCCAGCTGCCCCACGCAGCCCTGCGGGTCTATGTGATGGGTGAGCGCGGGGCGGTCCGGGAGCCGGCGACGGCCGCCGACATCGCCGCCATGGCCGAGCTGGCGCAACAGGCCATGGCCGCAGGCGCGCTCGGCTTCTCCACCTCCCGCACCCTCAACCACCGGACCAGTGACGGTCAGCCGACGCCCACCCTGACGGCGGGCGAGGATGAGCTGACCGGCATCGCCATGGGGCTGGCCCGGGCGGGCAAGGGCGTCCTGCAGGTGGTCTCCGACTTCGCCGATCCGGAGGCCGAGTTCGCCATGCTGCGGCGGATCGTCGAGGCCTCGGGCCGGCCGCTGTCCTTCTCGCTCACTCAAGCTCCCAAGGCGCCCCAGGCCTGGCGCCTGCTGCTGGACGCCCTGACCGACGCCACGGGGGCCGGCCTGCCCATGAAGGCGCAGGTCTGCGGCCGGCCGGTGGGCATCCTGTTTGGCCTGGAACTGACCCTCAACCCGTTCAGCCAGCACCTGGCCTATCAGGCTCTGGCTCATCTGCCCCTGGCCGAGCGGGTGGCCCGGCTGGTCGACCCGCAGGTTCGCGCCGCCCTGGTGGGGGATGGGACAGCGTCTGCGCCTGGATTTGCGGGCGCCACCGCCCGCAATTGGGACAACATGTATCTGATGGGCGAGGTCCCGGACTATGAGCCCCGGCCCAGCCAGACGCTGGCTGCCCTGGCCCAGAAGGCCGGAACCAGCCCCGAGGCCCTGGCGCTGGACCACATGTTGACCAACGGCGGGCGGGGGATGCTCTATCTGCCCTTCCTCAACTATGCGGAGGGCTCGCTCGCCCCCAGCTACGAGATGCTGGGGCACCCCGATGCGGTGCCCGGCCTGTCGGACGGCGGCGCCCATGTGGGCATGATCTGCGACGGCTCCTTCCCCACCTCGAACCTCACCCACTGGACAAGGGACCGGACCCGGGGGCCCAGGTTCGACCTGGAGGCCATGGTGCGGATGCAGACCCGCGACACCGCCCGGGCGGTCGGCCTCTATGACCGGGGCATGATCGCGCCGGGCTACCGGGCTGATCTCAACATCATCGACTATGACAACCTCGCCCTGGAGGCGCCCAGCGTCGCCTATGACCTGCCAGCCGGCGGCCGCCGCCTGATCCAGCGGGCCAGGGGCTATGTGGCGACCATCGTCGCCGGCCAGATCACCCAGCGGGACGGGGAGCCCACCGGCGCCCTGCCTGGCCGGCTGCTGCGCGGCGCCCAGGCCCAGCCCCTGGCCATGGCCGCGGAATAGCCGGCTTGGGGATGGGCCGAGGCCAAGCTCAGTTTTCCCTTCAACCGGGTCGCCGACGCACGCCATAAGGCGCCCATGACCGCTTCGCTCGACGAGGCGCGGGAGGTCCTGCGCCGCACCTTCGGACACGCTGATTTCCGGGGCCTTCAGGGCGAGGTGATCACCGAGGCCCTGGCCGGGCGCAGCGCCCTGGCCGTCCTGCCCACCGGCGGCGGCAAGAGCCTCTGCTACCAGATCCCCAGCATGCTTAGGCCTGGGCTTGGCCTCGTAGTCTCGCCGCTCATTGCGCTGATGACCGACCAGGTCGCCGCCCTGCAGCAGTCAGGCGTGGCCGCCGCCCGCCTGGACTCCGCCATCGAGCCCGAGGAGCGGGCGCAGACCTGGCGCCGGGTCGAGGCCGGCGAGCTCGACCTTCTTTACGTCTCGCCCGAGGGCCTGATGGCCCCGCACATGATGGAGCGGCTGCGGCGGACGCCACTGGCGCTGATAGCCATCGACGAGGCCCACTGCGTCAGCCAGTGGGGCCACGACTTCCGCCCGGACTACCGCACGCTTGGCCGCCTCGCCGACATCTTCCCCGACGTGCCGCGCCTGGCGGTCACCGCCACCGCCGACGCCCGGACCCGCGACGACATCCGCGCCGAGCTGCGCCTGGAAGAGGCCCGGGAGTTTGTGGCGAGCTTCGCCCGGCCCGAGCTCGCCCTGTTCGCCGAGCGCAAGTCCGGCCCCGCCCAGAAACGGGTGCTGGAACTGGTGGCCGAGCGGCGGGGCAGGTCAGGCGTGGTCTATGCCGGCTCCCGCGACGGCACCGAGCGGCTGGCCGAGGCCCTGCGCCAGGCCGGCGTCGACGCCCAGGCCTATCATGCGGGCCTGGACAAGCATGTGCGCGCCAACCGGCTCGAAGCCTTCCTGGAGGCCGAGGATGCGGTGATGGTGGCGACCATCGCCTTTGGCATGGGGGTGGACAAGCCCGACGTCCGCTTCGTCATCCACGCCGATCCCCCCGGCTCCATCGAGGCCTATTGGCAGGAGATCGGCCGGGCCGGCCGCGATGGCGACCCGGCGGAGGGCATCACCCTCTATGGCGCCTCGGATCTCGCCTGGGGCCTGCGCCGCATCGACGGCCGGGAGATGGACGAGGCCGTCAAGCAGGTGCAGGTGCGCAAGGTGCGCCAGCTCTACGCCATGCTGGAGGGCGCCGGCTGCCGGGCCGCCGCCGTCCGCCGCTATTTCGGCGAGGAGGGCGTGGAGCCCTGCGGCCAGTGCGACGTGTGCCTGAGCCCTCCCGAGACCGAGGACGCCACAAAGGCCGCCCAGAAGGCGCTCTCAGCCGTCCACCGCATGGGCGGACGGTTTGGCCGCGGCCGGCTGGTGGACCACCTGCTGGGCAAGACCAAGGACCCCTCGGACTTCGAAGCCGGCCTCTCCACCTTCGGCGTGGGCCAGGAGCTGTCGGCCCCGGGCTGGCGCGACCTGATCGACCAGCTCCTGTTCGAGGGCCTGCTGCGGGAAGACCCCAACGACAACCGCCCCCTGATCGCGCTCGGCGACGCCGAGGGGGTGCGGGCCGTCTATCGCGGCGAGCGGCAGGTGCGCGCCCGCAAGGCCGCCCCCGGCGCCGAGCGGAAAACCCCAGGCCGCCGCCGCAGCGGCGCCAGCGACCTGTCCCTGCCACCGGCCGACCAGGGCCTGTTCGAAGCCCTGCGCGCCTGGCGCCGGGAAGAGGCCGGCCGCCAGCATGTGCCGCCCTATGTCATCTTCCACGACCGCACCCTGGCCGAAATCGCCCAGGCCAGACCCGCCGCCCAGCGGGCGCTGGGCGCCATCTCCGGCGTTGGCGAAGGCAAGCTCGCCCGCTACGGCGAGGCGGTCCTGGCGGTGGTCCGAGGGTTTGAGGGGTGAGCCCCCTCAGCCGGCCGCCTGGGCCTGGGCGATAAGCGCGTTGTCGATCTCGTCGGCCCGTTGGGCGGCGGGGCGGGCGAGGTGGCGGGCTGTGTAGGTTTCGAACGCCGGGCGCTTTTCGACCGTGCCGAAGTTCATGCCCCAGGACAGATGCGAGGCCAGGTAGAGGTCGGCGGCGGTGAAGCTGTCGCCCATCAGATAGGCCCGGTCCCGGACCGCGCCTTCGAGGGCGCCAAGCACGTCCTCCATGGTTCCAAAGCCCAGGGAGGCGCGCTGCTCTGGGCTGGGCTCGAAGCCCACCGCCTTGGCGCCCACGGCCTGCTCGATGGGGCCGGCGCCGAAGAACAGCCAGCGATAATAGGGGCCGCGCAGCGAGCTCGTGACCGGCGGGGCGAGTCCGGCCTGGGGGAAGGCGTCGGCCAGATAGGCGCAGATGGCCGCGCACTCGGTGACCACCACTCCGCCATGGACGAGGGTCGGCACCTTGCCCATGGGATTGATGGCCAGGTAGTCGGCCGACCTGGTCTCGCCGGTCTCCCAGCTCAGGACCCTGGTCTCATAGGGCTGAGCGACCTCTTCCAGCATCCAGCGGATGATGCGGCCGCGGGACATGGGGTTTGTGTAGAAGACGAGATCGGACATGGACGGCTCCAGGTGATGGCGATCCATCATCCTTAGCCTGGGGCTGCTGACAGCTGTGTGGCAGCAGTCGCGCCGGTCATTCTGGGTCGGGGTACATGACGTGTGGCTGGGGCAGGGGCGCCAGCGAAAGCGCCTGCATGATGGCCCGCGCCGCGGCGTCTGGCGCCAGGGCCTCGGTGTCGATCGTGAGGTCGGCCGGAATGGGCGGGTAGTCGGCGCCGCCGCCGGCTATGAACTTCCGCAGCACCTCGCGGGAATGGATCTTCTTCGAGGCCTTGCGGTCGGGGCTCTCCACCCGCTGCATCTGTCCCTGGGGCGAGACCTGGAGTTCGACGAAACAGACCTTGCCGCCATGGCCCTCGACGGCCGCGCGGGCCTCCTCGATGAAGCTGTCGGGCACGGTGCGTTCCGGCGCGAAGGTGAAGATCAGCGACCGGTCCTGGCGGGCGGCCTCTTCGAACATGGCCAGCCAATAGAGGCTGCGCAGCCGAACGAAGGGCTCGCTGCCGAACGGAAAGACCGAGGTCACTGCATCTAGCGCGAGGTGATTGTGGAACAGCGGATAGTTGGTCAGGGCGGCCAAGGATTTGGCCACCGTCAGCTTTCCGCAGGCCGGAGGCCCATAGAGAAAGATCAGCTTCATCACGTCCTCCGTCCTGGCGCGGGGAAGTCTAACCCTGCGCCCGGCGCCGCGTCGCCCCCGGGCTGATCCGGAGGGTCCAGGCATAGGGCGGCAGGGCCATGTTCGTGGAGGCTCGGGTCAAGCCTCGACAAGATCAGAGCGGTATGGGAGATCTGCGGCCGCCCTCGTCCTTCGAGGCCCTTCGGGCGCCTCAGGATGAGGACGGACTGAGGCAGTTCAGCCTGCCCCCACCTCCCTCATCCTGAGGTGCGAGCGACCGCGAGCCTCGAAGGACGCAGGGACCCTACAGCCGCGTGGGCAGCACCACGCGCATGTCCTCATAGCCCTTCACGAAGATCGAATAGCTGCGCTTGGGCTCGGCCAGGACCTGGATGTCGGGGAAGCGTTTCATGATCTCCTCCCAGATGATGGTCAGCTGTAGCTCGGCCAGGCGGTTGCCCACGCAGCGGTGGATGCCGAAGCCGAAGGACATGTGCTGGCGGGGTCTTGGCCGGTCGATGATGTAGGCGTCAGGGTTTTCGATCACCGTGTCGTCCCGGTTGCCCGAGACGTACCACATGACCACCTTGTCCCCTTCCTTGATGGTTTTGCCGCCCATCTCGAAGTCCTGGGTCGCTGTGCGCGCCATATGGGCCAGCGGCGTCTGCCAGCGGATGGTTTCCGAGACCATGGACGGGATCAGCTCGGGGTTCGCCCGCAGCTTGGCGTACTGGTCGGGGTTCTGGTTGAGCGCCAGGACAGAGCCCGAGATGGTGTTCCGGGTGGTGTCATTGCCGCCGATGATCAGCAGGGCGACATTGGCGTGGAAGTCGGCCATGGACATGTGCCGGGTCTCCTCCCCATGGGCCAGCATGGAGATGAGGTCGCCGGTGGGCTCGGCGTTGACCCGCTCGTTCCACAGGCCGGTGAAGTAGGAAAAGCACTCCCCCATCACCTTGCGCAGCTCGGCGATGTCGGCCACCGGCCCATGCCCCGGCGGCGAGGTCATGGCGTCCGACCAGAAGGTCAGCTTGCGCCGCTCTTCGAACGGGAAGTTGAACAGGGTCGCCAAGGTCATGGTGGTGAGCTCTTTCGAGACCAGGTCCACCCAGTCGAACTCCTCGCCCACCGGCAGGCTGTCGAGGATGAAGCCCGCCCGCTCGCGGATCAGCGGGGCCATGACCGAAAGCGCCATGGGCGACAGGGCCGGGCTGACCGTCTTGCGCTGCACGTCGTGCCGCGGCGGGTCCATGGCGATGAAGTTGGCCCCCGAGGGCGCATTGGGATCGCGGAACCCTTGCGCGGCCTTGGGCGTCAGCGTGATGCCCTTGGCCGAGGAAAACACCTGGTGGTTGGAGTCCACCGCCAGGATGTCGTTGTAGCGGGTGATCGACCAGTAGGCGCCGTAGTTGCTGTCGGGGGTGTAGTGGATCGGCGACTCCGCCCTAAGCCGCGCAAAGATCGGCCACATGGCGTCGTCGCGGAACAGCGAGGCCCGCGCCGGGTGCAGCTCCTCGATGGGGGTTTCATAGGCGGCCTTGCGCGCGGCCTCCCGCTTGTCGCGCAGCACGTCCACATATCCGTCAGCCATGACCGGTCTCCTACCCTTGGCGGGCGGCAGGCTCTTTCCGGCCCCGCGCCCAATTCGTCAGACCCCCATGGAGCCCAACCAAACACGGTTCACCAAGGGGAATTGTCTGCGCCGATCCGTCGCTGGCGTGGTCTCGGTTCTGAGCCATCGGGCCAGATGCATGTTTGCGAATATTCAGCTATCAGCCGGGCCATGAGGTTTGCGCCCGGCGCCCGACTGGCCCGCCTGCTGGCGGTGATGGCTGTGACCCTGCAGGTCCTCCTGCCGGGCTCCATGGCCGTGGCTGGCGCGAACGGCGGCGACCTCCAGGTTCTGATGTGCGCGCCGTCCGGCGAGGTGACGGCCGAGGGCCGCGCGGCCACCGAACGTCTGGCGATCCTGCTGGGGGGCGAACAGCCCGATGAGGCGCCCGCCGACGAGCATTGCGCGCAGTGCACCCTTCCCTATGCCGTCCCCGTGGCCGACCGGATGCTGGTCGCCGCACCGTTCCGCTTCACCGCCAAGGTGGAGCCCTGTTCCTATCAGCCTGGGCTCGTTCACCGGGCCCAGGGCCCGCCGCTTGGATCGCGCGCACCCCCGTCTCGCAGCTGAAAACACGGACCGCGCCGTCGCCTGTGTTCACAGGCGCCTTCCAGACGTGCCCCAGCCGCACGCCTGACTTTCAGTCTGCGAGACCTTTCCATGCCGTCGAAATGCCTTCTGTCGCTCCTGGCCGGGGCGAGCCTTGCCGCCTTTGCGGCGCCCGCCATGGCCGAGGGGGCGACCTCTCCCCTGCTGGACGTGATCATTGTCACAGGCGCCCGCGCCGACTCCCCCACCGCCCTGAGCATCGCGCCGGAGGCCGCCCCCCTGCAGGGCGGCGACATCACCCACCTGACCGCCCGCACCCCCGGCGGCGCCCGCATCGGCAATGGGGAACTGTCGGGCCAGATGCAGTACCGCGGCCTGTTTGGTCAGCGTCTGAACCTGCGGGTGGATGGCCAGCGGTTCGCCTCCGGGGGACCCAATCTGATGGACCCGGTCTTCCACTATGCGCCCGCCTCGCTGGTGGCCGCCGTAGTGATCGATCGGGGGGTCAGCCCGGTGTCAGAGGGCCCTGGTCTGGCTGGCGGGGCCGATGCGGTGTTCAAGCGCATCGGCTATGGGCAAGGGCCCGACATCGACCTGGGCTATGACCTCACCTTCGCCGGCCGCAGCGTCAATGACGGCGCCTCGGCCGGGGGTGTCATCGGGGCCTCAACCGAGGCGTGGCGCTTCAATCTTCTGGGCGCCTGGGAAGAAGCGCAGGACACCGACTATGGCGACGGCGTCATCGGCGGAACCGGCTTTGAGCGCGGGGTCCTTGGCCTGTCGGCCGGCCTCAAATCCGATCTGGGGGAGGTCACCCTGGATGTCCGACGCCAGAACACCGGCGCATCCGGCAATCCCCCCTTCCCCATGGACATCCTCTATTTCGACACCGACTTCGCCCGGCTTGGCTATGCGAAGGAGATCGGCGGCGTCCGCCTGCAAGCGCAGTTGAACTATG
>DJWR01000093.1 GCA_002441055.1 Caulobacteraceae bacterium UBA6225 | reverse complement strand
CGCAGATTGGCCTTGGACTGCTCCTGACCGACGAACTCGGCCAGCGTCTGGGGACGATAGGCCCGGTCGGTCCCTTCGGTCGGCGCGGCCTCGCCGCTGACCAGCCGGCTCACCGGCCGAGCTCCTGCAGGGCGGCCTTGATCAGGGCGGCGGCTTCAGCGTCCTCACCCAGCCGCAGGGCGGCGGCCTCCACCAGGCGCCTCGCCTGCGGCTCGGCGACGCCCAGGCCCATGAGGGCGGCCACGGCCTCGCCCGAGGCGGACGGGGCGGGCGGCGCCTCGGCCGCGCCCGCGCCCGGCGCGAAGGCGCTGACCGGCAGGTCGGTGAGCGGCTTGTCCTTGAGCTCAGTGGCGATGCGCAGGGCGAGCTTGGGCCCCACCCCTTGAGCCCGGGCGATGGCGGCCTTGTCCTGGCGTCCGGCCGCCGCAGCCAGTTCAGCCGGCGGCAGCACGTCCAGCACCGCCAGCGCCGCTTTGGGGCCGACCCCTTGAATCTCCTTGAGGATCAGGAAGGTGCGGCGCTCGTCCCGGGTCAGGAAGCCATAAAGGCGCATGCCGGCCTGTTCGCTCCACTGGGTCTCGATATGCAGCACCGCCTCTTCGCCCACCGGCGGCAGGCGCGAGAGGGTGCGAGCCCCGCAGCGAACAACATAGCCGACGCCCAGAACGTCGATCAGGGCGTCCTCTTCGCCGATCTCGGCGACGGTCCCGCGCAGTCGGCCGATCATCACGCCACCTTCCTCGAGGGCGCGCGCGCCGCCAGGCTGCGGGCGGTGCGAGCATGGGCGTGGGCGATGGCCACGGCCAGGGCGTCGGCGGCGTCGGCGGTCACCCCGCCGGCGGCCGGCAGCAGTCGGGCGATCATGAAGGCCACCTGATCCTTGTCGGCGCCACCTGTGCCCACCACCGCCTTCTTGACCACGGTGGCGGCGTATTCGGCCACCGGCAGGCCAGCCCGGGCCGGCGCCACCAGGGCCATGGCCCGGGCGTGGCCGAGCTTGAGGGCGCTGGCGGCGTTGTTGTTCATGAAGGTCTCCTCCACGGCGGCTTCATCTGGCTCATGTTCGGCCACCAGCGCGCTGATCGCTTCGAACAGAAACAACAGCCGCTCGGAAAAGGGCAGGGACTCCTTGGGTGCGATGACCCCATGCGCCACATGGGTCAGGCGTGCGCCCTCGATGGTGATCACCCCCCAGCCGGTGCGGCGGAGGCCGGGGTCCAGTCCAAGGATTCGCACGGCGGCCATGGGCGACTCTATAGGCGTGTTCGGGGATTGTTCCTACCGGCCGATTAGCCCGCCCCAGGGTTAAGGGGGTGTTTAGAGCGCGTTACAGCCCGCGGATCTTGGCCAGGTTCGGGCGGGGGATGGCGTTCTTGAACGTCCCGTTGGTCTTGGCCTTGTCGCGGCCAAGTTCGGCCCAGGCCGCGGCGAAGCCGGCCGGCGTGCGGGCGTCGGAGGGCTGGGTGCGGACGAGGCTGAGCGTGCGGCCCGTCAGGGCCTTGGCCACCGCCTCCCAGGCCTGGGCGTCGGGATCTGGGTTCCCGGCCGCGGTGGTCCAGCCCACGGCGCGGCGGGCGGCCATGGTGCGCACCCCTTCGATCAGCAGGGCGTCCGACAGGTGCAGGGCCACAGCCGAACCCTCGGGCAGGTCGGTCAGGGCCGCGCCCAAGGCGTGTACGGAAAAGGCCTCGGCGTCGACGTCGCGCTCGCCCCCCGCGGCGCCGGCCAGGGCCTTGCCCTCCTGTCGGAGCCAGGCCCACCCCCCGGTGCGGTAGGGGGCCTGATGATTGATCTCGATCCAGAGTCGCAGGGTCATGAGGGCGCGGTCTCTAGAGCGCGTTCCGATAAGTGGGAACCGGTTATCGGAGCTAAACGCGCTCAAGTCTTTGAGTTTAGAGCCTGATTCAACGATCAGACGCTTCCGTCTGATCGCATCAGGCTCTAGCACCCCCAGGGCCGATCTGTCGCCTGCCTCAATCCTCTCGCGGGGAAAGGCTGTACTCGACCACCCGTCGGTCTTCACGGAAATGCGCGGCCAGCCGGGTGAGGTTGGAGGCGCCGGTGCCGCGCAGGGTGGCGCGATGCTCCACCCTGGCCTTGTCTTCACTTTCACCAGACCAGAGCCGCTCGCTGATCGCGCCGGCGTCCAGATTGAATTGCGCCACCAGCTTGCGGAACTCGTCCTCAGTCATCGCCTCGGCCCGGCGGTAACGGACCTTCACATCTACGATGTGGAGCTGCGGGACGCGCCGATCGGCCCACCGCAGCACGCCCAGCACCAGCAGGGTGACCGCCGTGCCGCCGATCGCCAGCCCATAGAAACCGACGCCGTAGAGCGTGCCGAGCGCCGAGGTGATCCACAGGGAGGCCGCCGTGGTCAGGCCATGGACGCTCAGGCCATGGCGGAAGATGACCCCGCCGCACAGAAAGCCGATCCCGGTCAGAATGCCGTGGGCCATCCGGGTGGGATCGATACGGATGACATCGCCCTCGACCTCGCCCATCCACTCTAGCTGATGGATAGCGGCCAGCATCAGCAGGGATGAGGTCAGGGCCACCAGGATGTGGGTGCGAAACCCAGCCGGCCGGCCACGGTACTCCCGCTCAAGACCAATCAGGCCGCCGGCGACAACGGCGCCTAGAACCCTTTCCGATCTGATTGCTTCAAT
>DJWR01000066.1:5875-10549 GCA_002441055.1 Caulobacteraceae bacterium UBA6225 | reverse complement strand
TCCAGGTGCGGCTCCTGTTCGAGGTAGCCCATCTTCACGCCATCGGCGGCGCGGGCCTCGCCGGTGAACTCCTTGTCGATCCCGGCCATGATCTTCAGCAGGGTGGACTTACCCGAGCCGTTGACCCCCACCACCCCGATCTTGGCGTCGGGATAGAAGGACAGCCAGATGTTCTCGAACACCTTCTTGCTGCCGGGATAGGCCTTGGTCAGGCCTTGCATCTGAAAAATGTGTTGCTGCGCCATGGATGGTGCCGCGCCCGCCTTTGAAACTGCGATTTCGGAATTGGTGCAGGAAATAGACGCCCACCGCCTGCGGCGCAACCGCAGGGGCGTGATCTCACGGAACAAGCGCCGCCCCTCACGCATTGCTTCTGCAACAGACGAGGCGCCCCCGCACCTCCCGAAACCAAAGGAGTTTCCGATGCATAAGGATCAAGTCGAAGGCGCCGCCAAGGATATGGGCGGCAAGGCCAAGGAAGCTGTCGGCAAGATGACCGACAACGAGCGTCTGGAAGCCGAAGGCCACATGGATCAGGTCGAAGGCAAGGTTCAGAAGGGCGTCGGCGACCTGAAGGAAGGCGCCCGCGACGCGCTGAAGAAATAGGCTTTCGCCGCCAAGACGATCAAGGACGCCGCTCCCCCCGGGGGCGGCGTCTTTTTTGTGCGCCAAGCCTGAGCCATAAGAGGCGTTGAGCGCCGAGGTCGCGCCGGGACCGCCAGGCGACGGCGTCGAAGTTCAGAGGTGCTGGCCACCGCCCTGCCCGATGATGGCTCGGAGGACTGGCGCATCGACGTCCTGCTGGACGAGTTCGAGATTCCGGTCGAGTTGGCGAAGACCCGGTTCTCGGCGCTCAGCGGCGGCTGGCGGCGGCTGTTCCTGATCGCCTCGGCGGTGCGGCTGGCCGAGCCGGACCTGCTGATCCTCGATGAGCCCACCAACACATGGACATTGAGGGTCAGGAAGCCCTGGAGAGCCGGTTAGACCAGTCGTAGGAGCCCGAGGCCTTCTTCGACGCCCAGTGACGGCAAGACCCTAATAGGTGTCCCGGCCGAACACCCCACGGCGACGCGGCGGCGGCGGGGGCGGCAGGGCGACCGGGGCGCCGTCCATCTGATAGCCGCGCTCATAGCCATCATGGGACCAGCCATAGGCCTGGCCGCCATAGGCCGGCTGACCATAGGCGTCAGGCGCGGAAAACGCCTGCAGCGGGCCTGCGCCAAAGGACTGGCAATAGAGACCCTGCGGCTGAGCGTAGGGGTCGCACTGGTCGGTGGCGTAGAGATAGTTTGGCGCCAGGGTCGGCCGCGTCTGGCTGTCGAACAGCAGACCGCCGCGCGGGCCGCCGAACCGGTTGTGCTCGATCACCGGCGCGCCGCCGGCGAAATAGCCGCCGTATTCGTCGCCCCAGATGGCGGACTCCCGCACCACCACTTCACCCCAGTCGGAGATGATTCCCCGGCGGGCGCGGACCCGGCTGCGGACCAGCTCCAGCTTGGCGCCGCGGTCCACATAGAGGCCGGTGATCCAGCCGCCCACATAGGAGTTGCGCACCACCAGCTTGCCGCCACCGCTGCGCAAGCCCCGGACGGTGACGCCGGTGGACCCCGGCAGGGTTCCCCCCTCGGCGACTACGCCCACCTGCAACAGGCGGCTTTCGCCAGCCGCCGGGGTGATATCGAGCCCGCGCACGTCGGCGGCGATACGCACCTGGGCGAAGTCGAGGTTGGCGGTGTCCACCAGGACGGCTGCGTCATTGGTGCGGGCTTCAATGGTGCTCTGGCGACCGATCAGCCGGCCGCCGGAGACGAAGATGGCCGCGGCCTCGCCCGCATAGCGGACATAGGTGTTCACCAGGGCGATCTCGGCGTCGACCGCCTCGATACAGGCGCTGCGGCCGCCCTGATCGGCCTCGATCACCAGGTCGCGGATTTCAACCCCCCGGGTCCCGGGCGCGACACGGATGCAGGGGGCGCCCGCGGCCGGGGCAAGCTTGGCCGGCTGGGCGTCCGCACCATTGGCGAAGGCTGAGACGCCCTCGCCGATGATGGTCACCGGGCGGTCGATATAGAGGGTTTCGCGGCAGACCCCGCCCCGGGCGCGGATGAACAGAACGCCGCCATCGGCCAGGGCCCAGAGGGCGTCGGACACCGGATAGGGGCCAAGATTGGGGTCGGCGCAATCGATGCTGAGGCTGTTGAGATAGCCCCCCTGCAAGGGAGGATGCGGCCGGCTGGGGTGCGGATGGGGCCGCTTGGGCTTGTGGTCGGGTTTGCGCCACTGGTTGGGCCGGTAGGGCGAGCGCAGGGGCGGGGTGATCAGCCCGCCGAAATTGGGGCGGATCTGCGCGTCCACCCGCGCATCCGGATAGGCCTGGGCCGGCGCCCCCAGGGCCAGGGCCAGCAGCGCGCAGGCTGCGCCAATGAGGGGAAGCCGGCGGCCGGGCCGCAGAGGTTGAGCAGTCACCGTCTATGCCCCTTATCAGGTTCGCGGCGCGCGGGAGACCTGAGCCAGGAGCTCGCGCAGCCTTTGAGCGGAGGGTTTGAAGCCGGCCAGGGCCGCGTCGATCTGATAGACCACGGCGCTCGCCTTATCCTGATCGGCCACCCCCTCCATGCCCAGGGAGAAGAAGGTCGACATGGCATATTTGGCCTCGGCGTTACCCTGCCGGTCGGCCTGGGAGAACCAGTAGAAGGCCCGGGCATAGTCCCGCGGCACGCCGACCCCTTCGGCGTACATCACCGCCAGGGTCAGTTGAGAGCGGGCCTGTCCGTTCACCGCCGCATACTGGATGGCGCGAACCTCCTCCAGGCTGGACAGCCGCCCAGTGGCGGGGCGCCCCAGCATGGCCTGGAAAGCCTGGATCTCGGTGGTCGTGAGGCTCGCCTTGGTCACCGCCGGCTTCTCGGTCACCCGCAGGAAGGCCAGGGCGTGGCCCACATGGACGAAGGGCAGTTCATCGACCCGGGCAAGCGCCAGGGCCTCGGCCTCGCCGGCCCGCAGACTCTCGTCGGAGAGTGGCACACCGGATTCCGGCGCCTGAGGGGGATAGAATTCGAAGGGCGGCGTCCATCGCTTGGCCTTGGCCTGCGCGTCGGCGCCCAGGGACGCACGGCCAGTCGAAGAACGCTCGAAGTCCTTGAGCATCACGAAGCCGGCCACGTCCCCGCTCTGAGCCGCCAGATAGTTGAACAGATAGACGTCTACATCGTTGCGGGTGAACAGGGTCGCGGCCGCCGGCGGCCTGTGCCCCTTCAGATCGCGAGGGGCGATCGGCGAGCTTTCCGGGGGATCGCCAAACGGACCGAAGCCCACATCATGCAGCCGCGCCAGGGTCCGGTAGCCCGGCGCGCCCTGGGTCGAGAGCACATAGATGACCCGGTCGCGGACGTCCTGGCGCTCCTCGGAGCTCATCCGCTCCAGCAGGCGCTCAAGGGCGGCGTAGGCGCCCAGCCGTTCAGCCTCGCGGCAATCCTGCAGCCGGCCGTTCCGGCGCTGACGTTGGGCGCCGGTGACGATCGGCGCAAAGCCATCGGGGTTGGAGAGCGCCAGCTGGTACCAGGTGGCCGCCTCCACGGGATCATGGATCTTGCGCGCCTCAGCCTCCGCGCCGCCATAGCGACGGGCCAGGTCGATCTGGGCGAAGAAGTCACCGGCGAAGGCCTGGCGGCGCAGGGCCCGGATTTCCTGTTCCTGGGCGTTGAAGGCCTGGGTGGTGAGGAAGGTCTGTGGGCGCGGACAGGCCAGGCCAGCCGCAGCACCGGGGCCCTTGGGACCCGGCTCGCAGCCGAGCAGCGGAACGAGAGCCAACAGCACAGCAAGGGTCATCCCCTTGCGCAGGCCCTCGTGCAGCGATCGGTCCGACGGTTGGACCATGGCCCGTTGCTCCCCCACGTTCAGAGCGCGTTAACCATAATTTGTCCGGGCAGTAGCCGTCCGGGGAGGCGCTCTGTCAAGCTTGCCCAAAAGCTTGACCAGAGAATCCGCCGCAGATGTCACCGCACCGTCTTTTCCGGTTCATGGAACGGGGGTGGCCCACCTTTCGCCTTAGTCCCACCGACAAGCTGCACCTCAGGGACGCTTCAAAAACAGGGACAGCGCAGATGGCGCCAACGGCGATTCGCACCCTCTTCACCCTCAGCCTGACGGCTCTGATCGCCGCGCCGCCGGCGGCCAGCGCAGCCCCGCGAGGCCCCCTGGACGGCGAACCCACAGCGGCGGCCTGCGCCCGGCTGGGCTTCCAACCGCCTGAGCCCCGGCGGGCCTGGGCCAGGATGCCCGCCCCCGGCATGGCCGCACCCATGTCGGCGATGATGGCCGCACCGCCACCCCCGCCCCCTCCACCTGCTGGTCTGGGGTCAATGCCCCCCCTGCCCGTTCCTCCAGCCCCGCCAAGGGGGATGTCGCCCGTCCTGGAGCAAGCCCCACTGGCGGACACGGAGCGCTACCCAGAGGCCACGGCCAATCCGGTCAAGCGCACGGCCGAGGAGCCCGTCTCCACCTTCTCCATCGATGTGGACACCGCCAGCTACGCCAATATCCGACGCTTCCTCAACGACGGGGAACGGCCGCCCACCGACGCGGTCCGGGTCGAAGAGCTGATCAACTATTTCGACTATGGCTACGCCCCGCCGACCCGCCGGGACACCCCGTTCGCCACTCATGTCGCCGTCG
>DJWR01000066.1:491-5854 GCA_002441055.1 Caulobacteraceae bacterium UBA6225 | reverse complement strand
GTCTTCCTGATCGACACCTCGGGCTCCATGGAGGGCGCCGATCGCCTGCCCCTGGCGCGTAAGGCGATGAATGTCCTGATTGATCAGCTGCGGCCCCAGGACCGGGTGGCCATGGTGGCCTATGCCGGCTCGGCCGGCGCGGTCCTGGCTCCCACCAACGGACGTCATAAGCTGATGATGCGCTGCGCGCTCGCCGCCCTGTCGGCGGGCGGGTCCACCGCCGGCGGCCAGGGTCTGGCGCTCGCCTATGATCTGGCCCAGCAGAACTTCGATCCCGAGGCGATCAACCGGGTCATCCTGATGACCGACGGCGACTTCAATGTCGGGCTCTCAGACCCTGCCCGGATGGAGGATTTCGTCGCCGAGAAGCGCCGGTCGGGCGTCTATCTGTCGGTCTATGGCTTTGGCCGCGGCAACTATAACGACCAGATGATGCAGACCCTGGCCCAGAACGGGAACGGGACGGCGGCCTATATCGACACCCTGGCCGAGGCGCGGCGCCTGTTCTTGCGCGACCTGCCCGCCGCCATGTTCCCCATCGCCCAGGATGTGAAGATCCAGGTGGAGTTCAATCCCGCCCGGGTGAGCGAGTACCGCCTGATCGGCTATGAGACCCGGCTTCTGAACCGCGAGGACTTCAATAACGATCAGGTGGACGCCGGCGAGGTGGGATCAGGCGCCTCGGTGACCGCCCTCTATGAGATCACCCCGGTGGGCGCGCCTGGCTCGGTCGATCCCCTTCGCTACCAGGCCGAACCCCGCGCCCAGGGCCAGGGTTCAGAGCTGGCCTTCCTAAAGGTCCGTCATCAGCCGCCGGGGGGCGGGACGTCCGACCTGATCACCCGCGCCATAACCCAGGGCGACCGCACCGCCAGACTGGCGGCGGCGCCGGAGGCCACGCGCTGGGCCCTGGCGGTGGCGGCCTTCGGCCAGAAGCTGCGGGGCGACCCCTGGGTCTCAGATCGTTTCGGCTGGGATGAGATCGAGACCCTGGCCCAGGGCGCCCGCGGTCGTGATCCTGATGGTGAGCGCGCAGAGTTCGTGACCCTGGTGCGCAGCGCCGCCGACGCCCATGTGAGACCTCAGGGACACTAAGGCCGCGAGGATCGAAAGCCCCGGACCGTCCGTTGTGTCCCCAGTCATGGCTGGTGTGTCGCACGAGGTGGGAAGGGTGTTTCAAGCGCAAGCTGCAGAGCAGGCTACAGGTTTCCAACCCAGGCGCGAGGCCAGGCGATACGCCCAAGACCTTGGGTTTCATCTGGTGGATGTGACCATGATGTATGCGCCCCGTTCAGGCGGGGTGAAGCGCTACCTGCTGGCCAAGCGCGCCTGGCTGGACGCCCACCGTCGGGACATCGTCCACACCATCGTCGCCCCCGGCCCTCGCACCGGCGCCAGCGCCGAGGGACACATGACCATCGCCGCCGCCCGCCTGCCCTTCGGCGACGGCTACCGCATGCCCGCCAGCGTGACCAAGTGGGCCGATGTGATCAGCGACCTGTCGCCGGACGTGATCGAGGCCGGCGACGTGTTTGTCCCGGGCCTGGCCGCTCTGGAGGCGGGACAGGATCTGGGCCGGCCGGTGGTTGGGTTCTGTCACACGGACGCCGCGGCGCTGGCGGCGCTGCATCTGGGCGAATGGGCCCGGGCCCCGGCCCGCCGCCAGTGGTCGGACACCTTCGCCCGCTTTGACGCCGTCGTGGCGCCCAGCCGGCACATGGCCGCAAGACTGGCGGAGGCTGGCGTCGAAGACGCCCTGGTGCAGCCGCTCGGGGTCGATCTGGAGCGCTTTCATCCGCGGTTCGCTGATCGCGCCGGCCTGATGGCGCGGCTGGGGCTTTCGCCCGCCACGCGCCTGCTGGTCTTTGCCGGACGGGCGGCGCGGGAGAAAAATATCGAGGCGATGATCGAGGCGGTGGAGCGTCTGGGCGACCCCTATCGCCTGCTGCTGGTGGGCGCTGGGCGTGATGCACGAGCCTCGGCCCAGGTGATCGCGCTGGACTATGAGCGCGACACGGGCGCCCTGGCGCGCCTCATCGCCAGCGCCGACGCCTTCCTGCACGCCAATGAGAACGAGCCCTTCGGCCTGGCGGTGCTGGAGGCCCTGGCCTCGGGAACGCCCGTGGTGGGGCCCCCTCGTGGCGGAGTCGGTGAGTTGATCGACGAAGCGGTCGGTCAGCGAGCTCAGAGCGCCAGCCCGGTCCATCTGGCCGAGGCCATCGACGCCCTGTTCGCCCAAGATCTCGATGAGCTCTCCCGCGCGGCGCGCCAGCGGGCCGAGGAACGGCACGGATGGGACTCGACCTTCATGGGGCTGTCCGCCCTCTATGGCCGCCTGTCCAGGGGGCTGGCGCCCGCGGGTCCCGTGGCCCTTAGCGCATAGATGGAAAGACGGGCGGGACCGCGCAGCGGCCCCGCCCTTCCTCGCCTACCGTCCGGTCGGCAGGTCCTTGAACGCCACATCCTTATCGACCCGGATGTCCCCGGGCAGGCCGAGTACGCGCTCGGCGATGATGTTGCGCAGGATCTCGTCGGTGCCACCGGCGATCCGCATGCCCGGAGCCGACATCAGCGAAGCCTGGAAGGCGCCGCGCAGGGGGGCCAGCGACGGGTCGTTGATGATCCCGTACTGGTCCAGCATCTCGACAGCCGAATTGGCCAGCTCCTGCATCTGCACGGCCGAGATGATCTTGCCGATGGAGCTTTCGGGACCAGGGGTCTCGCCCTTGGAGAGCGCGGTCATGGTCCGGTTGCGGGTGTGCTTGAGTCCCTCGGCCTGGACGTACCAGTCCGCCAGCTTCTCCCGCAGGGCCTGATCCTTGATCGCCGCCCCGCCGTCCAGCCCGGGGGTCTGGCGCGCCGATTCCAGGAAGGCGCTCCAGCCTGCGCCCGAGGCGCCGCCCACAGCCAGACGCTCGTTCATCAGGGTGACCAGCGAAACCCGCCAGCCGTCATCGACGGCGCCGAGACGCTGACTGTCCTTGACCCGCAGGTCGGTGAAGAAGACCTCGTTGAAGCCTGAACCGCCCGACATCTGGTGGATCGGCCGAACCTCGACGCCCGGATCCTTCATGTCGATCCAGAACATGGTCATGCCCTTGTGCTTGGGCGCGTCCGGATTGGTGCGGCAGATGACGATGCCGAAATCGGAGAACTGGGCCCCGGTGGTCCACACCTTCTGACCGTTGATGATCCAGTCGCCCGAGCCGTCCGGGGCGCGCTCGGCCCGGGTGCGGGCGCCAGCCACATCTGAGCCGCCGGAGGGTTCGGAAAACAGCTGGCACCAGATTTCCTCGCCGCGGATGGCGGGGCCGACGAAGCGCTTCTTGGTCTCCTCGTCGGCGAAGGTCATCACCGTGGGCACGCACATGCCCAGGCCGATCTGGAAAGGATTGCCCGGGGTCGGGAAGGCGGATTCTTCCTGGTTGAAAATCACCTGCTGGATGGGATTTCCGCCCTGGCCGCCCCATTCCTTGGGCCAGGTGATGCAGGCGTAGCCGGCGGCGGCCTTCTTGGCTTGCCAGGCCTTGGAGGCGGCGAGTCCGTCGCTGGATTCGCCCAGCGGGTCGGGTTCGCCCTCACGCTTCTTGGGCGCATTGGCGTTGAGCCACTCGCGCACCTGCTGGCGGTAGGCGGCCTCTTCGGGGGTGTCTTTGAAGTCCATGATCAGGATCCCTTTCAGGCGGCGGCGTTACGACGTTCGAGCTGGCTGACCAGCCGTTCCTTCCAGACCCGCGGCGCGCCCGCCACGAGGGAAAGTTGGCGCGAGCGCCGGTAGTGCAGATGGCAGTCCATCTCCCAGGTGAAGCCGATGCCCCCGTGGGTCTGGATGTTTTCCTTTGAGGCGAACCAGTAGGCCTCGCAGCCGGCGATCCGCGCGGCGCTGGCGGCGACGGGCAATTCGGCCGCGCCGGTGTTGAGCGCCCAGGCGCCGTAATAGGCATTGGAGCGGGCCAGCTCGTTCTTGACATAGATGTCGGCCAGCTTGTGCTTGATGGCCTGATAGGAGCCGATCACCCGGCCGAAGGCGTAGCGCTCCAGGGCGTAGGACTTGGCCATCTCCAGGCAGCGGTCGGCGCCGCCGCACTGTTCGAAGGCCAGCAGCACAGCGGCGCGGTCGTTGATCTGCTCCAGCAGGTCGAAGCCTTGGCCGGCCTCGCCCAGGCGTCTGACTGGCGCGTCCTTGAAGGTCAGGCGCGCGGCGTCCCGGGTGGGATCCAGCGTTTTGAGCGCCTCGCGGGTCACCGAAGGATCGGTGAGGTCGGCGATGAACAGACCTGGCTTGCCATTCTCCTTGGCCAGCACCAGGGCGACGGTGGCGATGTCGCCGTCCGTCACCGGCAGCTTGACGCCGTTGAGCTTTCCGCCCTCGACCGTGGCCTGCAGGGTCGAGGCGGTGGTGACGCCCGGTCCTTCAGAGACGGCCATGGCGCCGATCACTTCGCCGGCGGCGATACGGGGCAGCAGATAGGCTTTCTGCTCCTCCGATCCGGCCAGCATGATCCCTTCAGCCAGGAAATAGACGGTGGAGGCGAAGGGGATCGGGGCGACGGCCCGGCCGAGCTCCTCGGCGATCACGCACAGCTCCAGCCGGCCGAGACCCAGGCCGTTATATTCTTCCGGGATGGCCGCGCCGAACCAGCCCTGCTCGCCCACCGCCTTCCAGAGGTCCTCATCATAGGACTTCGCGTCCTCGTCGAGGACCTTGCGCACCCGGCTTGTCGGGCACTGGGCCTCGAGGAACTTTCGCGCCTCGTTCTTCAGAAACTTCTGGTCGTCGGAAAAATCGAAATTCATGCCCGTCTTGTCCCGCCGTGTTCACGGCGTCTGCGTTTCCCTGGAAACCCCACCATACGCATCGCAGCGGGCGTGGAAAGATTGACCTCGCGTCAAGGATTTCAGGGTCTTATGGGCTGAAACAAGTATCGGTGGGTGCGTATGGCCAAGGCTGTCTTCCAACGTAATCAAAAGGTGTGGGTCGAAAGCGTCGGCGCCTGGGCGGTGATCGAGAAGATCGTGCCTGTCTGGGCCCGCGGTTTCGATGAGCCCGTGCGCGTGACCTACGATGTGGGTCTGGGCCGTGACTTTCACGCCCATGAGCTTCGCGCCGAGCAATCGAGCCACGAACTCGTGAACGATGACGAGCCGAGCTGGCGTCTCCTGCGGGCCCGCAACAAGTGGCAGCAGCCTGACGACTGCGCCCATCACCCCTACCCCGGCACCTATCCGGTGGTGGTCACCGACGCCAATGACTGGGGCGGCTGGCGGGTGCCTGGGGCCGAATATGATCGCGACCCGCTGAAGATCGAGTTCCAGGCCCGGCTGATCACCTCGTCGCGACGGCTGCTGTCCATCGCCCGGCA
>DJWR01000066.1:0-397 GCA_002441055.1 Caulobacteraceae bacterium UBA6225 | reverse complement strand
GCGGGGTTACATCGGTGACATGCGCACCGAAACGCCCCAGCCGATCCGCCTGTCCGACTATCGCCCGCCGGCCTATCTGGTGGACGAGATCCATCTGGACTTCGACCTCAAGCCCAACGCCACCCGGGTGAAGGCCAGGCTCAGCCTGCGCCGCAATGGCGACCACGCCGAGCCCCTGGTCCTGAATGGCGAGCGGCTGACGCCGATTTCGGTGGCCATTGACGGGCAGAAGCTGTCCGAGGGCGACTACGTCATCGACGCCGAATATCTGACCATCGCCAAGGTTCCGGCGACCTTCGTGCTGGAGACCGAGGTCGAGATCGATCCGGCGGCCAACACCTCGCTGGACGGCCTCTACATGTCCGGCGGCCGGTTCTGCACCCAGTGCGAGGCCGAG
>DJWR01000071.1:3416-11643 GCA_002441055.1 Caulobacteraceae bacterium UBA6225 | reverse complement strand
TGATCGAGAACATCGCCCGCCACTGGGCGATGAAGGACGGCCGCACCCCTACCCAGGCGGCTATCGAGGCCGTGGCCGAGGTGGGCAATCCCACCGTGGTGGCGACCCTGACCGTGGTCGCGGCCCTGCTGCCCATGCTGTTCGTCTCGGGGCTGATGGGCCCCTATATGGCGCCAATCCCAGTCAACGCCTCGGCGGCCATGGTCTTTTCCTTCTTCGTCGCCGTGGTCATCGCCCCCTGGCTAATGGTCCGCTTCGCCCGCCAAACCTTGGCCGATGGGCATGGACATGATGACGGCGGCGGCCGACTTGGCGGCGCCTATCGCGCCCTGGCCAGCCGGGTGATCGCCACCCGCCGCAGCGCCTGGATCTTCCTGGGCGCGGTAGGCGTGGCTACGCTGCTATCGATGGCCATGTTCGCCACCAAGACGGTGACGGTGAAGCTGCTGCCCTTCGACAACAAGTCCGAGTTGCAGGTCGTCCTGGACCTGCCTGAAGGCGCCAGCCTGGAAACCACCGAACGCACCCTGGCTGGGGCCGCTGAAATCGCCCGGACGATCCCCGAGGTGATCGCCATCGAGGCCTATGCCGGGACCGCCTCGCCGTTCAATTTCAATGGCCTGGTTCGGCACTACTTCCTGCGTGACCGGCCTGAGATGGGTGACCTGTCCATCACCCTGTCCCACAAGGGCGAGCGCAATCGCGCCAGCCACGCCATTGCGCTGGATCTTCGCGACCGCCTTGCGGATCTGCCGATCCCCGACGGCGGGTCGGTGAAGGTGGTGGAGGCGCCGCCGGGACCGCCCGTGATGGCCACCCTGCTGGCGGAAATCTATGGCCCCGACGCAGAGACCCGCCGGGCGGTGGCCGCTGAGGTGAAGGGTCTGTTTCAGTCGGTCCCCTATATCGTCGATGTGGACGACTCCTATGGCGAGCCCCGCCCTCGCCTGCGCCTGACGCCAGCGCGGGACACCCTGGAACACCTGGGCGTGGCCGAGGGTGATGTTCTGAACTCCATCGGGGCGGTGTTTGGCGGCGGCCCGGTCGGCTACGCCCACCGCGGTGAAGGCCGCATGCCCCTGGAGATCGCTGTGCGCCTGCCCCAGTCGGACCGCACCTGGAGCGAACGCCTGGCCGCCACGCCCGTCGCGGTTTCACAGACCGCCGGGACCCCACGGCTGGTGGAGCTGGGAGAGGTCGTCGAGGCGACATCAGAGCCAGGCTCGCACATGATCTATCGCCGGGACGGCCTGGACGCCGAAATGGTCACCGCTGAACTGGCTGGCCAGTACGAGGCGCCGATCTACGGCATGCTGGCCGTCGGCGACGCCATTGACGCCCATGACTGGGGCGACCTGCCCAAACCGACGGTCCGCCTGAACGGTCAACCGAGCGATGAGAGCACGCCGACCCTGCTGTGGGACGGAGAATGGGAGATCACCTGGGTGACCTTCCGCGACATGGGGGCGGCCTTCGCCGTGGCGATCCTGGGGATCTATGTCCTGGTGGTGGCGCAGTTCAAAAGCTTCCGCCTGCCGCTGGTGATCCTGACGCCCATCCCGCTGACCCTGGTGGGCATCGTCATCGGCCACATCATCTTCGGCGCGCCGTTCTCGGCCACCTCGATGATCGGATTTATCGCGCTGGCAGGCATTATCGTCCGCAATTCCATCCTGCTGGTGGACTTCATCCGGCACGCTCAGACCGGCGATCGCCCCCTGCGGGATGTGTTGCTGGAGGCGGGCGCGATCCGCTTCAAGCCCATCGTTCTGACCGCCGCCGCGGCCATGATCGGCGCCGCCGTGATCCTGTTCGACCCCATCTTCCAGGGCCTGGCCATCTCGCTGCTGTTTGGCCTGGCCTCCTCAACCCTGCTGACGGTGCTGGTCATACCGGCCATCTATGTGGTTTTGAGGGATGACGGACGACCGGCCACAGGACCGGCGACCGGCAAGACCGCCTGACCCAGCCCGGACCTGTGAGTATGAGCAAGGCCTCCTTGAACACCATCGCCGCCCAGATGCCTGACGCCGCTGAATTGGCCGCCCTTGAGGCCAGCGCCGCGGCGGCCGCACGGCTGATGAAGCTGATGTCCAGCGAGCAGCGGCTGATCATTCTCTGCCGTCTGGGGGATGGCGAATGTTCCGTCGGGGATCTGGCCCAGCATGTGGGTCTGGCTCAGTCGGCGGCCTCCCAGCACCTGGCCAAGCTGCGGGCCGAGGGCGTGGTCGGCACGCGCCGGGAGGGTCAGACCATCTATTATCGCCTGACCGACCCGGCAGCGGCCCGGGTGATCGACACCCTGTGCGACATCTATCGCGGCAAACCTGTCGGCTAGGTCGTCAGGACGGCTTGCGAGCCACCAGGTCGATCAGGGCCGACGTCCCCGAATGGCCTGCGCCCTCCTCAATGGCTGCGTCATAGGCGGCGAGCTCCAGGATTTCAAAGTCGCTGAAGGCCTCTTGCAGCATCGCCTCGGTATAGAGGTTCTCCGGCGTTCTCGGCCCGCCCGTGCCGTAGGCGATTTGCTCGGGCCGGTAGCCCTCCAGCAGGATCAGGCCGCCGGGCTTGAGGGCCCGCTTCATGTTCTCGAAAATCTGCGTCCGCAATTCAGGTCCAGCGAACTGAATGAAGATGGCCGCCACCAGGTCGAACCGCCCCTGCGGCCAGTCCCAGTCGGCCAGATCAACCTGCTGGAGCTCGAGGCTGACACCCCGAGCCTCCGCCAACCGGGCGGCCTTGGCCTGGGCGACTGAGGAACCGTCGACGGACAGGACCGCAAGACCCTGCTGCGCCAGCCACACCCCATTGCGTCCCTCACCATCGGCCACGGCCAGGACGGTTTGGCCCGGCGCCAGCCGGTGGACCTGACGGGCCAGGAAGGCGTTGGGCGCCTCGCCAAACAGATAGGCCTCGCCCTGATAGCGTTCGTCCCAGAAACTCATCCGAAAATTCCCCTCCAGGCCACATAGGCCGCCACGATCAGAACCAGCCCGGCGAACAGCCGACGCGCCAGCAGGGCGCGGTCGGCCAGCAGGCCCGCCACCCGCAATCCCGCCAGACCACCGGCCAAGCCGCCAGCAATGAACAGACCCGCCACCGGCCAGACCACCTGGCCTGACAGGGCGTAATTGGCCGAGGTGGCCGCGCCGAACAGGCTGACCGACAACAGGGACGAGGCTGCAGCGTTGGCAAGCGTCATGCCGCTGGCCGCCATGAGACCAGGTACGATGAGAAAGCCGCCGCCGATACCAAAGAAGCCCGCCGCCAGCCCGGTGACCAGGCCAATGGGCGCCAGTCTCAGGGTCATGGGCCAGGAGATATGCGCCATAGGATCGCCGGCATCCCTGGGTTTGCGCATCATGGACAGGGCGATGGCCGCCATGGCGACGGCGAACAGCGCCAGCAGATGCTGGCCGTCCACCAGCTTGGCCAGGCTCGAGCCCCCGAGGGCGCCGGCCAGACCTGCGGCGGCGAAGACGCTGGCGCAGGGCCACTTCACCCGCCCATTGCGGGCGTGGCCCATCAGATTGATCGTGGCGTTGACGGCGACCGCTGCGGCCGAGGTGCCGATGGCCAGATGGGTGTCGCTTACACCCACCACATAGATGAGGGCTGGTGTGGCGAGCACGGAGCCGCCGCCGCCGAACACCGCCAGCAGCAGGCCAACCACTGCGCCGCTTATCACCGCGGCGATCATGGCTGTGGTGGTGAGGTCCATGGTGCGCTCCTACCCTTTTCATAGCCGGGTTTGCTATATTAGCAATGCTGCATATATAGGGGTGGCGAAAGGAGGACCCAATGTCCGTTCAGCAGATAAGCTTCTTCCACGAGGCGACCTCGACCGTCACCTATCTGGTCTGGGATACGGCCACCGGCGAAGCCGCGGTGATCGACCCGGTCCTCGATTATGAGCCCAAGGGCGCCAAGGTGTCTCGCCAGCAGATCTCGGAGATCCTGCGAGCGATTGAAGAGCGCGGTCTAAAGCTGACCTATGTGCTGGAAACGCACGCCCACGCCGATCACCTGTCGGCCGCCGCACGCCTGCGCGAGGCCACCGGCGCCCAGGTGGTGATCGGCGCGCACATCACCGCGGTGCAGGACTATTTTGGCAAGGTCTTTGGCGCCGATGACATCGCCGCCGACGGGGCGGTCTTCGATCGGCTTGTCCGGGAAGGCGACACCTTGAAATTGGGAGAGACCGAGATCGGCGTCCTGCATACGCCTGGCCACACGCCGGCCTGCGTCACCTATCTCATCGATGGGGCGGCCTATGTGGGCGACACCCTGTTCATGCCCGACTATGGCACCGCCCGGGCCGACTTCCCCGGCGGCGACGCCGCGACCCTCTATCGGTCGATCCAGAAGATCCTCGCCCTGCCGCCGCAGACCAAGATCTATGTGGGTCACGACTATCTCACTGAAGATCGCAAGACCCACGCCTGGGAGACCACCGTGGCCGAGCAACAGGCGGAGAATGTTCACCTGCGCGGCGGGGTCAGCGAGGCTGATTTTGTAGCTCGCCGGGAGGCCAGGGACGCCACCCTTCCCCCGCCCACTCTCATCCTGCCGTCCTTGCAGGTGAACATCCGTGCTGGCGATTTGCCGCCAGCCGAGCGTGACGGCCGCGTCTATCTCCGCCTGCCAGTGACCGAGATCTGAGGCGGCCGAGGGTCCGGCCCGAAGCCCTCCAGACAGGCGAGCTTCAAGGCGCGCCCTAGAAGATGCCCAGTCCGAGCCCTGCGGCCATCGCAGCCCCCAGTTCTTCGCAGCGGGCCAGGTCGGCCTCGGGTATCGTCTTCGGCGCCAGGATGGCTTCCGGCGTCTGGGCATCGGTGCAGACGATGATCGGATCGGCCACGGGCTTCAGGCGCCAGCCCGTGGCGATCCGCGCCATCTGGCGCGCGGCGTTCTCCCCATCGCTACCGGCGCAGACCATGAGGGCGTAAGGCCGGCCCTCGAGACGGCCCAGCACCGGGTAGTAGGCGCGATCAAAAAAGGCCTTCATCTCCCCCGATATCGCCGCCAGATTTTCCGGGCAGACAAACAGATAGCCTTCGGCCCCAAGCAGGTCCTCGGGGCCGGCGACGGTGGCCTCCAGGAGCTTCACCTCGGCCTCGCCGCTCTGGCGGGCGGCGGCTTGTGCGGCTTCAGCCATCTGACGCGAACCGCCGGTGCGCGAGTGATAGACGATCAGCAGTGACTTCATGGGCCGAGCATAGGCGAAATCGCCGCCACCATCTCGGCTAACCCGGCCGCCCCAGCGCGAACGCCGCCGCAACATAGAACGTCGCGATGATGGGGGTCTGCCCCGGAACCAGACGGGGCATCTGTGACTTTCTCCGTCCAACAGGAGATTTTCATGGCCATGATCCAAGGTCTGGGACTGCGCAGCGCCCCCGCCGCCGGCTTTTCCGATCCCAACAGCCTTCACCGAGGCCTGGCGCGATGGAACCGGAGTCGGCTCTCACCCTCGATCCCGCGCAACGACTGGCGGCTGGAATTGAACCGCGATCTGCGGATGCAGCAGAAGGAGGGCGAGTTCATTGATGCCTTCCGAGCCCGCGTGCAGTCCGAAGTCGCCAGGGTCCCTACTGATCCTGAGGGCTTCATCGCCTGGTTTGAAGCCCTCAAGGACAGCGGGCCAGGCCAATGGGATCCCCTGTTCGACTGGCTGGCCACCGAGGCGGACTTAGACCAGATGCGGTGGTTCCTGACCCAGGAGGCCGCAGGGGAAGCCGGCTTCGACGACATGGTGGCGATGACGCAGGTCAAGCTGCCGGCCCGGCCGAAGCTCGAACTGGCCCGTAACTACTGGGACGAAATGGGCCGGGGAAATATGGGCGGCATGCACGGGCCGATGCTGGACATGACCGTGCAGGGCCTCGAACTCACCCCCACCATTGAAGGCACGCTCTGGCAGTCCCTGGCGCTGGCCAACACGATGACCGCCTTCGCCGCCACCCGTCGGTACGCCTTTCACTCGGTTGGCGCCCTGGGGGTCGTTGAGCTTACCGCGCCGACCAGGGTGGCTTCGGTGGCCGCCGGCCTGAAGCGCCTCGGGACGGCGCCCAAGCTGCGCAAGTATTTCGACCTGCACGCCGTACTCGACGTGGAACACTCAAAGGCCTGGAACGCCGAGGCGCTAGTGCCCCTGGCCACCGATCACCCGGAAGTGCTTCCCGCTATCGCCGAGGGGGCGATCATGCGCCTGCTGTGCGGCGAGCAGTGCTTCGAAGCCTACCGCGCTGTTCTGTGGGGCGGCGCCGAGACGAGCCATCCTGTCCACCTGCGCCAGTCAGCCTGAACTGACCCTGGCCCCAGCGCCCACCTCCACCAGGTTTAGTGGGCCAGAAGCACTGGCGCCGGGGGCGCCTCAAGCATGCTGCGCGTGGCGCCGCCCAGGACGAACTCCCGGGCGCGGGAATGACCAAACGCCCCCATGACCAGCAGATCAGCTTCAGCGCGCAACACCACATGGTCGAGCACCGAACCGATTTTCGCCCCGGCAGAGTCAAACTCCATGGCCTCTGCGGCGAGCCCGTGGCGCCCCAGATGACGGATCAGATCGTTGGGCGCCCCGGCCCTGGCGCTGGCCTTCTCATTGGTCACCGTCAGCACGATCACCTTACGCGCCGCCTTCAGGGCTGGCAGGGCCGCGGCCACGGCGGCGGCGGCCGATCGCCCGCCATCCCAGGCGACAACCACCGTCCCGATTTCCGCACGAGCCAATTTCGAGTCGTTGGGTCGGAAGATGAGCGTCGGGCGACCCGAAGCGAAAATCATCGCTTCGGCCACACCCTGATGGGAGGCAAGCTCGCGGCCGTAGGGAATGACGCACAGGTCGCGGGTTCTGGCGACTTGCGCCGTGAGCTCAGGGATCTCGAACAGTTCCGCCGACGGGGAAAGCCGCCCACCAAACACCCCGAGGTCCTGAGCCAGCTGTTCAAACCTATCGAGCAGGGCCTTGGCGTTTTGCAGGCTGCGCTCCTCCTCCGCCTTAGCCATTTCACCCAGGCTCAGGGCGAAGTCCGCCAGGCGGTTGGTCTTCAGGGGAATGGAGACATGGGTAGCGAGGCCCGTGACCTGATCGCCGAGCGCGGCGCTCAACCTGACGCCCTGCTCCAGCGCCAGCATCGACGTCGGTTCAGGATAGGTCTCAAGATGGAGAAGGATGTCTTTGTAAGGCATTGAAAATCTCCATAAATCATCCTGCATCCCGCCGCGCCCTTCGAACCTGATGCGATCAGACGGAACCGTCTGATCATTGAATCAGGCTCTAAACTCAAAGACTTGAGCGCGACGGGGAAGGCGGATCGCCTGTTGACGGCGCAGGTGGGCGAAGTGGCGAGAAGCTCAGCCCTTCTTGCGGCGCTCGGCCACCAGAAGGCTGATGAGCAAGGCGGCCGCGGTCAGGGCCGCGCCGGCCGAGACAATCGGATGATCCTTGACCTCCTGGACAGCCTTGTCGGCCATGGCTTTGGCGGGCTTGGCCTTTTCGGAGAGCGCATCTGCGGCCTTGCGAACGGCGACGGCGGCCTTGGCGATGGCTTCTTCGCTTTCGTCTGACAAGCTTTCGGCCGCGGACTTCAGGGCGCGGGCGACGTCTTCCAGGGTCTCATCGATGTTCTCGCGGAGATCTTTAACGTCTTCGCGAAGGTCTTTGCTGATGGATTTCGACATGGGCGGCTCCTTGGGGGTGTGAGGCCATCACGCGCCTTCCCACGGAGCGCCACCTTGACCCGTATCAAACCCTCGAGAGACGCAGAACCTCAACGGCGGCGCGGGCGATAACGATCTGCTCGTCGGTGGGCAGGACAAGGCCCTGCAGGCGGCTGGCAGGCGTCGTGATGATCTCGGCGCCCACCCGGTTGGCCTCGACGTCCAGTTCGGCGCCCAGCCAGGCGCAGGCCTGCAGAACTCCGGCGCGGATTTCCGCTGAGTTCTCCCCCACTCCGGCGGTGAAGACCAGGCGGTCAACACCGCCTAAGGCCGCGGCCAGTCCGCCGATCTCGCGCGACAGCCTATAGACGAACACGTCCAGAGCCTCCCGCGCCTCCGGGCGGCCGCTGGCCACTAGGACTCTGACGTCGCCGCTCTCCCCGGACACGCCGAGCAGGCCCGATCGGCGATAGAGCAAGTCCGTAAGATCAGCGGCCGACATACCGCGATCTTCCATCAGATAGAGCAGGACCCCAGGATCGAGGCTGCCCGAGCGGGTGGCCAT
>DJWR01000071.1:0-3326 GCA_002441055.1 Caulobacteraceae bacterium UBA6225 | reverse complement strand
GTGTCGAAACAGCCGACCTGGACCGCGCCCGGAAAGCGCCCCTGGGCGGCGCGCACAGCGGCCAGGTTGAAGGGCTGGTGCAAGGGCGCCAGGGGTGAGATCGCCTCAAGCCGGCGCAGGGTCTCGGCCTCCAGCCGGACCGGCGCATCGAACTCCAGCCCGCCATGAACGATGCGGTGACCTATGGCGTCGGGCGCGCTCACCCCGCCCTCTCCCGCCAGCCAGTCCAGGGTGCGCGCCAGGGCGTCTTCCAGGGCGCCGGGCGCTCCGGGCCATTCAGCCTCCGCCAAAGCGCCGCCACTTGCGTCGCGGACCTTGAACCTGGGCCTGTCGGGCAAGCCGGAGACCGCGCCGGTCATTTGGAGTGTGAGCCCCTCCTCCGCCGCCTCATACACGGCGAACTTCAGGCTGGAGGAGCCGGCGTTCAGGACCAGGATCTGCATCAACAGTCCCGTCCCTAGTGGGACTGCGGCTTTAGGCGCCCAGCCTTGGCCACCAACAGGGCCACCGCGCAGGACGCCAGGCGCGACAGGACACCGTCGGAGCGGCTGGTAAGCATGATCGGGGTGCGGGCGCCCATGACAACTCCCGCTGACTGGGCCCAGGCCAGATAGAACAACTGCTTGGCCAGCATGTTGCCCGACTCGATGTCGGGCACGAGCAGGATGTCGGCGTCGCCGGCCACCTCGGAGACGATATGCTTTTGCTCGGCGGCCTCGCGCGAGATGGCGTTGTCGAAGGCGAGCGGGCCGTCCAGCAGGCCGCCGACGATCTGTCCACGATCGGCCATCTTGCACAGGGCGGCCGCATCCAGGGTGGCGATCATCTTCGGATTGACCGTCTCCACCGCCGCCAGGATCGCCACCTTGGGCCGCTCAACCCCCATGGCTCGGGCGCAGTCGATGGCGTTCTGGACAATGTCGCGCTTGGTGGCCAAGTCTGGGGCGATGTTGATCGCGGCATCGGTGACCAGCAACGGTTTCGGATAGGTCGGCACATCCAGAATGAAGACGTGGCTCATCCGCCGCTCGGTGCGCAGGCCGCAATCCTTGGCGACCACAGCTTCCAGCAGTTCGTCTGTATGAAGCGCGCCCTTCATCACGGCATCGGCCTCGCCCCGACCGGCCAGCTGACAGGCCAGGGCCGCCGCCGCGTGGCTATGAGGGGCGTCGCGCAGCTCAAAGCCGCTGATATCGAGGCCGGCGGCGTCCGCCGCAGCGCGGATACGCGCCTCAGGTCCCACCAGAATGGGAATGATCAGATTGCGCTGTGCGGCCTCTACCGCCCCGCCCAGGGACAGGTCGTCCACCGGGTGGACCACCACGGTGCGCACCGGGTCAGGCCGATCGGCCAGGGCCAGCAGGCGCTCCAGCTGAGATCCAGGGGCGCTGTCGGTCGGGATTGGCAGGGTCAAGGTCGCTCTCCGTCATGGGCGAGGGGCCAGCCTGTCATGGTCGCGGACGCTCGCCCACCCCGTGTCATCCCCTAGCCAGGGTCGTCCTCGCTGGGTCGAGGGCCGTCGCCCTCGCGGGCGGCGTCAAAAACCGGGCGATCGCGGTCCTGGGACGCAGCGTTTTGCGGATCGCGCACCTGGGCGATCCGCTCGTCATCGGACAGGGCCTCGCCGAACGGGGCGTCATCCATCTCGGTGTCGCCGGGCTCTGAGGTTTCGTCCAGCAGTTGGGGCATCTCCTCGAAGGTGCGCATCTCGGCGGGCGGGGTGTCATCGCCAGATCCAACAGTGTTGTCCTCATCAAGGGCCTCGGCCTGATCCTGAGGGTCGAAGTCTGGCCGGTCGGGTGTCGGGGGCATGGGCATCTCCTGGCGGTGGGCGTTCACCTCACAACACCTGAGGGCCATCTCCGTTCGATCAGGCCGCAGGCTTTTTCCCAGCGACCAGAGGCGGGTAAGCTTACCCCATCGGGGACGTTGGCTGGCTGAGACCTGTCGCGGCCCCAGGCTTGCAGAGCCCCGTCCAAACCGTACCGAGAAGGGACGCCGCCATGTTCGAGAAAGCCAACAAGACCCCGCCTCGCCCGCAGCCCGAGGAGACGCCCCTGGCCCGAAACGCACCTGCCGCCAACACCGCGGCCGCCAAGCCGAAGGCGCCCTCGCTCATCGGACCGGGCCTTTGCATTCAAGGCAATGTGGCCGGCGAGGCGGAGGTGCAGATTGATGGACTGGTTCGCGGGGACGTTCGGGTCGGCAAGCTGAGCCTTGGGCCGCAGGGGCGTATCGAAGGGTCCGTGGTCGCCGTAGTCGCTGAAATTCGCGGCCATGTGAAAGGCCCAATGAAGGCCCGCCAAGTGCGCCTCTATGGCACAGCCCATGTGGAAGGCGACATCGCCCACGAGCAGTTGGCGATGGAGACCGGCGCGGTGTTTGAGGGCCGCAGCGTCCGGCTTCCCCGACCTGAAGCCGATGCGCCCGTCGCCATGCCGTCGGCGCCGGCCGTCTCCAGCGCCGCCTGAGTCCTCAAGGGGCCGGCGGCGGCGTCGGCTCCGGCATGATCTCGGCGAAGGCCGCGCCNNGGCCGTGGGGATCGCGGCATAGCGGAGCCGGGCGTCATTGCGGATGGCGAAACTCACCGCGGCGATCAGATGCGCCCGCAGGTCCGACTTGGACAGGGTGTCGAAGCTGCGCATCAGGATCGGCAGGGTCGCGCCCTTGGTGAGCGCGCGTCTGGGTTCGATCTCGCCATTGATGATCACATAGAGGTCCCGGGGACGCATGATCCCCTCGGGCGTCCAAAGGTTCAGCGTTGCGGGTCCCAGGACAAACGGCGTACTGACCCCGCCATCCACATGCATCTCCGACAGACCCGCGCCTGTCTCATCCAGGGGCATCATGACCGGGGGGAAGACACCCGGGATGCTGGCGGAGGCCACAAGGACGTTGCGGAACAGGGCCACGGCCGCGGCCTCCTGCCCCGGCGTCTGACCTGACAGGGCGATCGCGCCCATGTCCCACAGGATTGTCGCCTGGGCGTCGAGATTGGTGGTCGCCACCAGCAGCCGGCGCCCGGCCTGATGCTCGGCGGCGATGGCGCGCAGCAGGGAGGCGTCCACATACTTGCCCACAAGCGCGCGAAGGGAGCGGTCGCTGTAGAGGCTCGGACGCGCAATCACGCCCCAACCGCCGGACGTAAGGTCCGATACGTCCTCGTCTCGATAGGCGGCGGTCAGGCTGTTGTCCCAGGATGAGCCAAGGAAGGCGAAGGGGGAGATCAGGGCGCCGGTGCTGACACCCGTGACAAGATCAAACTTGGGCCGATCCCCAGCCTGGGTCCAGCCGACCAGGACGCCAGCACCGTAGGCGCCGTTGGC
>DJWR01000224.1 GCA_002441055.1 Caulobacteraceae bacterium UBA6225 | reverse complement strand
ATGCTCGAACAGTATCACGGAGCCTGGAAGGGCGACCTCTCGAAGGCCTACGAAACGATGGCCTTCTAGAACTCAGCCCTTGGGTTCTTTCACATTGGGCGGCCAGTGATCCTTCTGGCTTTGGCCGCCGCCGGAGTCGGTATGCTGGACGACGGCGTCGACATCGGTGTGATGGTCATGGGGGGCGGTAGCCTCGCCCACCGCATAGACCTCGACCCTGTCGGTGTAGAAGGCCACCAGACCGTCGATCTGAGTGGCGCCCGGCAACGGGTCTTCGTAGGTCCAGGCTACGTTTTCCAGCACTTCGCCCTCCAGGGTCACGGTGTAATAGGCGGCGTCGCCCTTGAACGGACAGTGGGTGGAGCGCTCGGTCCGGGCGAAGTAGCCCATTTCAATGTCGTCGCGGGGGAAGTAGGCGACCGGCGCCATCGCCCCTTCCCGCAACACCATCACATTGTCGCTGTCGGCGATCACATGACCGGCCACCGCCGCACGCATGCGGGTGGACGATGGGCGGATCTCCAGGGCGTGGTTGGTGTTGGCGTTGGACATGAGCGATCTCCTTCAGACCCAGGGTGAAACGCGCCAGCCTCCCCAAGGCTCCGACATCATGGATCAGAGCGGTGCGGGCAAGCCTTGCTTGTCTTGACGCTGGCTGCGTGATCTTCTCCCGGCTTTCCCGGGCCGCCCGGGTTGAATGAACCTCGGCGCAGGCCTGTGGGCCCGCTCAACGCAGATCAAGCGGAAGTCGCTTCATGAACATCGTCGTCGTGCTCGGCGTGATCATCACGCTGCTCACTGGCCTTCCCGTGTTGCTGCAGCTGATGCGCAACCACCCGCGGGGCCTGATCGTCCTGTTCTTCGCCGAGATGTGGGAGCGGTTCTCCTACTACGGCATGCGGGCCATCTTGATCTTCTATCTGACCCAGCACCTGCTGTTCGATGACGACGTCGCCAACGCTCAGTACGGCTCCTACACCTCGCTTGTTTATCTTCTGCCCCTGATCGGCGGCATCCTCGCCGACCGCTATCTGGGCACCCGCAAGGCCGTAGCCTTCGGCGCCCTGCTGCTGGTGGCTGGCCACCTGGCCATGGCGGTGGAGGGTGAGCCGACCCGCGAGACCCTGACCTATGCGGGCCAGAGCTACGAGGTCTCCGCGGAAGGACGTATGGACGATCGTCAGGTCCGCCTGGTGGTGGGCGGCGAGCCCTACGCCTTTGGCCCCGCCGAGGGCGGCGGATTGCAGATCATCGACCTGCCGGCTTCGGCGCCTCTGCCGGCTGTCCTGCCCGAGGGCAGTTACGAGATGGCCAAGACCGCCGATCCGGTCGGGGTGAACATCTTCTACCTGGCGGTGTCGCTGATCATTCTGGGGGTCGGCTTCCTGAAGCCCAACATCTCCACCATCGTCGGGCAGCTCTATCCCCAGGGGGACCCCCGCCGGGATTCCGGCTTCACCCTCTACTACTACGGCATCAATCTCGGCGCCTTCTGGGCCTCAGTGCTGTGCGGCCTGCTCGGCCAGCATTTCGGCTGGGGCTACGGCTTTGGCCTGGCCGGTATCGGCATGGCCCTGGGCTGGATCGTGTTCGTGCTTGGCAAGCCGCTGTTGGAAGGCAAGGGCGAGCCGCCCAATCCTGAACTGCTGGCCAAGCCTGTGGTCGGACCCCTGAACCGGGAGTGGCTGATCTATCTGGCCACCCTGCCGGCCATCGCCGCGGTCTGGTGGCTGGTGCAGCGCAACGCCGTGGTGGGTTGGGTGCTCAGCGTGGCGATCATCCTGTCGCTCATCACCATCGCCTATGTGATCCTGCGGGTCTGCCAGACCAAGGTTGAGCGCCAGCGGATGATGCTGGCCACGGTCCTGATCTTCGGCGCGGTGGTCTTCTGGACCCTGTTTGAACAGGCCGGCACCTCACTCAACCTGTTTGCGGCCCGCAATGTGGATCTGTCGGTCACCGAGAGCGCCACCAGCTTCCTCGGCATTCCCATGGGCTCGCCCGAGCAGTTGGCCGCAGCCGGGGTGGCTACGGACACCTGGTGGAGCTGGATCGACTCCCGCTTCGCCGCCGCCCAGGTTCAATCGTTCAACGCCGGCTTCATCCTGATCTTCGCGCCGGTCTTCGCCGCCCTCTGGGCCTTCCTCGGCCGTCGGGGCATGGACCCCGATCCGACCATGAAGTTCGGCCTCGGCCTGCTGCAGGCCGGTCTCGGCTTTATGGTGGTGATCTGGAGCGCAGGCTTGGCCGACGACAGCTATCGGGTGCCGCTCATGGTGCTGGGCCTGCTCTACCTGCTGCACACCACCGGGGAGCTTTTCCTCTCGCCTGTCGGTCTGTCGGAGATCACCAAGCTATCCCTGGCCTCGGTGGTCTCCTTCATGATGGCGGTCTGGTTCCTGTCCAGCGCCATCGCCCAGTATGTGGGCGGGTGGATCGCGGGACTTGCGGGCGCCGAAACCCTCGGTGGTCAGGTGCTGGACCCGGCCGCGGCCCTGCGCAGTTCCCTCGAGGTCTTCCAGATGCTCGGCTACTGGGGCCTGGCGGCCGGGGGTGTCTTCATCGTCCTCAGCTTCTTCATCAAGGGCTGGGCCCATGGCGTTGAGACGGGTCACGGCCCTTCGCCGGAGCCGACCGCCCCGACGGTCGACGGCGAACGTCAGGCGGTGAACCCGCAGACCCTGCGCGACGATCGTTAATCCTGGGCGATATGAGTGGGCGGGCGGCCAGTCTGGCCGCCCGGTCCGTCAGCCGCCCAGGGTTCGGCTGATCCGCAGCCGGTACATGCGGCCAAACTGGATGTCGCGATCCTCTACATAGGCGATGGGGGATACGTCCCTGGGGCCGGCATAGACCGTTCGGGTGCGTCGGACGCCGCGCTCGGTGAGGTTGGGTATCTCGGCTCGAATCACCCACTCCGGGCGGGGCTTCCACTCCACAAAGGGCACGACAAAGGTCCTGAGCTTGGTGGTCGAGATCTCGTCATAGCGGTAATAGGTCTCCCGCCAGCCGCCGAACACATCAAGGCCCCAGACCGATTTCCAGGCCGGCAGGTCGTGGGTGTAATGGGCTTCCCACTCCAGGGGCCGCAGCCCTGAAATCTCGCGGCTCTCGCCGGTGGTGGGATCATCGACCGCCGACCGTCGCCAGGTGGCTTCGCCGCGAAGTTGGGCGCCTTTCACCCCGAGCCGCTCCAGGGGCAGGGTCAGGGTCAGGGCCAGCTCCTCGCGCACCCCCTCGCCGATATTGGCCGGGGCGTCATAGACGCCGCCGCCTGCCAGACGCACCGGCGCCCGGTCGACCACATCAGTGATCTCGGCTCGGCGCAGGGTGACCACCGCCGCGCCGCTGTTCCAGAAGCGCCGCTCGACCGCCGCCTCCAAGAGCCACTCCTGGGCCGGATCCAGGTCGGGATTGCCGGCAGTCAGCACGCCGGTGTTGAGGGACGAGGAGGCGACGAAATCGTCGAAGTCCAGCTGGCCGACGCTCCGCTCAAGGCTGAACCGGATTTGGTTCCTGGGATCGTGCGCCCAAGCCAGGCTGAACCGGGGCTTGGCGAAGGCGAGCGCCTTTTCCAGCGCCACATCGCCCCCGGCGGTGATGTCGGAGGCCTCATAGCGCAGGGCGCTGTCCAGGGTCAGGCGCGGGGTCGCCCGCCAGGCGGCCTTCAGAAAGACCTCGCTACGGCGCTCTTCAACCTCGACATTGGCCGCGGGCAGGGCCACCGGCGCCCCGTTGCGGTCAAACCGGGTTTGGCTCTGAAGGGTGTTGAGCGCCGTCTCGGCCCCAAGCTCCCAGGACAGGGCCTCGGTCTGGCGCCAGCGAAGCACGCCACGCCCGATGGTCTCCACGGTGTCGCTCTCAAGGGCGAACCGCACCTGTTCGACGGGATCTTCGAATGTGGCCTCAATGGTCTCTTCGGCGGTCTGGCGCAGGCCGATCAGTTCCAGGCTGGTCCGTGGGCCAAGGGGACGGCTGAAGGAGGCGCCGAGCTCGGTCTCGGCCAACTCGATATCATCATGGGAAATTTCCAGGGGGCCGCCGGCCCGGCCGAGATTGCGCTCGTCATACTCGAAGTGGTCCACGAACAGCCGGCCGTTGGCCCTGAACTGCCCCCCCATCAGCGGCCTTTCGACGGCCCCGGTGAGGGCCGCGTTGGTCCCCAGGCCCTCGCTGTCCACATCGCTGAGAATGAGGGGAACCCCCTGGCTGTCCACCCGGACCCGCGGGCCCTGACCGGCGCCGTCATCGGGGCCCTGGCCGCCGACGAGCCCCGCCTCCCAGGCGAGCTCTCCGACCCGGCCGGAGCCTTCAACGCGCAACCCCAACAGATTGCGGCCGTCATAGACCTGGCGATCGGCGAGGGCGATGAGGCCCTGCATGGAATTGGTTTCCGCGCGGACCAGATTGGCCATCACCGACTTGCCCTGCATGTCGATGCCCGGGGCGCCGCCGCGAATCAGGTCGATCCGCACAACCTGCGCGGCGGGCGTCCGCCGCAAGATCTCTTCCAGGCTGTCAGACTTTGAGGCGGGCCGCCGGCCGTCGATCAGCACATTGCCCGCCGCGCCCTCGAAGCCGCGCACATTGTCGCCGCCATCCAGGACGAAGCCTGGCAGCCGTTCGATCATGTCCAGGGCCGTGGTCGGACGGGCGTCGGCGAAGAAGTCTGGCCCGTAGCTGGTGACTCCCTGCGCGCTGGCGGGCGTCGCCGGATCGACCGGCGCCTGAGCCAGGGTTACGGCGGGACTCACAAGGGCGCCGGCCGCCGTCAGGGCGGCGAGGGGGTATCTTTGGTACATCTGAGCGTCTCCTGACGCGCAGATGATCCAGGGTTGAGCCTTAACCCTAGTTAAATCTGAGACAGGTTCGCAGACCGCCGGTCTGAAGCAGCCCTCGTCTAGAGACTGGTGCCACCGACCGTCAGTCCCGTGATCTTCAACGAAGGCTGGCCCACACCTACCGGCAGGCTTTGACCCGACTTGCCGCAGACCCCCACGCCGGGATCGAAGGCGAAGTCGTCTCCGATCATGGTCACCCGGGTCAGGGCGGAGGGACCATCGCCGATCAGGGTCGCGCCCTTTACGGGCTTCGTCACCTTGCCGTCTTCGATCAG
>DJWR01000005.1 GCA_002441055.1 Caulobacteraceae bacterium UBA6225 | reverse complement strand
ACCAGGTCCTTGGCTTCCTTCAGGCCGAGGTCCGGACGCACGCCGCGAACTTCCTTAATCACGTTGATCTTCTTGTCGCCGCCGCCGGTCAGGACGACGGTGAACTCGGTCTGCTCTTCGACGGCTTCAGCCGGGGCGCCAGCGGCGGCGGGAGCCGCAGCGGCCACCGGAGCGGCGGCGGAAACGCCCCACTTTTCTTCCAGCATCTTGGAGAGCTCAGCGGCCTCCAGGACGGTCAGAGCCGACAGGTCTTCGACGATCTTTTCGAGGTTAGCCATGGGATTTTGATCCTTGAGAGATTGGGGATGTTGGGAAAATGACGATCAGGCGGCGTCTTTGGCGGCGTATGCGCCCATGACGCGGGCCAGCTGACCGGCCGGCGCCTGCAGGATGCCGGCGATCTTGGTCGCGGGCGCCTGGACGAGGCCAATGATCTTGCCGCGGAGCTGGTCGAGCGAGGGCAGAGTCGCAAGCGCGCTCACCCCGGTCTTGTCCAGAACCTTCGTGCCCATCAGGCCGCCCATGATCACGAGTTTCTCGTTTTCCTTGGCGAACTGGGTGGCGACCTTGGCGGCGGAGACCGGATCCGGGCCGTAGGCGATGGCGACGGGGCCAGTGAAAAGGGCGTCGCCCTCCTCGCCAACCGAGCCGTTCAGAGCCTTCTGGGCCAGGGTGTTCTTCACCACCTTCAGCTGGGCGCCCTGCTCACGCAGGCGACCCCGGAGATTCGTCATTTCCGCAACGGTCAGACCCAGATTGTGGGTCACGACCACGGCGCCGGATTCGGCAAAGACGCTTTTCAGCGTCTCGATCGCTTCCTGCTTTTGAGCGCGGTCCATTGCGGTCTCCTACTCAGGTGCGACGCCTGGACCATTCCAGACGCCGTTCGACGGCCACGCAGCGGGGAAGCCCCGCCTTGAAGCCATCAAGCCTGTCCTGTGAGAGAAGCCGCAGCCGTCGCGCCCAATGTCCGCCATGCGGAAACGGGTCTTGTCGGCGTCATCTTCCCGTCTCCCCGCGAGTGTGGAAGGGCTCTTCCACGCTTATGATCCAGGCGACCCCTGGATCCCGCAGTTCTTGGACAGGATCGGAAGCTCCCTTGCGGGAAACTTCCAGTCCCCGCCCCTCCTTGCGGAGCGGCGAAACCTTAGAGGGGCGGCTCATACAGCAGGGCCGGCCTGAGCGCAACGCCCCGGCGCACTCGCATCGCGCCCACGAAAAAGGGGGCCGCGTCGCCGCAGCCCCCCAGATCGTCTGTTCAGCCTGGTGGCGCTTAGGCGCCGGCCGAGCTGGTGTCGACCCGGAAGCCGGGGCCCATGGTCGAAGACAGGCTGATCTTCTTCACATAGGTGCCCTTGGCGCCCGAGGGCTTGGCCTTGTTGAGCGCGTCCACCAGGGCCTTGACGTTGGCCAGGATGGCGTCGTCCGAGAAGCTCGCCTTGCCGATGCCGGCGTGAATGATGCCGGTCTTCTCGGTGCGGAACTCGATGGCGCCGCCCTTGGCGTCCTTCACGGCCTGAGCCACGTTGGGGGTCACGGTGCCGACGCGGGGGTTCGGCATCAGGCCGCGGGGGCCGAGCACCTTACCCAGACGGCCGACCAGGGCCATCATGTCAGGCGTGGCGATCACGCGGTCGAACTCCATGAAGCCGCCCTGGATGCGTTCCACCAGCTCTTCAGCGCCGACGATGTCGGCGCCGGCGGCGGTGGCTTCATCAGCCTTGGCGTCCTTGGCGATGACACAGACGCGGACGTCACGACCCGTGCCCGAGGGCAGGTTCACAACGCCACGGACCTGCTGGTCAGCGTGACGGGGATCGACGCCCAGATTGACGGAAATCTCGATGGACTCGTCAAACTTGGCCTTGGCGTTTTCCTTGACCAGCTTGATGGCGTCTTCGACGGAATGAGTCGCCAGACGGTCGCCGGTCCAGGCCTGAATGCGCTTTGCTTGCTTAGGCATGGTGCTTAGGCCTCCACGATCTCAAGGCCCATCGAACGGGCGGAGCCCTCGATGATGCGGGCGGCGGATTCCACGTCGTTGGCGTTGAGATCCTTCATCTTCGACTCGGCGATCTCGCGCAGTTGGGCGCGGGTGATCTTGCCCACGGTCTCACGGCCGGTGAGCTTGGCGCCGGACTTAATGCCGACCGCCTGCTTGATGTAGTGGGTCGCGGGCGGGGTCTTGGTGACGAAGGTGAACGACTTGTCCTGATAGACGGTGATCACCGTCGGCAGGGGCGTGCCTTTCACTTCCTTCTCGGTGCGGGCGTTGAACTCCTTGCAGAAGCCCATGATGTTGACGCCGCGCTGACCAAGCGCCGGCCCGATGGGCGGCGAAGGGGTGGCGGAGCCCGCGGGCACCTGCAGCTTGATATAGCCCAGAATTTTCTTGGCCATCTTCTCCTCTTTGGCCGGACGTCCGGCCTGTTGAGCCGTGGTGCGGGGTTATGGCTGGCCAGCCCCCTCCCACGGATTTGAGCCGCGCGACCAAAGGCCGCCCGGCGAAGCCCGCGCTTCTATCAGCGAGGCGCGACGTGAGCAAGCGATGTCACTACGCCGAGTTCATTCACCACAAAGCACACGAAGAGCACAAAGGCTCAGAGGACAAAGCGGCGAACGCCCTGCCGAAACATCGGCACGTTGAAGTTCATCAGATAGCCGAGCCGAAGCTGCGACAGGCGGAGATAGGTAATGATCTGCGCCTCATGCAGGCGCGAGAGCGCCTCGACCGCCTTCACCTCGACGATGACGCAGTCCTCTATGAGGAGGTCCAGCCGATAGCCGGCGTCAAGACGCCGGCCCTCATAGACGACGGGGAGCGGTGATTGTCGGACGATGTCCAGCCCGCGGCTCTCAAGCTCGAACGCAAGGCACGTCTCGTAGGCCGACTCCAGAAGCCCTGGTCCTAGGATACGATGGACCTTCAAGCCCGCATCGATCACTTGGCGGCCGACCGCCTCGATGCGCGCATCGAGACCTTTGTGCTCTTTGTGTCCTTCGTGGTTCAACTTCTCGCCTCGGCATTATTCCGCGAAGGCAATGAACACGCGAAAGCTCGATCAGCTGGTTTTTTCGACCTGGCCGTATTCGAGTTCGACCGGGGTGGCGCGGCCGAAGATGGAGACGGTGACTCGCAGGCGGGCGCGCTCTTCGTCGACCTGTTCCACCGAGCCGTTGAAGCTGGCGAAGGGGCCGTCGGTGACGCGAACCTGTTCGCCAATCTCGAAGCTGATGGTCGGCTTGGGCCGCTCAACACCCTCTTCGATGGCGCCGATGATCCGGGCGACTTCCTTTTCAGAGACCGGCAGCGGCTTGGCGCCGGAGCCGAGGAAGCCCGTGACCTTCGGGGTGTTCTTGATGAGGTGATAGGCCTCGTCGGTGAGGTTCATCTTCACCAGGACGTAGCCGGGGAAGAACTTGCGCTCGGTGTTGATCTTCCGGCCGCGGCGGATCTCCACCACGTCCTCGGTGGGCACCAGCACCTCGGAGAACTGATCCTCAAGACCCTGATTGCGGGCCTGGTCGAGGATCGCCTCCTTCACCTTCTTCTCGAAGTTGGAATAGGCGTGGACGATGTACCACTTGTGATTGGTCGGCGCGACGGCGTCCGCGGCTTCAGCGTTCATCTGGATTATCCCGCGTTTGCGAGCTGGAGGACGAGGCCCATCAGCCAGCTGATGATGAAGTCGACCCCGAAAAAGAAGATCGCCGCCAGAACGACCATGATCCCGACCATCACCGAGGTGATCCAGGTCTCCTTGCGGCTCGTCCAGGTGATCTTGCGCGCTTCGGCGCGGACCTCCCGCATGAACTGGCCTGGAGGGGTCTTCTTCTTCGGCGCGGAGTCGGCGAGCGGCGAGCCAGAGGACATGGCCGCAGCCGTCTTGGCGGCGCGGTTCCTCATCGCTTGCGGCGTAGCGCCCGGTTTCCTGGCCATCGAGGATAGCGACTTTCTACTTGAGGGCGGCGGCTCTTGGTCGGGCCCCGCCCGCGCGGTTCACGGCTTCACAGACAGATAGGATGGCAGGAGTGGAGGGACTCGAACCCCCAACCCCCGGNNCTCGGTTTTGGAGACCGATGCTCTACCAGCTGAGCTACACTCCTACACGCCTCAGCCCCGCCGCCTCACAGAGACGGGACCTTGGCTCCGAACAATAGACAGCGCGCCGGGAAGCGGAAAGCCCGCCGGCGCGCGGTTCATCACCGGAGCCGGCTCGTTTAGCAGGGGGCGCCCGCACGGGCAAGTTGGATCAAAGGGCCGCCGGGCGCGTTTAGCCAGTACGTGCACTGTCATTGCGAGGCCCTATGAGCGCTCCTTCCAGCCATGATCCCAAGGTCGCCCAATCGCCGTCTGGCGACGGGCGCAACCGCGACGACGAACAGCGGCCAGGATCGCCCCCCACCTCGGCCCATGTGCCGGCGGGATCGGAGGCCTCTACGCACAGCGACAAGACCCGCACGGACCCCGACACGGGGGCGCCCGCCAACCGAGGTCCGGAACCGGCTGATTCGAAGGCCGACCGCGAAGGGTGAAGCCCCGACGCGGCGGGGGGCGGCTCAGGTCTTGACGCCGTCCAGCTCAAAGCTGCGGTCGAGGTTGGCGATACGATCCTCGACCAGCCCGGCGCGTTTCAGCGCCAGTGACGCGGCCCACAGACCGGCGCGGGCGGGCATCGGGGTGCGCGTCATGGCCGCCACAGGCAGCCCCTTCCGGCGGAAGATCCCGTTGGCGTAGTGGGCGCCATTGGTGAAGCGTGTGCCCCAGGTCTGATAGTCCACCGACAGGGAGACGTTGAAGCCTTCCTGGTTCTCAATGCGATGCGGTGCATGAAGGGGCCACGTCACGGCCATGCCGGGCTCCAGATCGAAGACCTGGGCGGCGGCGTCCATATCGCGGCGGTAGGGCAGATCCTCGGTCTGCTGCTTGAGCATGATGTTCTCCATGCCCGCCTGGGGCATGTGCGCCTCGTCCACCGGATAGATCCAGATGCGTTTACGGCCGCGCATGTGGAAGAGGCAGACACCAGGCGCATCGGCGTGGAAGGGCACCTTGGCCTGAGGCGCCGAAAGGATCAGCTGACCGTTCAACTGCACGGGACGGAAGCCCGGCGCCTCCCGGGCGATCTCGCGGAAGGCCCCGTGAATGACTGGGATCAGCGCCTCGTAGTGCTGCTCCACCCGACGCAGTTGAACCCAGACCCGGCCATCCTTGATGCCCTCCAGCACGTTCTCGCCCGGCAGCCGGCCGCGCACGCCGGTGCGCATGGTGACCTGTCCCTCGTCGTCATAGTCGAAGAGGTTGATGTCGTAGAGCTCGGCCGGATAGCGATCGAGCAGGACCGCCAGGGCCTCGTCCTCGAACAGACCGGTCTGGGGCAGACGATGGGCGAAGGTGATCGGCGCCTTGCGGAAGCCGGCCTTCTGCTCCGGCGCCCAGGCTGGAATCAGACGGTCTGAAAGCGTGTCGGCGGTCATGGTCCTGTCCATCATCAGTCCAGAAGAATGAGGCCGGCCGTGGCGCCGGCGAGAGAAAGTCCAAGGCTCAGGCCAAGGCCCGCCCGCACCTGTGGACGGCGGCGGCCCAGATGACTGAGGGACCGCCCCGCCGCGCTGATCTGCCCGTTGAGTCCGGGCTCGCAGGCCGCGATACGGTCAAGGCGGCGGTCGAGCCGCTGGTAAAGGGCGAGAAGGCGCTCATGCAGCCGTGGCGAGCCCGCCACAGTCTGACGAACCAGGTCTCGCAGACCCTCGACGAAGGGGTCAGCCATGACATCGCCCTCCACCACCTCGGCGCCTTCATCGGCGAAGGCGCGCTTGTAGTCCTCCGCCCCCGGGCCGAAGTCGGCCAGCGCCACGCCCTGGTCGGCCAGAACCCGCAGGGTCTCCAGGGTCATCAGGGCGCCGGGGGAGTAGCGGGCGAAGTCCGGATCATAGATCGGGAACCACAGGTGATAGACCGAGCCAGACAGCAGGCCGGCCTCGGCGGCCACCACCTTGTCGCCGGCCTTCAGCACCGCCACCCGCAGGCCAAAATCGGGATCGGCGTCATTGTTCAGATGACGCAGGAGATCCTGGGTCCAGGGCGTTGAAAAGACGTCGTGCTGGCCGGTGCGTCGCATCTGCGCGCGCTTCTCGGCGATGATGAGCTCCAGCATGTCAGGATCAGCCGATAGGCTGAAGCTGAGCGGCCCCACCTGCTCGGCCAGTTGCCGCTGACGCCGGCGCTTGTCCTTCAGGAAGCTCCCCTGCCCGGCTGCGCGGCGCCCCTCGAGATAGGCGTCATACCCGCCGGTGAGGTCGGCGATCATCGCTGGCTTGGGGGCGGCGGCGTTGATCGGCCGCGCTTGGGCGTCCACCAGACCGCCGAACCGGAACCGGCGGGCCTGCAGGTGCTGCAACACCACCTTCAGGTCGATTTGCGCGCCGGGGCGGGCGATGAGCCCGTGATAGTCGGTGAGCGGGGCGGCCATGGGCTGGATCGCCCCGCCCCGGCGTTGAAAGGGCAGAAAGCCGATGGTCTCCCCACCCTGGCGGATCACGGCCACCTGAGCATGGGGCGCTACAGCGCTGGCGGCCAGAACGTAACGCAGATCGAAATAGGGGCTCGACAGCGCAGGATTGGCGTCGCGGAACCGCGCCCACAGGGCGCGCGCCTGCGGGTCGAGCTCACTTGCCCGCCGCGTCTCGACGCTGATTCCGGCTCCCATAACAGCGCCCCTCCCAGTTTCGCACGGTCAGGTTGTTCCCCTGCAAGATGCGTGCGCAGGCGACAGACAACCATGTGTGGGTTTCGAAAATGGAAAGGCGCAGGTTCAGCGATCGAGGAACGCCCAAAGGAAAAGGCCGCCGGGGTTTCCCCTGGCGGCCTTGGCCTTAGAGCATTTTCCGATAAGTGTGACGCGGTTATCGGGTTTAAAATGCTCTAGCTTTTTGATTTAGAGCCCTTTTTAT
>DJWR01000136.1 GCA_002441055.1 Caulobacteraceae bacterium UBA6225 | reverse complement strand
GAAGTCCAGATCCGCAACGCCAATCCGCCCGCCGAGGTGGTCGACGCCTTCCGCGAAGTGGCCAATGCCGGCCAGGACGCAGAATCGGCCGTCAACGAGGCCAATACCTATCGCAACCGGGTGATCAACGAAGCCAAGGGTGACGCCGCGCGCATCACTCAGGCCGCCGAGGCCTATCGCGAACAGGCCGTGCGGGAAGCCACCGGTGAGGCGTCACGCTTCGACCAGATCTATGCCGAGTATCGCTCAGCCCCTGGGGTGACCCGCGAGCGCCTCTATATCGAGACCATGCAGCGGGTGCTGCAGAACTCGAACAAGGTGATCGTCGACTCCGAAGGCGCCAGCGCCCCGATCATCCTGCCCCCTGAAGTCTTCCGGCCGCGCACAGGCGTGCCCGCCACCACCGCCACGCCGGCTGAAACCGGCTCGGCGGCGCCCGGCGCGAGGAGCAGCCAATGATGGATCGTCGCTACATCCCCTACGCCATCGCCGCGGTGGTGGCTCTGATCGTCCTGGCCAACACCTTCTTCGTGGTGGATCAGCGCGAACAGGCCATCGTGGTGCGCCTGGGCGACCCCGTCCGGGTGGTCAACGCCGGGGCGGAAGCCACCGCCGGCCTCAAGGTCAAGGTTCCCTTCATGGAGCAGGTTCTGCGCTTCGATAAGCGGAACCTGGCCCTGGCCACCGATGAGGAGGAGATCATCGCCGCCGACCAGGAGCGCCTGGTGGTTGACGCCTTCATCCGTTACCGGATCAGCGAGCCTCTGCAGTACTACCGCACCCTGCGGGACGACCGCACCGCCCGCGACCGTATCCAGCGTCTGGTCAATTCGGCCCTGCGTGAAGTCCTGGGTTCGGCGCCGTCCAGCGAGATCATTTCCGGGTCCCGCAGCGGGGTCATGCAGCGCACCCTGCAGGACGTCCGCGCCCGGGCGGAGTCGTCGCGCCTGGGTATTGAGGTGATCGACGTCCGGATCCGCCGCGCTGACCTGCCAGAGGCCAACCAGGCGGCGGTCTACCGCCGGATGGAGACCTCCCGTCAGCAGGAGGCCGCCCAGGTCCGCGCCATCGGCGAGCAGCAGAAGCGTGAGATCATCGCCGCGGCCGATAAGGAAGTGACCATCACCCTGGCCACCGCCCAGGAAACCGCCGACCGCACCCGAGGTGAAGGCGATGCGCAACGCACGCGCATCTACGCCCAGAGCTTCGGCCGCGACCCTGGCTTCGCCTCCTTCTACCGCTCGATGCAGGCCTATGAAGCGTCCATCGGTCAGGGGGATGCGACCATGGTCCTGTCGCCCGACAGCGCCTTCTTCCGCTACTTCGAGCGGGGTCCGGGCGGGGCGCGGTAAGCGCCGCCCCCTGCGAAGAGATCAGCCCTCGGTCCTTAGCTGGACCGGGGGCTTTTCATTTGCGGACCATCACGGACAACAGGTCACGGACCTCGTGCAGGTCCTGAGCAATGCGCACGCACAGGCCCCGCATCTCGTCATTGGGCTCCAGCATGTCGGGCACCATGATGGTCATCATGCCGGCCGCCGCCGCCGCGCGGACCCCGTTGTGACTATCCTCCAGGGCGATGCAGTCGCGCGGATCGAGGCCCAGCGCCGCCGCAGCCATCAGATAGGGTTCCGGGTGTGGCTTGCCGTTGGTCACGCTCTCGGCGGTGATGAAGGCGTCGAACCGCGACAGCAGGCCGGCATGACCCAGATGGGTCTCCACCGATTGCATGCGCGATGAGGTAGCTACCGCCCGGGGCGCGCCGACGGCGTCCAGGTGGTCCAGCATCTCGACGACGCCAGCCTTCAGGGCGACGCCGGCCTTATGCGCTTCGACGTATCGCGCGCGGACCTCGGCCACATAGTCATCCAGCGCGAAACCCGCGCCGAAGTGATCGATCAGGATGCCGTCACTCGCCACGTGGGTGAGGCCGACCATGCTCTGAAAGACAGGGAACGGCATGTCGCGCCCCATGGCCAGGGCTGCGCCCTGCATGGCCTGCAGCATCAGGCGTTCGGAATCGATGAGCAGGCCGTCCATGTCGAACACGACGGCGGCGCAGGGTCGGGGAAGCGTCATGGCAGGCTCATAGTCCGAGACGCGCCCGAAGCGAAATCAACGCCTGCTTCAGTCGGTGACAAAGTCTTGCGCGGAGTAGCCCTGGAAGTAGAGCAAGGCCGTCAGGTCAGCGTGATCGACCTTGGCATGGGCCTGGGCGGCGACCACCGGCTTGGCCCGGTAGGCGACGCCGAGACCGGCAGCCTCGATCATGGCCAGGTCATTGGCCCCGTCGCCGACGGCGAGGGTCGCGGTCAGGTCGGCCCCGATGGCGGCGGCCTCTTCGCGCAGGGCCGCAAGCTTGGCCTCGCGGCCAAGGATGGGCGAGCCCACCTCTCCGGCCAGGACCTCCCCGGCCTCAACCAGGGTGTTGGCCCGCTGGGCGTGGAAGCCCGCAGCCTGCGCCACACGGCTGGTGAAGAAGGTGAAACCGCCCGAGACCAGGACGCAGCGCGCCCCGCCCGCCGCCATGGTCCGCACCAGGGTCCGCGCCCCGGGATTGAGGGCCACCCGCTCGTCATAGGCCCGTTGCAGATCCGACAGCGGCAGGCCCTTCAGCATGGCCACCCGCTCGCGCAGGGCGGCCTCGAAATCGAGCTCCCCGCGCATGGCCCGCTCGGTGATCTCGGAGACCCTGTCCTTGACCCCGGCGAAATCGGCCAGCTCGTCGATGCACTCACAGCCGATGATGGTGGAATCCATGTCGGCGATCAGCAGCCGCTTACGCCGCCCATCCCAGGGCTGGACGCAGGCGTCCACCGGCATATCCGACAGCGCGGCCAGGGCGGCGTCGCGCACTGGGGCGAGCGCCCCGGCCTCCACCAACAGGTCGACCGCGCCTGGGCCGAGCGGCCGGGGTTCCTTGACGCGGGCCTGTGCGCCTGCGAGCGCTTGGGTGAGACGGACGGTGGCCGCAGCGACGGCGGCCTCCTGCGGACTGACAAGGGTGAGCGCGATTTCCATGGAGCCCCGCATCTGGCTGATCGGCGGGCCGACGGCAAGCGGCAAGACGGCGATCTCCCTGCGCCTGGCCCGGGAAATCGACGGCGAGATCATCAACGCCGACTCCATTCAGCTCTATCGGGACCTGGAAATCCTGAGCGCCCGGCCCGCGCCGGAAGAGCTGGGCCAGGCGCCCCACCATCTGTTCGGGGTCGCCGACGCGGCCGAGGCCTGGTCAGTGGGCCGGTGGCAGCGTGCAGCCCTGCCCATCATCGCTGAGGTCCGCAACCGGGGGAAAAGCCCCATCCTGGTCGGCGGCACAGGCCTCTATTTCCGCAGCCTGACCCATGGCCTGGCGGAGATCCCCGCGTCCACCGTAGAAACCCGGGCCGCCGTGGCGGCGGACTTCGAGACGCTCGGCGAGGCGGCCTTCCGGGACCGCCTGGCGCAGGTCGACCCGACCGCCGCGGCGCGCATCGCACCCGGCGACCGCCAGCGTCTGGCGCGCGCCTGGGAGGTTTATCTCACGTCCGGGCAGTCGCTCTCGGCGCTCCAGACGCAGACGACCGCGCCCTTTAGCGCCGGTGACTGGCGGGGCGTCGCCATCGATCCGCCGCGTGAGGAGCTCTACGCCCGCTGTGACGCGCGGCTGGCGGCCATGGTCGAGGCGGGCGCCGCCGATGAGGTCACCGCCCTGATGGCGCGGGGTCTGGATCCTGACCTCCCGGTGATGAAGGCCCTGGGGCTGGCGGAGATCGCAGCCTGGCAGGCCGGTGAGATGAGCCTGGACGCAGCCCTGGCCGCCGCCCAGCAGGCCACCCGGCGCTATGCCAAGCGCCAGGCGACCTGGTTCCGCAATCAGACCCCGGACTGGCCCAGGATCACGGCGGCCGACCCCGAGGCCCAGTGGGGGCAGTTTCTT
>DJWR01000132.1 GCA_002441055.1 Caulobacteraceae bacterium UBA6225 | reverse complement strand
CGCCCATGCCCTACATGGCCATGGCGCGAGCTGAGAGCATGAAGGACTCTACGCCGGTGTCCGGCGGCGAGCTGACCGTGCGGGTGGATATTTCGGGTCTCTATGAGCTGACCCGCTAAGGACCAAGGCCTTCGCCCCCCATAGGGGCGGAGGCCTATTCCAGGCCGGCGGCGGAAAAGGCGCTGGCCAGGCGGTCGGTCATGATCATGCCCGGCAAGGCCCGCTGGCCTTCCATCACCGCGGCGAAGACCAGGTCCTGGCCAGCCACCGGACCAGCCGCCCAGCCAACGCTGCGCGAACCGTCCGTGGCGGTGGGGCAGCTGATGGCCACGCCTTCCGCCGCAGGATCGAGGCTTTTCAGAAGATCTTCCACCGTCTGCTCGGCCTCGTCCTGGCACCCCGGATAGGTGCGGGCGCAGACGGTGTTCGTGCCATAGCGATAGACGATCTTGCCGGTGGTCCGCTCAGCCAGCAGCACGCAGGTCGAGGGATCGCCGATCCGCTGGCCGATTTCGCGGTCGAGAACCGAGGTGTCGCCCCCCTCAGGGCCGGCGGGCGAGCAGGCGAAGATCAGCAGGGCGGCCGCCGAGAGGGTGATCGCGGCGGGCCAGCGAGTCATCAGGCGGCCTGCTTCATCTCGTTGCCGTCATCCAGCAGAACGACCGTGGGGGCATAGTTGCGGGCCTCTTCAGCCGGCAGCATGCCGTAGGTCACCACGATGACCTTGTCGCCCTTCTGAACCAGGCGGGCGGCCGCGCCATTCACGCCGATCACCCGCGACCCGCGAGGGGCTTCGATGGCGTAGGTGGTGAAGCGAGCGCCCGTGGTGATGTTCAGCACATCCACCTGCTCGTGCGGCAGGATGCCCGAGGCATCCAGCAGGTCACGGTCGATGGCGATAGAGCCTTCGTAGTCCAGGTCGGCCTGGGTCACCGTAGCCCGGTGAAGCTTGGCCTTCATGAGGGTGACCAGCATGGGCGGAGCGCGTCCTTGCGTTCACGAGAACTGACAATCCCGCCAGCCGTCAGGCTATCGGGGGAGAAGGCATATACGCATTTCAACCCTGCGGTTCAATTGCCGCGTTGCAATAGGCTGCCGCAAGGGAAGCTTCGCCCAAGCCTTTACACCGTAAGGGCTCAACGGGTCTGGCGCGCTGCAACCTCGTTGGCCGTCTCTGTCCCCACCTCGGTGTGGCGGCGCAGAAAGGCGGTCATGTCCTCCAGAACCGGCGCCCGACCCCGCAGGGGCTTGGACAGGGCCAGCAGCACGCCGGCGTGGCCGAGGTCAGGATAAATCCTCGTCTCCACCACCACGCCCTGCGCCTGCAGGGCCGTGGCCAGGGCCTCGCTATTGCGCGGCAGGACGACGCTGTCATCACCGCCGGTGGCCAGGAAGGCCGGCGGGGCCTGATCGTCCACCTGATTGATGGGCTGGGTGGCGGCGAGGTCCGACGCGCCGCCGAACACGCCGCGCACCGTCTCCCCCTTCAGGGGCAGAAAGTCATAAGGTCCCGCCAGGCCCGCCACCGCGCGGATCCGGGATGGATCGACGCCCGCCGCCTCCAGATAGCGACGATCCAGACTCAGCATCACCGCACTGTAAGCGCCGGCCGAGTGGCCGATCAGCACGATCTGCTGGGATCGCCCCCATGCTGGGCGGCGTTCTCCACCGCCCAGGCGATGGCCGCCGCCCCGTCCTCCAGGAAGGTCGGATAGGTGACCTCGGGATAGAGCCGATAGTCCGGCGACAGCGTCAGGAAGCCCTCAGCCGCGAGGGCCCGGCCCACCCATCCATAGTCCTGGCGGCGGCCGTTCTCCCAGGTTCCCCCGTAGAAGAACACAGCCACCGGCGCGTCCTGAGCCCCTTGCGGCGGGGCATAGAGGTCGAGGCGCTGGCGCGGCTCTGATCCATAGGCCAGCCCCTACCCGGCCTGCTGGGCGCGGTCGGTGGGCGTCAGGGTGGCGAAGGCGGTGAGCGGCGAACAGGCGCCGAGCGTCAGGGCGAGGACAGCGAAGGCGAGCGCCTGACGCAGGGGCGGCAAGGTCATGGTCGAAGGTCTCCTCAGTTCGGCTTGACGTCAGCCCGCCTGCCCGGCGCTATGGGCCCCATCGCAGCACTTGAACGACTGTACGAAGGGATGACACCGATGGATGGCGAATTTTCCGCAGGCGGCCTGCAGGCCATCGGTCCAGCCCTGCAGGGCGTGGTGGACGCCGGCGACCTTTCGGGCTTCGTCACCCTGGTCTGGCGGGGCGGCAAGGTCGTCCAGGTGGACACGATTGGCCGCCGGGACATCGCCGGCGACAAGCCCATGACCCGGGACACCATCTTCCGCATCGCGTCGATGACCAAGCCGATCACNNATCACCCGCTGGGCGCCGGAATTCGCCGACATGCAGGTGCTGAAGGCCGCCGATGGCCCCCTGGACCAGACGGCGCCGGCCGAGCGCGACATCACCATCGAAGACCTGATGACCCACCGGGCGGGACTGGCCTATGGCTTCACCTCCATGGGCCCCATCGCTCAAGCCCACGAGAAGGCCCTGGGTCCGGCGCTCGGAACGCCGCTGACCCCGGACGAATGGATGAAACGCCTGGGCGAGCTGCCCCTCAGCTACCAGCCCGGCGCACGGTTCCACTACAGCCACGCCACCGATGTCCTGGGCTTCATCGTCGCCCGGATTGAGGGCAAACCCCTGGACCAGGTGCTGCAGGACCGCGTCTTCGGGCCCCTTGGCATGACCGACACGGCCTTCCATGTGCCGCCTGAAAAGCTCGACCGGGCGGCCAAGCTCTACCGGATCAATCCGGAGACCGACGTCATGGAAGAGGTCGCCTTCCCATATCACCCTGCCCCGCCGGTCTTCGCCGCGGGCGGCGGGGGCCTCGTGTCCACCGCCGACGACTATCTGAAGTTCGCGCGCTTGATGCTGGGCAAGGGCGAGGTGGACGGGGTGCGTCTGCTGAAGGCTGAGACCGTGGAGATGATGACCGCCGACCGGCTGACCCCGGCCCAGAAGGAAATCCCCTTCATGGGCATCCCCTTCTGGATGGGTCAGGGATTCGGTCTGGGGGTCTCGGTGATCACCGACCCGGTGAAGCAGGCCTGGATGGGGGCCGGCAATGCGGGCGCCTTCGGCTGGCCAGGCGCCTTCGGCACCTGGTGGCAGGCCGATCCGCAGGCCGACATGGTGCTGATCTATCTGATCCAGAACTCCATGCCGCTGGGGCCAGAGGCCGCCGCCCAACTGGCCACCGGCCAGCGTATGGGTGGCCGCGCGGCCCTGCCCGTCTTCCAGAAGATGGTCTATGGCGCCCTGGCCGGCTGAGCCGCCGGGGCTACAGCGTCAGTCCCGCGGGGCGACGCAGATCGGCTGCCCCTGGAACAGATCGCCGATCAGGCTGCCATCGCGGGCCGCCTCGCGCCGGACGGCGTTCAACGCCACGGTCTCGCCCGGCGCGGTCTGGCCCGGGCCACAGACGGCGACGGTGGTGCGCATCCCCTGCGGACAGCTGCAGATGTCCTCGCGCTTGTCCAGGCGGCTGGCGGGGACCTTGCACACGATGGGCAGGGTCCCGCCGCTGACATCCAGACAGATCTCGGTCTTGTCGGGGGTCAGACTATTGCGGCCGCGATCCTGGGCCTGGGCGGCGCCGGCTGCGGCGAAGGTCAGGGCCGCCACGGCGGCGAGAACGGGCAGTCGTGTCATAGGCGAAATCCTCCTCTGCTCATAAGCCACGGAAATGGGGCGTGTTTCAGGCGCAGCTTCCCCTGATCTCCAGGCTGGGCTATGGCCCCCACACCATGAGCCTGCGCCCCCTCTTCGTCACCCAGATCTATGAGTCCAGCCTTGCCGAAGCGGCGGGCTTCGACGCCTTCAACGCCGAACTGGAAGAGGCCGTGGAAATGCTGGCCGCCGAGGATCGCGCCGGCCAGGCCTGGTGCAAGGCCAACGCCTATGGGGGCTACACCTCCTACGCCTCCCTGGATGATCTGCCGCAGCGGGCGACGGTGTTCTCGCACCTGAAGACCAGGCTCGATCGCCACGCCAAGGCCTATGCGCAAGCCCTCAACCTCGACCTCGGCGCCCGGCGCCTGAAGCTCGACAGCCTTTGGGTCAATCTGCTGAAGCCCGGCGCCGGCCACAGCGGCCATATCCATCCCCACAGCGTGCTGTCGGGCACGGTCTATGTGCGCACCCCGCCCGGCGCCGGCGCGCTCAAGCTGGAAGATCCCCGCCTGCCCCTGATGATGGCCGCCCCGCCCCGCCTGGCCGAGGCGCCGGAGGCCGAGCGCAGCTTCGTCTATCTGCAGCCCCAGCCCGGCACGATCCTGATGTGGGAAAGCTGGCTGCGTCACGAGGTGCCGGCCAACGCCGCCAAGACCCCGCGCATCAGCATCAGCTTCAACTACGGCTGGCGCTAAACGACCGGCGTTCACCATCCTTGAGAGCGGGACCTTAACCGCCTGGCGCGCAGGCTCTCCTGGCAGGAGACCCGCCCATGGACCCGATCGCCACCGCCAGCTACGGCATGCTCGCCGCCAGCCGCCGCTTCGAAGCCTCCGCCCAGCGCACCGCGACCATGGGCGTCGAAGGCTCGACCACAAGCTATGAACAGGAGGCCGTGGAGCAAATCACGGCCAAGCACCAGTTCACGGCCAACCTCGCCACCATCGGCGCGGCCCAGGACATGTGGAGCGCCCTGCTACGCCTGCAGGAACGCCGCTAAAGCGCGTTCCGATAAGTGGGAACCGGTTATCGGAGCAAAACGCGCTCAAGTCTTTGAGTATTGAGCCTAAGCGTCCGCCGACAGCGCGCAGCCCCTTGCGCCGGGCGCGCCGCCGACCGAGGCTGCATCCCAGACCCACAGGTGTTTGAGATGCAGATGCACAAGGCCCAGCGGACCAAGGCGCTCTACGCCGGGTCGTTCGATCCCGTCACCCGCGGCCATCTCGACATCATCCGCAAGGCGCTCACCACCTTCGACGCGGTCCATGTGGCGGTGGGCACCAATGTCCGCAAACAGCGGGCCTTCAGCGTCGAGCAGAGCACCGAACTCATCCGCAGCTCGGTCCTGGATCTTTGGCCCGACGCCACCGCCATCCTCGACCAGTCGCTTGAGGTCGGCGAATACGCCCGCCAGAGCCTGGTCCGTTACGCCCGGGCCATCGGGGCGACCCACATCGTCCGCGGCCTGCGCGAGGCCACCAACTTCCACGAGGAATTCAATCTGCACGGCTTGGCAGAGCGGCTCGACCCCACCATCCCCATGGTCCACTTCATCTGCGACGCCCAGTTCCTGCACGTCTCCTCCAGCACCGCCAAGGAGCTGGAGTCCGTGGGCGAAGACATCAGCTGGCTTGTCATGCCCTCGGTGGAGGCGGCCTTCCGCGCGCGGCGGGACCGCGGCTAGCGCGTAGCGCGAGTAAAAGTGGGGGCACGAAGAACACAAAGGGGCGCAAAGGACACAAGGGACCGGCGGCGGCGGCTTTGCGCCCTTCGCACCCCTTCGTGGCCTTTGTGTCCCCTCTTGTTCAGGAGGCTCCCCTAGATCGCCTGGCGCAACGAAAAACCCCGCCGTTTCCGGCGGGGTTCTGAAGTCCTAGCTGTCGAGAAAGCTTCGCAGCTTTCGCGACCGACTCGGGTGCTTGAGTTTGCGCAGGGCCTTGGCCTCNNTGGTCGGTGTTCATGCCGATGCCGAAGCGCATCCGCAGCACGCGCTCTTCCCGCGGGGTCAGCGAGGCCAGAACGCGAGTGGTGGTCTCGCGCAGGTTCGACTGGATGGCCGCATCGATGGGCAGGACCGCGTTCTTGTCCTCGATGAAGTCGCCCAGGTGGGAGTCTTCCTCATCGCCGATGGGGGTTTCGAGGCTGATCGGCTCCTTGGCGA
>DJWR01000073.1:390-12249 GCA_002441055.1 Caulobacteraceae bacterium UBA6225 | reverse complement strand
AGCTTGCCCTTGGCGTGCTGGGCTTCGATCCGCCGGGCGCCGCCGCCCTGGCGGGCGGTTTCCCGCATGGTTTCGAGCTGCTTGAGGATCTGCTGCACGCTGCGTCCCGTCCCTGAAGACCACTGAGGGACCAAGCCGTAATGGGCGCCGCGGGGCCGCGCAAGTTCACGCGGCGTCAGCAGATTTGGCCCTTACGCCGCGTCCAGGGCGCGGAACCAGGCGTCCAGCATGGCCGACTCCACCGCCAGGCGCGCGACCCGTTCGGCGGCCTCCTCATCGACGCCCCAGGCCTCTTCCTGAAAGATCTCGTCCAGGCGGGAAAGGGCCAGGGCCTGGGCGCCGTCCAGCCAGCCCCTTTGCAACGCCAGGGCCAGAACGCCAGAGCCATAGAGGGAGGCGCCGAACGCGACACCCGCCAGGCGGAAGTCATCTAGGGCCGCGGCCAGGTCGCGAACCTTGACCAGGGTGGGTTCGGGCTGCGGCCTATGGATGATGCCGGCGGCGCGAACGAAGCGGAGACCCAACTCCCTCTCCGCCCGCTGCAACACGGGCTCCCACTGCGCGGTCTGACGGGCCACCAGGGCTTCGGGCTCCTCGGCGAAATAGCAGAGCAGATCAGAGCTGGCGTAGTCGGCCACCGACTGGGCGGTAGCGGCTCTCGCCTCTGGAATGGAGTCGATGGCGGTGTTGGCCAGCCGGGTGGCGTGCATGCCCGCCACATCCAGGATTTCGCCCTGCCCTTCCCACTCCTGGGCGATCATCTCAGCAAGAGCCCGGGTGGGGGTCACCAACCGTCCACCCCTGGGCCCGCGGACCTGGCGCTCATCGAGCAGGACAGCATGGCCGCCCTCGGCCTCTGTGACAGACACAGTTTTGTAGAATCGACGGGGCCGGTCTGAGGCCTCTTGAAATCCACGTCTCAACTTCTGCTCCAGGGGTTCACGCGCTGGCCTCGTTTAGCGCCGCTTGCGAGCAAAGGGCTCGGGGTCGGCTTCGTGCTCGTCAAAGCCGAAGCGGGCGAAGCCGGCCTTCATTTCGGGGCTGAGGGGCGCCTCTAGGATCAGCATGCCGCTGGAGGGGTGCGGCAGGGTCAGACGCCGGGCGTGCAGCTGAAGCTTGAGCTGGCCCGACAGCTGGGCCGAGGCCTCGTCGCCATACTTGGGATCCCCAAGGATCGGGTGGCCCATGGCCTTCATGTGAGCTCGGAGCTGGTGGGTGCGGCCAGTGTGGGGGCGCAGGGCCATCCAGGCGGCCCGGGGACCCGCCCGGCTGATGGTGACGAACTCGGTTTCGGCGGGATCGGCTTCCTTGTCGCCCTTCTCGGCCGGCACGATCATCTCGCGATCGCCGACGCCGCGCTTGACCAAGGGCAGGTCCAGCACCCCTTCGGTGGGGCGGGGATTGCCCATGACCAGGGCCCAGTAGGTCTTTTGCGCTTTCCGGCGGGCGAAGGCGCCGGCGAGCTTGGCCGCCGCCGAGGGGGTCTTGCCCAGCACCAGAACGCCGGAGGTGTCCCGGTCCAGGCGGTGGACGAGCCTCGGCCGCGACAGCCCCTCGCCCCAGGCGCCCAGCAGACGGTCCACATGGCTGTTGGTCTTGGTGCCGCCCTGGACCGCCAGGCCCGAGGGCTTGTTGAGGACCAGAACCTCCTCGTCCTCATAGATGACGAGGCCCTTCACGAAGGCGACGTCCCGGGGATGCAGCTCCACGGCCTTGCGGCTGTCGCCCTTGGCCGGCGCGTCCGGCAGGGGCGGCACGCGCACGGTCTCGCCGCCCTCCAGGCGAGTGTCAGGCTTAGCGCGGGCGCCGTCGATGCGGACTTGGCCAGAACGGATCAGCTTATGCAGCTGGCCCTGGGTCAGGTGGGGCCAGCGGCGGCGGAACCAACGGTCCAGACGCACCCCGCCCTCGGCGGGGTCGACGACCATGTTGCGGACCTCACGCATCAGGCGAACCTGCGCATCAGCATCAGGCCTGCGAACAGGGCGGCGATGGAGAGGACCACCGAGACAAGGACATAGCCCAGAGCCTCGCCATAGGCGCGCCGCTCGATCATCAGGACAGTCTCCAGGGAAAAGGCGGAAAAGGTGGTGAAGCCCCCCAGTAGGCCGACGCCCAGCAACAGGCGCAGACGCTCCTGATCCGCCCCGCCTCGGAGGGCCAGCCAGCCCACGAGCAGACCCATCAGCAGGCCGCCGGCGACATTGGCGATGAAGGTGCCCACCGGCCATGACATACCAAAGCGATGCAGGCTGGCGACGCCGAGCAGGTAGCGCGCCGTGGCGCCGACCCCGCCGCCCAGGGCGACCAGAAAGAGCTTATCCATGGCCCCTTATGCCGGGGGAGGCTCGGGCTCGCCAAGCGCCGATTACAGGCGCGGCTCAGACGCGGGGTCGCAGGGACTCCTGAACGCTCCGGGCCATATAGGCGTTGGGGTCGGCGGGTCGCTCGCCGTGCCCCATGACCACCTCAAGGCTATGGGCTAGGGCCGGACCGCCCCCCAGCGAAAAGCTGGTGCCCAGGCCAAGCCCAATGGCGCCGCGCCCCCCGTGGGAGCCGCCGCCGGCGCCCAGGGACAGACGCGGCCCGGTATCGGGCTGGCCCGAGGTCGCCCGATCGGTGATGGCGAACCAGTCATAGCCTTCGGCCAGGGCCAGCTCGGCCGCTCGCAGCAAAGCGTAGTCGGCCACCTGTTGTGGCGGCGCACCGGGTCCGCCCTGGAAGGTCACGCGATAGCGACCCGGCTCGATCCGGTATTCCGAGAACCCCGCCCCGCGGGGCCCGTAGGCGGGACCATAGGCGGTGTCGACCATGGCGCAGGCGCCAAGCATCGCGCAGAGGGACAGGCAGGCGAGAAATCGCGTCATGCAGCCTCAACGTCCCGCAAGCGACCGCTGTTCCGCTACCCCCACGTTAGAAGGCGGGCGTCTCCAGGCCCAGCGCAGCGAAAAAGTCGCTCATGTCCGCCGGCGGCGGGGCGGTGATGCGCAGTCTCTCTCCCCCCGCCAGGGGAACGTCGAGGGCCGCCGCATGCAACATCAGCCGTGAACAGGTCTGCCCACCGAGGCTCAGCGCCCCGCCATAGCGAACGTCGCCGGCGATGGGACGACCGATGGAGGCCATATGGACCCGCAGCTGGTGCATCCGGCCGGTCTTTGGCGATAGCTCCACCAGGGCGGCGACCGGTGTGGCGCTGAGGGTGCGATAGCGACTTTGCGCGGTTTCGGCGCCCTGGGCGTCCTCCGCGCAGATGCGCATGTATGCCTCGCGGCCGATCTCTTCCCGGCGCATGGGCTTGTCGATCAGACCTTCCCGAGGGTCGGGCGCGCCAGGCGCAACGACGGCGAGATAGGTCTTGCCAAACCGCCGGGCCATCATCGCCTTGCCCAGCGCCGAGGCCGCCGGCTTGGTCTTGGCCGTCAGGATGACGCCGGAGGTGTCCCGGTCCAGGCGGTGGATCAGGCGCGGCCTGGCCTTGCCCGGCTTGGCGAAGGCGAACAGCAGCTCGTCCAGGGTATGGACCTGCCCCCGGCCGCCCTGGCTGGACAGGCCAGACGGCTTGTTGAGAGCCAGAAGATCGGCGTCCTCATAGATCACCATGGAACGGACCCAGGCGATCTCGTCGGGCGACAGCTGAATCTCTCGTGCAGGCGCCTTTTCGGCGCGCGCCGTCGGGGGGCGGCTCATCCTTGCGATTTCCGGGCGCGAAGCTCGGCCCAGCGGTCCAGGCGCGCCTTAATCGGTCCTTCGGCGCCCTCGCCCTTGGGGCGATAGAAGACCGGCCGCTCCATCTCGTCGGGGAAGTAGTTCTGGCCGGAGAAGCCTTCCTCGGTGTCATGGTCGTAGGCGTAGCCCTTGCCATAGCCCAGGTCGCGCATCAGCCGGGTGGGCGCATTGCGGATATGGGCCGGCGGCATGAGGGAGCCTGTGTCCTTGGCCGCCTTTTGGGCGGCCTTGAACGCTGCATAGACAGCGTTGGACTTGGGCGCGGTGGCGAGATGCACCACCAGCTGGGCCAGCGCGATCTCGCCCTCCGGACTGCCCAGGAAATCGTAGGTGTCCTTGGCCGCATTGGCGAGGACGAGCGCCATGGGATCGGCCGCGCCGATATCCTCAGCCGCGGTGCGGATCAGGCGCCTGGCCAGATAGAGCGGGTCCTCCCCGCCCCCCAGCATCCGGGCCAGCCAGTAGAGGGCCGCGTCCGGGTCCGAGCCGCGGATCGACTTATGCAGGGCCGAGATGAGGTTGTAGTGCTCTTCCCGGTCCTTGTCGTAGGCCGGGCTGCGCTTCTGCAGGATGGCGCCCAGCTCCTTGGTGGACAGCGCCTTGGCCGTACCGATGTTGAACAGGGTCTCGGCCAGGGTCAGCAGGTAGCGACCGTCCCCGTCGGCCAGAGCCACCAGGGCCTGGCGGGCCTCGGGCTCCAGCGGCAGGGCGCGGCCCTCGAAGGCCTCGGCCTTGGCCAGCAGGGCAGTCAGCGCCTCGTCGTCCAGGCGCTTGAGCACGAAGACCTGACAGCGCGACAGCAGCGCCCCGTTCAGCTCGAAGGACGGGTTTTCGGTGGTGGCGCCCACCAGGGTGACGATCCCCTCCTCCACAAAGGGCAGGAAACCGTCCTGCTGGGCGCGGTTGAAGCGGTGGATCTCGTCGACGAACAACAGGGTCGACTGGCCGGCCAGCCGGCGGGCCCGGGCCTGCTCAAAGGCCTTCTTGAGGTCGGCGACGCCGGTGAAGACCGCCGAAAGCTGCTGGAACTCATAGCCCGCCGCCTTGGCCAGCAGCCTCGCGATCGTGGTCTTGCCGGTCCCCGGCGGCCCCCACAGGATCATGGAGGCCAGGCGGTGGGCCTGGGCCATGCGGCCGATGGGGCCGTCCTCCCCCAGCAGATGATCCTGCCCCACCACTTCGCCCAGGGTCTGCGGACGCAGGCGGTCAGCCAGCGGCGAGGGCGCGTGCGAGGTCAGCCCGGCGGCTTCGAAGAGATCGGCCATGGCCGACTCATAGCAAATCCGCGCCTGCGCCGCGCGGCCACGATCCTAGAGCCGGAAGTTGGCGGTCACCGGCTGGCCGTTGCGCTGGATGGTCACCTGCCAGGCGCCGGTCTCGGCCCCGGCCGTGGCCGCCGCGGTCAGGTCGCGGACATTGCGGATCTCCCGGCCATTGACGCTGCGGATCATGTCGCCGGGCCGCAGGCCGGCGTTCATGGAGAAGCCGCGGCCGACGCGGATCACCATCACCCCCGGACCCTGGAAGGGATCGACCCCAAGTTCGTCAGCGACGGCCGGCGACAGATTGACCACGGTGGCGCCGTCGAAGGGATTGCGGCCACTGAGCACCTGCTCGTCCCGAGCCGGCGTGGCCGGAGGGGCCTCGGCGCGCAGGTTGAGCGTGGCGGTGGTTCCGTTCTCGCGGCGGACCCCCAGGCGCAGGGTCTCGCCCAGCCGCCTTGTGCCGACCGCATAGTTCAGGCCGCCCACGTCGCTGACCGCCTGGTCATCGACGCTGAGGATCACGTCGCCCTGGCGCAGGCCGGCCCGGGCCGCCGCGCCGCCCGGCCAGATGTCGGCCACCAGCACCCCTTGCGGCGCGCTCATGCCGATGGAGCGGGCGATCTCGGCGGTGACTGTCTGGGTGCGCGCGCCGAGCCAGGGGCGCTCCACCCGCTGGCCGCCGCCCACGGCGGTCTCGACCACCCGTTTGACCATGGCGGCAGGCATGGCGAAGCCCACGCCGCTGGAGGTGCCCGAGCGGGAGACGATGAAGCTGTTGATACCGATCAGGTCGCCGTCCATGTCCACCAGGGCGCCGCCTGAATTGCCCGGATTGATGGCCGCGTCGGTCTGGATGTAGCTGGCCGCCGCATCCCCGCTGGGATCGGCGGTGCGGTTCAGGGCCGAGATGATGCCGGTGGTCACCGTCTGGCCCACCCCGAACGGATTGCCGATGGCCAAGACCAGGTCGCCGACCTCGGCGTCGGTGGAATCGTCGATGGCCAGGACCGGCAGGCGCTCTTCGCCCAGGTCGATCTGGAGCACGGCGAGGTCGGTGCGCTCGTCGGCCAGCAGCAGCTTGGCGGGGAACTCCCGACGGTCGGCCAGGGCGACGATAATCTCCTGACCGCCGGCCACCACGTGATTGTTGGTGACGATCACCCCGTCAGCGCGGACGATGACGCCGGAGCCCAGGGAGCCTTCCACCCGCCCCCGTGGCGCGCCCATGCCAAACAGGTCCCAGAAGGGATCGGCCTGACGGCGTACCAGGCGCTTGGCCGAGATATTGACCACGGCGGGCGCGGCCTTCTTCACCACGGGAGCGAACGAGGTCTTCATATCCGCCGCGGTCTCCGGCGGGGACCGCGTCGGCTGGGCGAGCGCGGGCTGCGCCTCGCTTCGGCTGGCGGGATCGGTGCAGGCGGCCAGAAGGACCAGGGCCGGTAGAAGCAGACGTGCGGCGCGCATGGAGACTCCGTGGGACAGTCGGACCTCGCCGTTTGGCGAAGCTTTCGGGCGCAAAGATGACGCGCCCTATAGCACAGGCTTGGCTCAGGCCGCCGCGGGCGCGGTGGCCGGTGGCCGTGCGACCCGGGTCCCGAGGATCAGCGCCACCACCAGGAGGGCCGAGGCGAGATAGATGGCCAGGCCCGGCGCCTGGAGCTGATCGGCATGGCGGATCGACCAGGCGAAGGTGAGACCAAACAGGGCTGGCCCCACCATGGAGGCGATACCCTGCAGGCTCTGATTGGCGCCCTGCAGCTGGCCCTGCTGGTCGGGCGCCACCCTGCGGGTCATCAGGCCCTGGAGACCGGGCATCAGGAAGTTCATCAGGGCGAAGACCGGCACGCCGGCGAGATAGAGCAGGCCCGTGGGCGCAAAGCCGTACCAGGCGAAGCCGATCGCCCCAGCCGCAGCCCCCAGCATCAGGGCGCCGCGCTCGCCGATGCGGGCGACGACGGGGCCGACGAGCAGGGTCTGGACGACGACTCCCGCCACCCCGGTGGCCATCATGGCCAGGCCCATGGTTGAGGGGCTCCAGCCATAGCGATAGCCGGTGTAGAGCACGAAGATGGCCGGCAGGACCGTGTGGGCGAGCTGGAACAGGAGGCCTATGGTCGCCAGGCCCAGCAGATCAGGATGAGAGCGCAGCAGGCGAAGGGAGCCGAGGGGGTTGGCTCGGGCGAGATCGAAGCTCTTGGTGCGACGCTCCGGCGGCAGGGATTCCGGCAGGACGAACAGGCCATAGAGGCCGTTCACCAGGGCGAGGCCAGCGGCCACATAGAAGGGCAGACGCAGGTCGATGTCGCCCAGGGCGCCGCCGACCGCCGGGCCGATCAGGAAGCCGAAGGAGAAGGCCGACCCCATCCAGCCGAACGCCTTGGCCCGGCCCTCCGGCGGGGTGACGTCGGCCACATAGGCGCCTGCCGTGGCGAAGCTCGCCGCCGTCATGCCGTTGAGGATGCGCCCCACCAGCAGCCACATGAGGTTGGGGGCGAGCGCGATGATAATGAAGTCGAGCGCCAGGCCGAAGATGGAGACTAGCAGCACCGGCCGCCGGCCGATCCGGTCCGACAGCAGGCCGAGCAGCGGCCCGCAGACGAACTGCATGGCCCCCCAGGTCACGGCGAAGACCACGTTCCATTCGGCCGCCTGCGCGGTGTCGCCGCCGGTGAAGGCCTTGATGAGGTTGGGCAGGACCGGGATGATCAGGCCGAACGAGATGCTGTTCATCAGCGCGGTGGCGAAGATGAAGCCAAAGGCGGCTCTACCACTGCGCTGCGGACCGCCGACCGCACCCTCCCCGATCGCCGCCATCTTGAGCTTCCCCCGAAACCGCCAGAAACAAAACCGGAACGACCCCTACGCCTGGCGGGCGCGGACGTCCAGGCTCGCCAATTGCGCCCGCCACCATTCGGCCAGGCGCATCTGCAGCGCCTGATCGGGGAAACCATGCCGTGCGGCGCTCTCGGCGGGAACCCTTGTAAATCCTCGATGCTCGACGCTGACCCTGGTTTCCTGGCCAACCGCCTCGAACCGCACCTCGACCTCGGTGTGAAGATCAGGCGGAAAGGTCGCCTGGCGCCACGAAAAGACCAGGCGCTCGGGCGGCGACCAATGCAGGACCTTGCCGATTTCGAACACCTTGCCATTGGCCCGGGTCTCGGTCAGACGCCCGCCCTCCCCGGGCTCGAAGGCGAGGTGTCCAGGCGGGCGCGGGGTGGTCTGGAACAATGGACTTGGCCGCCACCACTGGCCGATTTCGCCCACAAAGACCTGAAAGGCGCGCTCTGGCGTGGCCTGGACCCGCAGGGCCACATAGACCTTGGATGTCATGGCTCAGACTCCAGGTGCGCCTTGAAGGCCTGCAGTTGATCGCTCCACAGCGCTTCGCTCTCCTGCAGCCAGGTCATGAGTTCCGACATGGGTTCATGGCGCAAGGCGTAGATGCGCACCCGGGCGTCAAAGCCGGGGTGTGAGTCCTCCACCAGGCCGCTCTCACGCAAGGTCTTCAGATGGCGGCTCATGGCCGGGGCCGAGAGCCCAAGGGCGCGGGCGAGTTCACCGGCTGGACGGGGACCTTGCCGGAGAAGCTCCACCACCTGGCGACGATAGGGATCAGCCAAGGCTGAAAGGGTCCGGTCGAGCGACGGGCTCACGGGGTCGCCGGGCGCTGGCTGGTGGACGTGCCAAGTTGGGCGTCCCACTCATCGGGGCTCATAGGCGCGACCGTCTGGCCGAAGGACCAGACATGCCCCTCGGGGTCGAGGGCCAGATAGGTGCGATCGCCATAGGCCTGGGTCTCCAGCGGGCGGATGATCTCCGCCCCTGCGGCGACCGCCCGGGCGTGATGGGCGTCGATGTCGAAGGTCAGCTGCAGGTGAACGGTCTGGGTGTTTCGCCCCTGAATCTCCCCTGGAGTGGCGTGGCGGTCGGACCAGGCCCTGGAGACGCCAAGGGTCTGTCCCCGAAAGGTCATTTCCGCATGGACCAATTCGCCGGCGTCGTCAGTGACGTAGATGCGCGGCTCCAAACCGAACGCAGCCTCCAGCCAGGCATAGGCGGCCTGGGGATCACTGTAGGACACGTAGGGCGTGACCGCAGAGCGGGCCTCCTCCTGCGGTCGCCCGGCGCCCTCGCCGCCCACGGCATAGATCAGACCCGTCGCGGCGGTGATTTCCGCCGGGCTCACCGTCCGCCGAGGCTGGCTGAAGTTCCAGACATGCCCCTCAAGGTCCAGGCACCGGTACGTCCGGTCGCCGTAGAACTCGTCCTGCGGGGCCTGGGTGATCTGGGCCCCGGCCTGGCTCGCCCGCTCGCAGTGCTGGTCGATGTCGATCTGGCGCGGCAGTTCGATCCGGCAAAATTGCGTGCCCTGCCCCGCCAGGGTGGCGGGGCTCCGCATGCGGGCGGGCCCAAGGACGCCGCCTTCCCATTCGCCAGCGACCCCGAGCCTCACCCCGCTCAGTTCCATCTCGGCATGGGCCAGTCGCCCCTCGGAATCGGTCAGCAGGACGGTGGTTTCAAAGCCGAAGGCCGCCGAGAGCCAGGCAAGGGCCGCCTGGGGGTCCTGGTAAAAGGCGACGGCGGTGATCTGAGCCAGCGAGGTCATGGGCGCCCTGCATTGCTTGTGACTTTGCGGAATAGTTATCCATTATCGCAACTAAATGATCAAGTCTGCTGGCAAGCCCTGATGAAGGCGCGCCTCAGCGAGACGCGAGCCCGGGGCTCACGGCGCCCAGGTCACCCTGATTGGGGGCTGGGCCCAAGGCCAGGAGGCGGGCCAACAGGGGATAGACATCCACATTGTCGATGGGCGGAAGCTGAACCCCAGTCCGAAAGGCTGGCCCCGCCGCCACGAACACCGCGCTCATGGTCGGATCATCGGGATCATAGCCGTGAGCCCCGCCCACCAGAGGGCGCTTGGCCGCCACGGCCTGTGGCAGGATCTCCCAGCCCGTATCGGCCAGACAGAAGAGGCTGGCCACCCGCCGGTGGCGGCCATACTCGAAGCGTTCTGGCAGGTCGCCCTTGCGCCAGCAGGTCATGTGGCCGTGATCCCGCAGCAAGGCGGCCTCCGCCTGAGCCTGCCGTCCCTCGGCCGGCTCAAAGGTCAGATGGGGGCCTGTGGACAGCACTTCCCCGTCGCTGGCCGAGACCAGATCCTCCACCAGGATCACCCGGTCACGGGAAGTCGGCGCCATGCCATGGTCGGACACCACGATCAGGTTGGCCGTCGCCAGCCGTCCGCGGGCCTCCAGCCCAGCCACCAATCGCCCTATGGCCGCATCAGTGCGGACGAGAGCCTGCTCCAGCTCCGCGGAGTCTGGGCCATGACGATGCCCATAGGTGTCGGCCTCATCAAAATAGAGGGCCAGGAAGGCAGGCCGTTCGGCGGCAGGAACATCCAGCCAGGCGAGCACCTGATCGACCCGCGCCTCAGCGCTCATCGACTGATCAAAGAGACGCCAGTGGGTGGGGCGGACACCCCCGATCGCCGTCTCGGAGCCTGGCCAGAACAGGGTGCCGGTCCTGTGGCCGGCCCGCTCGGCGCTGACCCAGATGGGGAGCCCCTCGTCCCACCACACCGGATCGGCCACCTCGGTGCGATCGCCCAGTCGAAACAGTCGGTCCGGCAAGTCCGGATCGCGCATGATGTTATCCACCAGCCCGTGCCGGTCGGGCCGCAGGCCGGTCACCAGACTGTAGTGGTTGGGGAAGGTCTTGGTGGGAAACGACGCCCGCATCTCCGCTCGGACCCCGCGCTCGGCCAACCGGTTGAGATTCGGAGTCAGGCCTCGATCCAGATAGTCGGGCCGAAAGCCGTCGATGGAGATGAGAATCACTGGCCCGGTCGCGCCAGCTGCGGCGCGCCCTGTGGGCGTCCCTGGGGTGGCGCAGGCCGTGAGGGCCAGACACAACAGTAAGGCGAAGGCGCGCAGAGGAGAAATCAGCATGCGGTTCACTACCGCCTTCCCATGACGACTTCATCGCCAGACATGAAAAACCCCCAGACGTCACCGTCCGGGGGTCATCAGTTTCAAAGGGTCGGATCAGACCTTAGTCTTCGCCGAAGGCCTCGGGCTTGGGGCCGCTGTCCTTGCCCTTTTCGGACGGGTCACGGTCCACGAACTCGATCACGGCCAGGGGGGCGTTGTCGCCGTAGCGATAGCCGGCCTTGAGCACACGGATATAGCCGCCGTTGCGGGCGCTGTAGCGCGGACCCAGGGTGGAGAACAGCTTGCCCACCTGCTCAACGTCACGGACGCGGCTGATGGCGATACGACGGGCGTGCAGGTCGCCGCGCTTGGCGAGGGTCACCAGCTTTTCGACGAAGGGACGCAGTTCCTTCGCCTTGGGCAGGGTGGTCACGATCTGCTCGTGCTTGATGAGGCTGGCGGCCATGTTGGCGAACATGGCGGTACGGTGGGCGCTGGTGCGGCCCAGTTTACGGTGCGCATAACCGTGACGCATATCTCTGTCTCCTGGGCTTACCGCCCGCCTGGCGCGCCCGCTTAGGCAGGGCGACGCCTCGTCTCACCAATCCCAGCCTGCTTCCGCCTGGGTCATTACGAAGCGCCGGGCCCCTCCACCGCTGGTGCGGCTTCCCGGGGGCCTGGCCGCCGAAGCGGCCCGAAGTCAGCGCGGATAGGGATTACATCTGGTCTTCGAACTTCTTCGCGAGGTCTTCGATGTTTTCCGGCGGCCAGTTGGGCACATCCATGCCCAGGTGCAGCGCCATGCCGGCGAGGACTTCCTTGATCTCGTTCAGCGACTTGCGGCCGAAATTCGGGGTGCGGAGCATCTCGGCTTCGGTCTTTTGGATCAGGTCGCCGATATAGACGATGTTGTCGTTCTTCAGGCAGTT
>DJWR01000073.1:0-369 GCA_002441055.1 Caulobacteraceae bacterium UBA6225 | reverse complement strand
CCTGAAGGATGCGGGCGGCATAGGCCACCGCGTCAACGGGGCTGACCGCGCCGTTGGTCTCCACTTCCATGATCAGGCGGTCATAGTCGAGGCTCTGGCCCTGGCGGGTGGGCTCGACGCGGTAAGCGACGCGCTTGACCGGCGAATAGAGGGCGTCCACGGCGATCAGGCCGATGGGGGCGTCCTCAGGGCGGTTCATCTCGGCGGGGACATAGCCCTTGCCGGTCTGGACGGTGAACTCCATGCGCACATTGGCGCCGTCGTCCAGGGTGCAGAGAACATGGTCAGGATTGAGGATCTCGATATCCGAGGGGGTCTCGATCTGACCGGCGGTCACCACGCCCGGGCCCGTGGCGCGCAGGGTCATGC
>DJWR01000089.1 GCA_002441055.1 Caulobacteraceae bacterium UBA6225 | reverse complement strand
GCCTAGTCCTCATCCGGCGTGGCGCGGCCGGGGAAGCCGGGCAGGGCCCAGCCGAAGACGATGGCGCCGGCGCGGATGGCCAGGCCGACCCCGAAGCCCGCCAGGGCCGAGGGCATCTGGGGGACGCCGATCACGTTCAGGACCACGAAGACGCCGGCCCCCACCAGGGCGGCGGTGACATAGATCTCCCGCTTGAGCAGCACAGACGGCTCCTCGGCCAGGACGTCGCGCAGCACCCCGCCGAAGGTGGCCGTCAGCACCCCCATGACCACGGCCGCGCCGGCCGGAACCCCAAAGGCCAGGGCCTTGGCCGCGCCCACCACGGCGTAGGCGCACAGGCCGAGCGCATCTAGCCAGGTGAGGATGAAGAGCCGCGCCTTGCCGGCCCCAAACAGCCAGACCGCCAGGGCCGCGGCCAGGGGCGCGATCAGATATTCCGGCGCCATCACCCAGAACACGGGCGCATCGATCAGCAGGTCGCGCAGGGTGCCGCCGCCCACCCCGGTGACGGCGGCGAAAAAGGTGAAGGTGACAATGTCGTGCTTGCGTCGCGCCGCAGCCAGGGCGCCCGAGGCGCCGAAGACAAACACGGCTGCATAGTCCAGCCACACAAGGGCCGCCCCCAGGCCGTCCTCCATGTGTCGATCCCTCCAGTTCGACGCGATGCTAGCCCGCCCCGCCCGATCCTGCGAGGGCAGGTGACGGAGACGACGGCGGCGGCTAGAAGCGCCCCATGACGCAGGAAAAAAAGGGCTGGCTTCAACGGCTGACCACCGGCCTGTCGCGCACGTCGCGGCAGATGTCGGAGACCGTGGTGGCGAGCTTCGTCAAGCAGCCCCTGGATCAGGCCAAGCTGGATGAGCTGGAGGAGATGCTGATCGAGGCCGATCTCGGTCCCCATTCAGCCGCCCGGATCACCGCCCGCTTCGCCGAGGCCCGCTTTGGCAAGACCGCCGACGAGACCGAGATCAAGGAGGCCCTGGCGCAGGCCATCGGCGAGGAGCTGGCCGCCCGCCGGGGGACCTTCGATCCCTTGGGCGGCCCCAAGCCCTATGTGGTCATGTTCATCGGGGTCAACGGCTCGGGCAAGACCACGACGCTGGGCAAGATCGCCACTGACCTGACCCGACAGGGCGCCAAGGTGCTGGTGGCGGCCGGCGACACCTTCCGCGCCGCCGCCGTTGAACAGCTGGCGGTCTGGGCGCAGCGAGCCGGCGCCGACTTCATGTCGCGGCCCACGGGTTCGGACGCCGCAGGCCTGGCCTATGACGCCCTGGAGCGGGCGCGGGCGGAGGATTACGACGTCCTGCTGATCGACACCGCCGGCCGCCTGCAGAACAAGCAGGGCCTGATGGACGAGCTGCTGAAGATCAACCGGGTGCTCAAGAAGGTCGATCCCGAGGCGCCGCACGAGACCCTGCTGGTGCTGGACGCCACGGTGGGGCGCAATGCGCTGGCCCAGGAGAACATCTTTGGCAACCAGATCGGCGTCTCCGGCATCGTCATGACCAAGTTGGACGGCACGGCCCGCGGCGGGGTGCTGGTGCCCGTGGCCCAGGCGTCTGACTCGCCGATCAAGCTGATCGGGGTTGGCGAGGGGGTCGATGATCTGCAACCCTTCGAGCCCCGGGCCTTTGCGAGGTCCCTGGTCGGACTGGACACCCCATGACGCTTTCGCCGCAGGCCCGCCGCGCCGTCCGTTTCGTTGTCGACTATGGGGGCCTGATCACCTTTCTGATCGGCTTCTTCCTGTCGGGCCGGGACCTGGTGGAGGCCACCAAGTGGCTGGTGGGCGGCTCGGCCGTGGCCCTGGTCATCGGCCTGATCTTCGAGCGTCGGATCGCCCCCCTGCCGGCCATTTCCGGCGGCGCGGCCCTGGCCTTTGGGGCCCTGACCCTGATCTTCAACGACCCCACCTTCGTGAAGATCAAGCCGACCATCATGAACCTGCTGTTTGCGGTGGGCCTGCTGGGGGGCCTCGCCTTGGGCAAGAGTCCCCTGAAGCTGCTGATGGGGTCCAGCATCCAGCTGCCTGACGTGGCCTGGCGCAAGCTGACGCTCAGCTATGGCCTTTTCTTCGCCTTCCTGGCGGGGCTGAACGAGGTGATCTGGCGCACCCAGAGCGACGAGGTCTGGGTGCTGTTCCGCATGCCTGGAATTCTGATCCTGACCCTGGTCTTCTCCTTCACCCAGGTTCCGCTGATGATGAAGTACGCCAAGACCGACGATCCGCCCCCGCCGCCGACCCCAGGATAGGCGCCAGGACGGCGGCTTTGCGCCGCCCACGGACCTTCCGTCGTCAAAGCGACGCACAAGGCCTATATCCTTTCTTGCGGTCGGGTTTGACGCGGGGAGAGCGGGCCGATGGCGAAGAACAAGAATCCAGATGATCTCGGCGCCGGCGGCTCAGGCGTGCCGGCCCTCGATGGCTCCCCCAGCCATCTGTTGCACCGGGCCCTGCAGGTCTCCCTGGACATCTATGCCGAGACCTTCAGCGACAGCGACCTGACCCAGAGACAATATGCCGTGCTCTCGGCGGTGGAGGCCCAGGAGGGGCTGACCCAGACCGATCTGGTGCGCGCCACCGGCATCGACCGTTCCACCCTGGCTGACATGGCCGCGCGGATGATCGCCAAGGGTCTGCTGGCCCGGGAGAGGTCCCAGGCCGATGCGCGGGCCAATGCGGTGCGGCTGACCGAGGCTGGCGCCGCCGTTCTGGCCGAGGCCCGGCCGAAGATGGCCAAGGCCGATGAGCGGCTCATGCGGTTGGTCAGCGGCGGCAAGCGCGAGACCTTCCTGGCCCAGCTGCGCCAGATGGTGGCGGCCGGCGAGGCTGGCGCCGAGGTTCTGGTGGGCGAGCCCGCCCCCAAGGCTGAGAAGGCCGCCAAGCCCAAGAAGGACAAGCCCCCCAAGGACAAGGGCCCGAAGGGCGAGGGCAAGAAAAAGAAGAAAGCCAAGAAGACCGCCTGAGGCTCAGGCGTTATCTGCGTCCACGAAAAAGCCCCGGCGGTCTCCCGCCGGGGCTTGGTCGTTCGTGGGTCTCTGCTGAGCGCCTAGCGGCGGTCGCCGAAGATGGCCAGCAGGAATTGGAACAGGTTGATGAAGTTGATGTAGAGGCTCAGCGCCCCGTAGTTGGTCGCAACGCCCATGGCCGCTTCGTCGCCGCCCAGCTGGTAATAGGTCATCTTCAGGCGCTGGGTGTCGAAGGCGATGAGGCCCGCGAAGATCAGCACGCCGAGAACGCTGATGATGAAGTTCATCATCGAGTTCTGGATGAACATATTGACCACCATGGCGATGATCAGGCCGAACAGGCCGACGATCAGGAAGCTGCCGAAGGCCGTGAGGTCCTTCTTGGTGGTGTAGCCGAACAGGGACAGGCCGCCGAAGGCGGTGGCCGTGATCAGGAAGGTGGAGGCGATGGATCCGCCAGTATAGACCAGGGTCAGCACGCCCATGCCGGCGCCGATCAGGGCGACGATGGTCCAGTAGAGCATCCCGGAGGTCTTGGGCGTGGCGTTCTTCAGGGCGAAGGCCCCGAACAGCATCACACCCAGCGGCGCGAACGCCACAATCATCCCCAGGAGGGTCATTCCGGCCAGGCGTCCGTCCGGGCCGACCGTGTACATCAGGTCGCGGACAGGCGGGTATTGACCCGTCACGAAGGCCAGTGCGGCCGACAGGACGAGGCCAAGCGCCACCTTGTTGTAGACGCCAAGCATGAAAGCGCGAAGACCCGCGTCCACCGACATGTCGGCGCGATCCGCGGGGATCGAGCGCGCGTGGGCGCGGTTGAAGTCGCTCATCGAGGCAAAGCCCTTTCTTGTGCGCGTCCAAGATCGGACGCCTCTCTAATATCGGGAGGCCGGGGGCTCCTGACAAGGATAACCGGAAAGCGGGCGTGGGATATCGACGCTTCTACCTCCGGTTTTGCCCCCTGATCTTGGGCCAGATCCCTTGGTGGGGGGCCGCGCCCTGGTCTAGAAATCCCCCATGCTACGTCTCTTCGCCGCCCTGGCCGTGCCCGAGGACATCGGTCTGGCGCTCAGCACCCGCCAGCAGGACCTGGAGGGGGCCCGTTGGCGACCTCTGGAAGCCCTGCACATCACCCTGCGTTTCTTTGGAGAGATCCCGGAGAACCAGGCTGACGATCTGGACGCCGAGCTGGGCTGCGTCACCGGCCGGCCCCTGGAGATTCAGCTGGAAGGGGTCGGGGCCTTTGGCGAGGGGCGGGACATCCATGCGGTCTGGGCCGGGGTCTCGGAGAACGCGGCCCTGCGTACGCTGGCTGGCCGCTGCGAATCCGCCGCGCGGCGGGCGGGCCTGGCGCCCGACCGGCGCAGATACCGCCCCCATGTGACGCTGGCCTATCTGTCGCGACCCGATCCTGCGGCCGTGGCGGCCTGGATTCAGACTCACAACCTGCTGAAGTCGCCGCCCTTCTCCGTCGCGAGCTTCGGCCTCTATTCCAGCCGCAAGGGCGCGAGCGGGCCGGCCTATCATCTGGAGCGGGACTATCCCCTGATCTGAGGCCAGGCCCGACCTGAGACCTCAGGCGACGGCGTAGTCCTTCAGCACGCCCAGGGGCACGATGGCCAGGGTCTCCTCGTGGGTCGCCTCCAGCACCAGTTTCGGCGCGCAGCCGGCGTCCAGCGCCTCTTTCCAGCGGGGCGCGCACAGGCACCACCGATCGCCCGGCCGCAGACCCGGAAAGCCGCTTTCGGGCACAGGCGTCGACAGGTCGTTGCCCCGGGACCGGGAGAAGGCCAGGAAGTCGGCGGTCATCACCGCGCAGACCGTATGCAGCCCCAGGTCATGGGGCCCGGTCTCGCAGCAGCCATTGCGGAAAAAGCCGGTGACGGGGTCCATGGAGCAGCGGATGAGCTCGCCCCCCCGGACGTTCTTGGCCTCGGCGTCGTATCGGATGGTCATGGCCCTATCCTAGACGCTAAGACGAAGCCTGCGCCAAGGGAGTCCCGCACATATGAGACCGCCTTCCGCCAACCCCGCCCCACTGCCTGGCCGCCCCAGGCGCAGCGCCCTCTACATGCCCGCGGCCAATCAGCGGGCCATGGCCAAGGCCCGGGACCTGCCTGCGACGTGGTCATCCTTGATCTGGAGGACGCCGTGGCGCCCGAGGCCAAGGTCGACGCCCGGCAAGCCGCCTGCGCGACGGTGGCCGAGGGTGGCTTTGGGTCCCGTGAGGTGGTGATCCGCATCAATGGCCTGAGCACCGAGTGGGGCCAGGCTGATCTGGAGGCCGCCGCCGAGGCCCGCCCGGACGCCATCCTGGTCCCCAAGATCGATGGGCCCGACGATCTGGCTCCCTATGCGCAGGCGCTGCCAGAGGGCGTAGCGCTTTGGGCCATGGTCGAGACCTGCCAGGCCCTGTTCCGCCTCGACGCCCTTGGGGCGGCGGCCACCGCCCATGGGCTCACCACCCTGGTGGCTGGAACCAATGACCTGGCCAAGGAGATGGGCTGTCGCCTGGACGCCGAGCGCGCCCCGCTGCTGGCGCCCCTGTCGCTGATGGTCGCCGCCGCCCGCGCGCACGGACTTGTGATCCTTGACGGCGTGTTCAACGGCATCGACGACGCCCAGGGCCTGGCGCGACAGTGCGCCCAGGGGGAAGCCTTCGGTTTCGACGGCAAGACCCTGATCCATCCGAGCCAGATCGAGGCCGCCAACCGCGCCTTCACCCCAGACCCTGAGGCGGTGGACTGGGCCCGCCGTGTGGTGGAGGCCTTTGAATCGCCGGAAAACACCGCTAGGGGCGTCCTTCGTGTAGAGGGCCGGATGATCGAGCGGCTGCATCTGGATCAGGCCCGTCGCCTGCTCGCCATCGCCGACGCCATCGCTGCGGCCTGAACCGGACGCCCGGAAGACCAAGGAGCCTCGCCCCATGGGATTGACCGCCCCGCCCCCCCGTCGCCTGCTGGCCCTGACGGCGACCTGCGTCGCCCTCCTGGCGGCCGCCCCGGCGATGGCGCAGTCGGCCGATCCGATCGGCGACCTGCTGGGTGGGGAAGGACCGCTGGCCACCGCCCCACCGCCCGCGCCTGAGCCCGCCCCTGAGCCCGCGTCCACGGCTCCGCCGCCTACGGCGACCCCGGCTCCGACGCCGGCCCCTGCGCCGAGACCGCAGGCTCGCCCGGCGCCCCCGCCGACGGCGATCCAGGCTCCCCTGCCTCGGCCGGAACGCACCATCGCCTCTCAACCGGTCTTCCTCGACGAACGCCAGGCCGTGGCTGGCCAACTGAGCGCCGAGGAGCGCAGCTATGAGGCGCGCCTGCGGGCCTCCTATGAGTCCGCCCAGGGTCTGCAGGGCCCGCTGGACGGGGGTTGGGCGCTGATGACCGCCGCCGGCCAGGATCTGTACGCCCTGCGTTTCGTCGATCGGGGGTCCGGGCCGCTGGAAGGCGCCTGGCGCGACGCCCGTCGGCCGGGCGCCCTGGACGGCTTTGGCTTCCTCGACCACATCGAGCGCCGGGGCGGCCAGGTGACCCTGCGCTTCACCCCCCGGCGCGGCGCCCCGCCCACCGTGATCACCCTCTCGGCCGCTGCCGAGGGCCAGTGGTCCGGAGACATGGTGGAGGACGGCGCGCCCCGCACCGTCGTGATGCGGCGGCGCTAGATAGGGCCAAAGGCTCCTCTGGCGGCCACAACGGCGGCGGCCAGGTCTTCGGGGGCATAGGTCAGGACGCCCCCGCGGCCCCAGACTGGGTCGGGCCAGGCTGGATCATCGGCCCGGCGGCCCACCACATGGACGTGCAGTTGGGGGGTCACATTGCCCAGGGCCGCCACATTCAGCTTCTCCACCGGGCGGCCTGAGGCCTCACCCAGGGCGCGGACGGCCCGCCCTGCGGCCAGAACCTCGTCCATGAGCCTGGCGCGATCCTGCGGCGACAGATCCTCCAGCTCCCGCATATGGGCCCGTCGCGGGATCAAGACGATCCAGGGATAACGGGCGTCGTCCTGCAGCCTGGCCTGGCACAGATCCAGGTCCGTCAGCAGGTGCGAGGTGGCCGAAAAGGCGGGGTCGAGGGCGAACATGGCCCCAGACTGCCGCTCTCACGGGCGGGCCACAAGCCGCCGCCCTTGCCGCAGGGGCGCTCCTTGGGCTACGGGACCGCTGACACACGACGTCTTGGCCCCTTTTCCAGGAGAGCTCTCCATGACCACGAAGCCCCCCGTCCGCGTGGCGGTCACCGGCGCGGCCGGCAATATCGGCTACGCCCTGCTCTTCCGCATCGCCTCGGGCGAGATGCTGGGCAAGGACCAGCCGGTCATCCTGCAGATGCTGGAGATCCCCACCGAAGGCGCCCAGAAGGCCCTGAAGGGCGTGGCCATGGAGCTGGACGACTGCGCCTTCCCGCTGCTGGCCGACATGGTGCTGACCGACGATCCCAAGGTCGCTTTCAAGGACGCCAACTGGAGCCTGCTGGTGGGCTCCAAGCCCCGCGGCCCCGGCATGGAGCGCGCCGACCTCCTGAAGGACAACGGCAAGATCTTCATCGCCCAGGGCCAGGCCATCGACGCCGTCGCCGCCGATGACGCCCGCGTCGCGGTGGTCGGCAATCCCTGCAACACCAATGTGATGATCGCCGCCAGCCAGGCCAAGCGCCTGAGCCCCGATCGCTTCACCGCCATGGTGCGCCTGGACGAGAACCGCGGCCGCGCCCAGCTGGCCAAGAAGGCCGGCGTCTCGATCAATGACGTCAGCGACCTCTACATCTACGGCAACCACAGCCCGACCATGTTCGCCGACTTCACCCACGCCAAGATCGGCGGCAAGGCCGCCGCCGACGTCATCGGCGACGAGGCTTGGCTGAAGAACGACTACCTGCCCACCGTGGGCAAGCGCGGCGCGGCCATCATCGAGGCCCGCGGTCAGTCCTCGGCGGCCTCGGCGGCCAACGCCCTGATCGACCATGTCCGCGACCTGGTCACGCCCGGCAAGATCCACTCGGTCGCCGTCAATTCGGAAGGCCGCTACGGCTTCGCCGAGGGCGTGTGGGCCGGCATGCCGGTGAAGACCACTGCGCCTGGCGCCTATGAGGTTGTCACCTCCTACGAGATGGACGAGTTCGCCAAGTCGAAGATCGCGCTGACCAATGACGAGCTGGTCGGCGAGCGCGACACCGTCAAGGACATGCTCGGCTGATCGAGGGGCGACGAACCTCCCAATCGCCAACGTCTGCAGAGGGCGGCCCGGGGACACCTGGGCCGCCCTTTCCTGTGGTGCTCACCAGGACGGTGGCCAGGGGAGCTGATCGGCGGGTGGGCCGAGGTCGGCCTGGGCCTGGAGCTCGGCGATGCGGGCGGCATAGACCTCGGCCACCGCGGCCGGGGCGTCCCGGGCGGCGTCCTCCCTCGCCCGCAGCCAGCGTCGCTGTTGCCGCTCCAGCCGCCAGGCGGGAACGCCGGCCGCCAGGGCCTGATCATAGGCGCTCACCAACTCCTGATCGGCGTCGGCCAGGGCCGGATCGGCGCAGACCACCCGCTCGGCCGGGGTCCTGGCCCGCCGACAGTCGAAGCTGGCAGGGACGGCCGCCCCGTCATAGGGGCGCGGGCGCGCCAGAGCCTCGCCCTCCTGTGGAGGCGTCTCAACCGGACCAAGGTCAAGCGGAGGCGGCGGGGCGAGGGGCGGATTGTGGGGCGCAGCCTTGGCCATCTCCTCGGGCAGCACCTCCAGGGGCGCCCCCGGTGGCGGCGGGCCTGCGGGCGCGGGGCGCTCGGCGATCTGGATGTTCAGGGTGGGGGCGCCTGGGGCGGCCATGTCCGGGGGCTCGGCCGGCCGGGAGAGCGCCAGGGCCAGGGCGCCTGTGATGACAAT
>DJWR01000229.1 GCA_002441055.1 Caulobacteraceae bacterium UBA6225 | reverse complement strand
ATGACGATCCGGGTGGTCCGCGCGCCGGTCAGGCAGGTCAGGTTCGGCCGCTTCAGGGCCGGATGCAGGTAGCCGCGGGCGGCGCTCCAGCGCTGGCCGTCGTGGATGGTCAGCTGATAGGGACCCCAGCCTTCCTGCTGGAAGCCGTTGAAATCCTTGGTGATCGGGTGACCCGCCTGACGGCCGGCCTCGATGGTCGCCGCATAGATGGGATTAGGCGAGGAAGCCTTGGACACCTTCAGCGGGCCGTCGCCCCCGTGCCAGGCGTCGCCGCCGCCCTCCAGGGCTTCGGAGCGTTTGAAATAGGGCAACACCTCAGCATAGGACCAGCCCGACAGCCCCATCTGGCGCCACTGGTCGTAGTCCCGGGCATGGCCGCGGATATAGATCATGCCGTTGATCGAGGACGATCCGCCCCAGCCGCGGCCCCGAGGCCACCAGAGCTTGCGGTCGTTCAGGTGCGGCTCTGGCTCGGTCCAGAAGCCCCAGTTGTGCGGCCCCTCCTTGCCTATCAGCCCGCCGACCCCGGCCGGCATCTTGACCATGAGAGAGTTGTCGCGGCCGCCGGCCTCCAGCAGCAGGACCTTGGTGGCCGGGTTCTCGCTGAGCCGGTTGGCGAGCACGCAGCCCGCCGAGCCCGCGCCGATGATAATGTAGTCGTACCGGTCCATGTAACCGACCTCCCCTGAACGCTTTTTTTGTGGGCTTGCGCCCTGATTTGGTTGCGAAGCCTAGCGGCCCTTCCATTGCGGCGGCCGCTTCTGGGCGAAGGCCATCGGGCCCTCCTTGAAGTCCTCGGACCGCAGCATGGCCGAAATCGCCGGATAGCGCATCTGAGCGGCCATGGCCGCTTGCAGACTCGGCTCATCCAGGCCCTTGAACACCGCCTCCTTGGAGGCGCGGATCGACATGGGTGAGAGCTCGCAGATCTGCGCGGCCCAGCGCCTGGCCGCCGTCATGAGATCAGCCGCCGGAACCACCTCATTGACGAAGCCCAGTTCGCGGCCCTCCGCGGCGCTGACCCGCCGACCGGTGAGGATCATGCCCATGGCCTGCTTCTCGCCGATCTGGCGCGGCAGCCGGTGCAGCCCCCCGGCCAGGGCCGCCAGGCCGACGCGCGGCTCGGGCAGGGCGAAGGTGGCTGTCTCGGCGGCGATGATCAGATCGCAGGCCAGCGCGATCTCGAAGCCGCCGCCCATGGCCACCCCATTGACCGCCGCGATCAGCGGCTTGGTCAGGTCGAACCGCTCGGTAAGGCCCGCGAAGCCTGAGGGCGGCAGCCCCATGCCGCCGCCGGTGGCCTGGTGCTTGAGATCGTTGCCGGCCGAGAAGGCCCGCTCGCCTGCCCCGGTGACGATCGCCACCCACTGGTCGGGATCAGCGGCGAAGGCGTCGAAGGCGCCGTGCAACTCGTGATGGGCCGGCGAATGCAGGGCGTTCATCACCTCAGGCCGGTTCAGGGTGACCACCGTCACCGGTCCGTCCCGCTCCACGGAGATGAAGTCGTAAGCCATGGCGTCCTCCCGTCGTCTTTGGGAGAACCTTCCCCAGGGCGCCCCTGCGTCCGTCAAGCTCTTCGACGGCAACGACAGGTCTGGCCGCCCCAAACGGGGCGGCCAGGCCACGAGCGTTTAGGAGGCGGCCTGTTCGAAGGCCGCGGTGATCTTCAACTCCACCTCATCAGAGACCACCGGAGCGGCATAGCCCAGGCCAAAGTCGCTGCGTTTCAGGGTCGAGGTGGCTGTGAATCCCACGGTCTGCGCCTTGTTCATCGGGTTGACTCCCGCGCCCATCAGCTTGGCGTCCAGCACCACCGGCTTGGTGACTCCATGCAGGGTCAGGTCCCCGGTGATCTTCGCCTCATTCCCGGTCGCGACCACCGAGGTGGAGACGAATTTGGCGGTGGGGAACTTCTCCACCTCGAAGAAGTCGGCCGAGGCCAGGTGCTGGCCGAAGCCTTCGGACGTCACCGTCAGGCCCGACAGGGGGATGTCGATCGACAGGCTCGCCGCCGACAGGTTGGCGGGATCCAGGGTCAGGGTCCCGGTCATCTCGCCAACCATCCCATAGAGAGTGGAGAAGCCCATATGATCCACCGACCAGACGACCTGGGTGTGGTTGGTGTCGACCTTGTAGCTGCCGGCTGCGACACGGGCGGCTTCCGGCTGACCCGGCATGGCCGGCGCCTGGGCCAGGACGGGGGAGGCCAGAACAATCGCCGCGACGGCGGCCAGCAGTTGGGATTTCATAGTCGACCTCTCATTGATGCCTTGGGCGGCGCCTTCGCCCGCCAGCTTGCGGAGGTAAGCATGCCGGCGGCCTGCGCCAAGGCCAACGCTGCTGGCGAACCTCAGCGCTATGCCCACTCAGGGTCCGGTGTTCAGGGGTCAGCATAGCCGTGAGCGCGAAGGCTGACCTCATGGGCGGCTGGGTCATGGGCGAAGAACAACCCACCCCGGCGTTCGGATTGCTGGGGCAGATAATCCAAGGTCGCCTCGCGGCTCTCCACCACAACTTCACCGTCACGAAGCTCGCCGGTGATCTGCAAACCAGCCGCCGTCTGTCCCCCGGTGTTCTCCGCGCGGAAGGATACCAGATATCCCCCCGGGGTCGTCGTGATGGAGGTCACCGACAAGGTCACGGCGGGCGGCCGCGGCGGCTCGGCCATGGCGCAGATCACCAGATAGGCCAGAGTGGCGGCCACCAGGGCGCCGCCCATGGCGGCGATCACCCATTCCAAGGGCGATGTGCTCTCCAGAGCGGCCTGAGCGGGCTTCGTTTCGCCCGCTTCAGACGGATCAGCCGGCCGCTTCACAGCAGCAACCTCGCCGAAGCCGCCCCGATCGCGCCGGGGAAGCCAAGGACGATGCAGGCGCTGATGATGTTGCTCAGGCTGTCGCCATCGGTTCGCCCAAAGGCCCACAGGGTGAACAGACTGACGCCAAGCACGATGGCGTAACCAACACAGGTGAACCGCGCAAAGACGCTCCAGGCCGGAATATGGCCAGGCCGCACGGAACCGCCACGGAAGTTCAGCGTGTAGACAAAGGCGTGCATCAGTCCGAGGGACACCACCGCCAGGGCTGCCGACTGCCACGGCGCCATCTTATAGGTGATCAGCACCATCTCCTCGGTCGGCGCCATATTGAAGGACAGGAAGAGCGCGCCCGCCCCCATCAGGAACATCTCGCCCCAATAGGTCGGTGCGTCCTTGTCTCGCCGCGCCTCAGGCTCCCCGCCGAGTTGGCTGCGGGCCAGCATGGCGCCGAAACTGCCAGGGACGGTCTGCAGCACGATCTTTCCCACAACCTCGCGGGCCGACATCCCAGGAGAAAGAACGCCGAAGAGGTAGAGGACCACGGTCGCGGCCAGGGCGGCCACCAACAGGACGACAAAGGCGTCGGCCACATCGTCGCACAGCCGTGCTGTGGGACGCATCCCACCAAATCGCGAAAGCCCCACCAACATCGGGACAGTCAGGGCCAGCAGTACGGTCAGACGCCCTGGGTCCATGTAGAAGCCGAGACGCCACATCTCCATGGTCATCAGCATGGGCAAGGCGAAGATCAGCGCGCCGGTAAAGGCCCGCCCGAGTCCCCGCAAGAAGGCCGGATGGGCGCCCGTGGCGCCTTTGGTGGCGGAAGCTACTGACATCACAGTCCTATGGTCGGAAGCGCAAGACGCCCAAGCCTTTAGGTCTGAACCCGCCCCTCGGTTCCCAACACGCCCGCAACAGGGGCCGCCCGCCCGATACCCTGCGACCGGGAAAATGCCGCCTGCGACGAAGGTTCGGGTTGAGGTTCACGACCGCCTGGGACAGGTTCCGCCCCCCACCCTGCGGCCGTGAGCGACCTCGATGAACCAGCCCCTGTTCTTCAACCTGCAAGCGACCCACAATCCGCATCGCTGGCTGCTGCCGCTGAGCCCCGCGGTTTGCGTCGGGCCGCCGGACAACCTTTTCATGTTCGGCGGGGTGGGCATGGCCGCGGCCATTGCGGCGCTGGAGCGCACCTGCGGCCGGCCGGCCATCTGGGCGACGGCCCAGTACCTCTCCTACGCCCGGCCGCCCAGCATTGTGGACCTGGACGTCTGGGTGCCGGCCTCAGGCAAGTATAACAGCCAGGCCCGGGTGATCGGCCATGTGGGCGACAAGGAGATCTTCACGGTCAACGCCGCCCTGGGGGCCCGGGAAAGCGAGCATTCGACCCAGTGGGTTCAGGCGCCAGAGGCCCCCGCCCCTGACGACTGCGTGGAGGCCGGCCATTGGCGCGGCGGCGGCGATGACCTGCACAGCCGCATCGAGGTGCGGGTGGCCAAGGGTCGCTATGGCGGAGCGAGCGCCGGCGAACCGGCCAGCGACGGCCGCCTGCTGCTCTGGGTCCGGTCGCGGGAAGGCCTGCCCATCGACTCCACCTTCCTGGCCATCGTGGCGGACTTCGTGCCCGGGGCGCTCGGCAACGCCCTGCAGCTGAACGCCGGCGGCAACAGCCTGGACAACACCATCCGCTATCGTCGGATGGTCCCCACCGACTGGGTGCTCTGCGACATCCGCATCGATGGGGTGCACGGCGGGTTTGGCCACGGGAGCATGGCCCTGTTCGCCCAGGACGGGGAACTGATGGCCACCGCCAGCCAGTCGATGATCCTGCGGGTTTTTTAAGCCCTCCGCCTCAGGCGGTGCGAACGAGCTCACGGTGATAGCGCTTCCAGTTCTCCACATAGTGGTGGGCTGAGGCGGTCAGCACCCTCGCCTGGCCCTCTGAGACCTCGCGCACCACCTTGCCCGGCGCGCCCATCACAAGGCTGTTGTCGGGGATTTCCTTGCCCTCGGTGATCAGACAGTTGGCGCCGATCAGGCAGTTCTTCCCGATCTTCGCCCCATTGAGGATGATCGAGCCGATCCCCACCAGGCTGTTGTCGCCGATGGTGCAGCCATGCAGCATCACCATGTGGCCAACGGTGACGTCGCGGCCAATGGTCAAGGGCGAGCCGGTGTCAGTGTGAAGAACAGATCCATCCTGGATATTGGAGTTCTCACCAATAATGATCGGATCATTGTCGCCGCGCAGGGTCGCCCCGAACCATATTGAGGCGTTTTGCTTGAGGATGACATTACCCATCACAGCAGCCGTAGGCGCAATCCAGTATTGACCCTCTGGCGGCAGCTGCGGAGCCACATCGCCCAAATTAAAGACACTCATCCGCACACCCCATATCTTGTCAAAAACGTCGCACTTCAGGCTCGGTTAACCACGCTAGCATCATAGTTGCGATGCGATTCGAAGGGATCATACCCCGACGATCCGCGCCGGACCGGCTTCCGGTCTGCAAGGTTCGAGTTGGACGGAGTGCATGGCGCTGCGTTTTCGATCCCGGCGAGGCTCCCTCGCCACCGATGACCCGGCGTTCGTCGGGGATGGGTCGCCCCCTGGCGCGGCCCTGGCCCCCTCCTCTTCTCTGTCGTCCTCCCCCCAGGGGCGGTCCGCTTCGGACTCGCCCCTTTTTCATGCCCCCATGGAGGCTTTGATGACCAAGCGTGCCCTGAAGCGACAACTGCGCGAAGGCGCCTTCGACGCCGAGCAGTTTGACGATTCGAAAATCCGCCGGCTGCCCATCGAACGGGGGTGGTCGCCGCTGGGCCCCGGCGAAGAGGGCCGCGACCAGGGCTATCTCAAGACGATCAAGGCCAAGTCCCCGGGCCAGGAGGAGTTGATCGCCGCCATCGACGCTAAGAATCTGGTCCTGGCCCTGGGCCCCGCCGGCACCGGCAAGACCTACCT
>DJWR01000046.1 GCA_002441055.1 Caulobacteraceae bacterium UBA6225 | reverse complement strand
TCAGTGGGCCTTGCGCTGCAGGGTCTCCATCTCTTCCTTCAGCTTGAGCTTTCGTCGCTTGAGTTCCTGAAGTCGGAGGTCGTCTCCCGCGGGGCTTCGCACTTCATCCTGGATCGCCTTGTCCAGGGATTGATGGCGAGATCCAAGCTCACGGATGCGGGCTTCAACGGCCATAGGTACGCCTCCTTCAAGGTTTTTCGACACGACACCTGATCACCCCTTCGCCGGGGTGTCAGATCAAATATGATTGCGCAGGGTTGAGGTCGCATTAGGGCCGGCTTTTTCGGCATGGGGTGAGACGGAATGTCGCGAATGGGTCCAGCCGGCGCCGAGCAGGGGCGTCCCCGCCTGGTGGTGGGGATCGCCGGGGCCAGCGGGGTGGCCTATGGCCTGCGCGCCGTGGCCGCCTGCAAGGATCTCGGGGTCGAAAGCCATCTGGTGATGAGCCGGGCGGCGGCCCTGACACTGGCCCAGGAGACGGAGCTGTCCCTGGCCGAGGTTCAGGCCATGGCCGATGTAGCCTACCGCCCCGGCGATGTGGGGGCGGCGATCGCGTCCGGCTCGTTTCCGACCCTGGGCATGCTGATCGCCCCCTGCTCGGTGCGGACCATGAGCGAGGTGGCCACCGGCGTGACCTCGTCCCTGATGACCCGGGCGGCCGACGTGACCCTGAAGGAGCGTCGCCCCCTGGTGCTGATGGTCCGCGAAACCCCCCTACACCTGGGTCATCTGCGCACCATGGTGAAGCTGGCCGAGATGGGCGCGGTGATCGCCCCGCCCCTGCCGGCCTTCTACGCCAAGCCGCTCAGCCTGGACGAGATGGTCGACCAGTCGGTGGGCCGTAGCCTGGATCTGTTTGGCCTGTCCTGGTCGCGGGTCAAACGCTGGGGCCAGGACGTGGCCATGCCCCCAGCCGCGGACGACTGAGCCGTGGATCTCTGGTCGTGGGCCGTCTCGGTCTATGGGCGCGAGGGCGTCGCAGACGCGGCCCTGGCCCTGCAGGATGAGCACGGCCAATGCGTGCCCCTGCTCCTGTGGGCGGCCTTTACGCGACCGGTCGCGCCAGATCTGATCGACCGCGCCGTCAGCCTCGCCCGAACCTGGGAGGCCGTCGCCATCCTGCCCCTGCGCGCCGCCCGACGGGGCTTGAAGGCCGACCTGCCCGGCGCGCCGGCTGAGGCCCGGGAGGCGCTGCGGACCCGGGTCAAGGCTGCCGAGCTGGACTCTGAACGCCTGTTGCTGTCGGCCCTGGCTGAGCTTGGGGCGGCCGGCGAGGGCTCCCTTCCCGCGGCCCTCGCAACCGTGGCCGCCGGCTGGGGCGGGACGGTCGATCCCGCGGCCCTGGATCGACTGGCCCGCGCCCTAAGCGGGTCTTTACCCCGTCCTGGCAAAACAGGATGATGGAGACGCGCGGACACAAGGCCATGGCGGGGGCGGCATGAACGATCTGGGGCCTGATCCGGAGGCGCAGCTGCGCGAGCGACTGGCGGCCGCCCGGCAGGAGCACGCTGATCTGGATGTCGCCGTGCAGGCGATCAGCGCCATGCCCACCCCGAGCCTGGGGGTTCTGGGCCGTTTCAAACGCCGAAAGCTCGCCCTGAAGGACGAGATCGCCGCCCTGGAAGATCAGCTGACCCCCGACATCATCGCCTGAGCGACCTCGGCCGCCTCAGTCGATGACCTTGAAGCGGCCCTTCTCGAAGACTCGAAGCACCTGTTCCAGCTCATGGCCCCGGCGCAGGATCATGCCCCCCTGGCCGATGACCGCCCAGGCGCCCTGGCGCCGGGCCAGGGCCGGGCGCTTTTCGATCCGGTAGAGGGGCGCCTCGGCCGTCCGGCGGAACACGGAGAAGGCGCAAGCCTCGGGCCCTGGCTCGATGGAGTAGTCCCGCCACTCCCCGGCCGCCACCATGCGCCCATAGAGGTTCAGCAGCCGCTGGAATTCCTGGCGCTGAAAGAAGACCGGCCCGGCCCTGCGGCCGCCGGAGGCGGAATCGTTGGCGGACGGATCAGTAGCCATCGCCAGAGAGCCTGACTCAATATCGCGCCGAAATCGAGCCGCCTTCTTGCGCCCGCCCCAGCGACGCCACGCCGTGAAAAGACCTTATTTCGGTCCTGAGGCCGCCTGTTTGGGCGCCGATAAAGGCATTGTCGGTTGATCGGGACACCTCGCGGTTCCGGACCCTGAACAGCCCCCCCAGCCCCCCTGGGACCCGGGATCCTGATCAGCCGGCGTCTATCCCCTACCCCGGAAGACGGCCCGTGCGGAGAAGCCCCCCTCCACCGCGCGGGCCTTTTCTTTTGGCGGCCTCGCCTGGGCCGCCTCAGCGCGCGGCGGTCTGCGTGGACGCTGCAGGCTTGAGGGTCGGCGGGGTCTGGGACTTGGCGGCCAGGATGCGGCCGCCCGCGGGACCCTGGACAATCAGCAGGGTCTCCAGCCCGTCTTCCTTGAGCTCGGGGGTGGAATAGGCCGTGGGGCGCCCGCGCCAGCGGCCCAGGCGAACAATCTCCCGCACCACATTGCGCTGCTCCAGGGTCTGGCCCCGGTTCTCGCCCCGTCGCACCACCACCTCCCGCGGCTTGGGGTCGTAGCGCACCAGCCAGACCTCCGCGCCGCCCCGGGGGGCGGGGCCAGAGCCCACATCCACCCGTCGCGGGCCGATGAACTGAATATCGGGCGCCGGGCGTCGGGCGTGGGCGGCGGCATCCAGCAGCGCCTCGACCTTATCGGGCTCCACGGCCGAGGCTTCGCTCGCCCCATTGATCACCAGCTGCGGGGTATAGGGCTCGCGCAGGGAGAGCGGCGTCAGATAGGCCCTTTGCCGTTCGGCGAACTCCGGCAGGGCGAAGGTGTCCTCCCAGCCCAGATAGTCCCAGTAGTCCACGGCGAAGGTCAGGGCGACAACGCCGGGGCGTTCGGCCAGTTCATTGACGAAGGCGTTGGCTTCGACGCAGGCCGCGCAGCCCTGGGCGGTATAGAACTCCACCACCACAGGCGGCTTGGCCGCGGCGGCGACGGCGGGAACCGCCAGGAGACACAGGCTGGCGAGCAGGGCTCTGATCATGGGCGGGCAATAAAGCCGAGTTGTAGCGCCAGCGCGTTTCAACAAGGTGTGAGCGGAGACCGACATAGGGTTCGACGTCTCAAAAAAGGCGGCAGTCCCTCAAAAAACGGGAAAGGGGGCCGCGGCGAACCGCGACCCCCCAAAAGTATACCCAGCCCTGCGGCGGATCTTAGCCCTCTTGCGAGGCCAGGTTCCGCAGGACGTAGTTCAGCACGCCGCCGTTCTTGAAATACTCAAGCTCGGTGGGGGTGTCGATCCGGCAGCGCACCGGGAAGCGGGCCACGCGGCCGTCGCCGGCGCGGTAGAGCTCGACGGTCAGCTGCTTGCGGGGCGACAGGTCCTGGAGGCCGCGGATCGAGACGATCTCCTCGCCGGTCAGGCCGAGCTTCTGCCAGCCTTCCTGGGTGAACTGCAGGGGCAGGACGCCCATGCCCACCAGGTTGGACCGGTGGATACGCTCGAAGCTCTCGGCGATCACCGCGCGCACGCCCAGGAGCTTGGTGCCCTTGGCCGCCCAGTCGCGGGACGAGCCGGTGCCGTATTCCTCGCCTGCCATGATCACCATCGGCGTGCCTCTTTCCCGCCATGCCGTCGCCGCGTCAAACACGGTGCATTCCTTGCCGTCGAGCAGGGTGTAACCGCCTTCGCGGCGTCTGCCGTCTTCGCCCGCGGGCAACATCAGGTTCTTGATCCGGACGTTGGCAAAGGTGCCGCGCACCATGACTTCATGCTGGCCGCGGCGTGAGCCGTAGGAGTTGAAGTCCTTGCGTTTCACGCCTTGCCCTGTGAGCCACTGTCCGGCGGGGCTCGATTCGGAAAACGCGCCGGCGGGCGAGATGTGGTCGGTAGTCACCGAGTCGCCGAGCAGCATCAGGGGACGGGCGCCGATGACGTCGGCCACCGCCCCTGGTGTAACCGTGAAATTGTCGAAGAAGGGCGGGCGCGCGATATAGGTGGAGGTGGGCCAGTCATAGACCTCCCCGGTCGGGGCGGCGATCTCCTGCCACAGTGCATTGTCTTCGGTGAAGTCGGTGTACAGGCGACGATAGGTCGCCGGGTCCATGGCGAAGGGCATCACCTCGGCGATCTCGTCCGAACTCGGCCACAGTTCTTTCAGGAATACCGGCTTGCCGTCCATGTCGGTACCGAGTGCTTCGGTGCTCAGGTCGATTCGTGCGGTGCCGGCCAGTGCGTAGGCCACCACCAGAGGGGGAGATGCGAGGAAGTTGGCGCGGATGTTGGGATGAATCCGGGCCTCGAAGTTGCGGTTGCCCGACAGCACAGCGGCGCAGACCAGGTCATTCTTGATGATGGCCTCGTTGATCTCGGGCGTCAGGTCGCCGGCGTTGCCGATGCAGGTGGTGCAGCCGTAGGCGGCGAGACCGAAGCCCAGCGTGGTCAACGGTTCCAGCAAACCGGCATTGGTCAAATATTCGGTCACCACGCGCGAACCAGGGGCGAGCGTGGTCTTGATATGCGGTGCAACCTTCAAGCCTTTCGCCACCGCTTTTTTTGCCAGCAAGCCCGCCGCCAGCAGCACGCCGGGATTGGAAGTATTGGTACACGAAGTGATGGCGGCGATCAGCACATCGCCGTTGCCGATCTCCAGACCGTCCGTGCCGGTGGCGTAACGCTTGGCGAGGTTTTCGGCGGGCTGGTTGAAGCCATTTTCAGCGATGGGTTTCGAAAACAGGGTGTTGAATGTCTCTTTCATCGCCGGCAGGGCGATACGGTCTTGCGGACGTTTCGGGCCGGCCAGCGAAGGCACGATGCTGTCCAGATCCAGCTCAATCACGCTGCTGTAATCGATCTGTCCGGCTTGCGGGATGCCATACAAACCCTGCGCCTTGAAGTAGGCCGCGAGTGCGTCGATCTCCTCTTCGGTGCGCCCGGTGTTGCGCATGAACTGGATGGTCACGTCATCCACCGGGAAGAAACCCATGGTCGCACCGTATTCCGGCGACATGTTGGCGAGCGTGGCGCGGTCGGGCACGGACAGCGCGGCAGTCCCTTCGCCAAAGTATTCGACAAACTTGCCTACCACTTTCTGTTTGCGCAACAGCTCGGTCACGGTCAGCACCAGATCGGTCGCCGTCACGCCTTCGCGCAGCTTGCCTTTGAGATGCACACCAACCACATCGGGGGTGAGGAAATACACGGGCTGGCCGAGCATGCCCGCTTCCGCCTCGATGCCCCCCACGCCCCAGCCGACCACGCCGATGC
>DJWR01000081.1:12002-15228 GCA_002441055.1 Caulobacteraceae bacterium UBA6225 | reverse complement strand
GAGCCACCCCATCCTGAGCGCGCTTCTAACGGGTGAAACGCGCTCAGGATTCAGGCTTAAGGCAAGCTAGATCAGAAGTTCACCGACACACGGCCGTAGACATAGCGGCCCGAGCGGCCGAACGGCGAGTAGTTGGAGAACGGGGTGTTCGAGGTGCTGTTAAGGGCGGCCGGGGTCCCGGTGGGGTACTCGTCCAGGATGTTGTCGGCGCCGACAGAGATCCGCACCTTCTCCGTCACGTTCCAGCGGCCTTCGAGATCGAGGACCACCTTCGGCTTGAGCACCAGGTCCGTCGCCGCCGTGGTGCCGGGGCTGAGCACCTCACCATAGCGGGTGGCGCGGACCGTGGCGCCGAAGGGACCCATGGCCCAGTCAGCCGAGCCGGTGAACTTGGAGTCGGGCGTTCCCTGCTCGAAGGTCAGGACGTTCACGCGATCAAAAAGCACCGGCGCGGGGCTGAGCGCGGCGAGGGGCGCCGTAGCGGGCACCTTGGTGACGTCCGTCTCGTTGAAGTTGGCGGCCAGTGTGAAGTTGAAGACGCCGATGTCATCGGTGGCCAGGCGGTAGTTGCCGACGATGTCGACGCCCTGGGTCTCGGTTTCCACGCCGTTGATGAAGAAGCGGCCGCCGCCAACGCCCACGAACCCGCGGGAGATGAGGAAGTTTCGCACCGCCGGAGAAGTCAGGTTTTCCGACAGGACGATCCGGTCATCAACCAGGATGCGGTAGGCGTCGATGGTGACGTTGACCGCGCCCAGGCGCAGAACCGCGCCGACGGCGAAGTTCACCGACTGCTCGGCCTCCAGGGCCTTGGACCCCAGGGCCGTGGCCACAGGGCTTTCAGCCGGGAAGGTGGTGATGTCGAAGGGCACCCCGTTGATGAAGTTGGTCGAGGTGGTGGTGAAGAACTGCTGCTGCAGCGAAGGGGCGCGGAAGCCGTTTTGCACCGAGGCGCGCAGGGCGAAGCTGTCATTGATGTCGTAACGCAGAGCCAGCTTGCCGGTGAAGGTCTCGCCGAAGTCAGAATAGCTTTCAGCGCGGATCGCCGCAGACGCCAGCAGGGCGTCGGTCAGATTGGCCTCCAGATCGAGATACGCGCCCACCGAAGACCGGCTCTCGTCCACCTCGTTGGCCGGCTGGAAGCCCGGGAAGACCTGGGCCCCGCCAGGGGTCGGCGCGCCGTTCAGAAGCACGCCGCCATTGCGGTAGGAATCGGGCTCGCCGGCGAAGATGCTGTAGCCTTCGTGACGGATCTCCACACCGGCCGCCACGTTCAGAGGCGACGCGAGGCCTGTGTCGTACTGGCGTACCCCCGAGACGTTGAACACGGCCTGCTCGTACTCAAACCCGCCGGCTGCAAAGGAGGTCTTGCTGCTCGGGCCGATGGAGCGGTTGAGCGTGTCGCGGATGGTGAAGTCCATCTTGTTGGAGCCATAGACCAGAGAGGCGTCCATGTCCCAGGCCCCGGCTTGCCACTCCAGCCCGCCGCCAACGCTTAGGTCTTCGACCTCAGGATTGATCAGCGGCAAGAAGCCGTTGGGGTAGATGGCGGTGATGTTCCGGTCGTCGATGGGACGACGGAAGAAGCCCGCGGAAGTGGAGTCGCGGTTCTGATAGCTGGCCCAGCCATAGAGGCTGGCGGTGTCGGAGATGTCGTAGCCGGCGTTGGCGAACAGGGTCCACTGCTCGATCTTGGGCTCGCCATACCAGGCGTTGTAGCGGTCGATGGAGGCTTCGCGCGGATCGAAGGCGGTTCCGATCCGAGCATACTGCTGACGCCAGTCGGGGGCGGTACGGACAGTGTTTTCCTGGTCCAGGTATTCGGCGGCCAGGGTCAGGAAGCCTTCGGTCCCGAGGGGCAGGCCGACCCAACCCGACAGATTGAGGGTCTCGCCATCGGTGCGGTCGTATTCGGCCTTGTCAGCCACAGTCCAGTTGGCGCCGGCTGGCGGCGAGCCGACCTGGGTGCTGACCGTGGTGACGCGGGCGCCGTAGGAGGCGGTGATGTTGCCCCCTTGCGAAGCTTCACGCAGGCGCAGGTTGAGCACGCCGGCGATGGCGTCCGAGCCGTACTGGGCCGAGGCGCCGTCCCGCAGGACTTCGATCGACTGCACGATGCCCGCAGGGATGGTGTTGAGGTCCACGGCCGAGGAGCCACGGCCGATGGTGCCATTGACGTTGACCAGGGCGGCGGAGTGGCGACGCTTGGAATTCACCAGAACCAGGGTCTGGTCAGGCGCCATGCCGCGCAGGGTGGCCGGGCGGATCGTGTCAGTGCCGTCGGCCAGGCCGGGGCGGGGGAAGTTGAACGAGGGCAGGGCGACGGCCAGGGCCTGGTTCAGTTCTGATACGCCAACCTTGTTGAGGGCGTCCTGACTGATCACGTCGACGGGCGCCAAGGACTCCAGCCGGGTGCGGCCCTCGGCGCGGGTGCCGGTGACGATGAGTTCCTGCACTTCGGCGCCAGCGGTCGATTGGGCGAGAGCCGGCTGGGCGAGGAGGGTGGCGGCGGAGGCCGCCGCAAAGAGAATGGCGCGATAGGTCATGTGGTCCCCCATGGATGGCCGGTCATACGGCCGTCACATTCGAAGCCCGAACCTAGGCACTCAGGGGCCTGCGACCTATGACGGTTATGCAACACTGCGACAGTAAAGCGCAGCCGTCCGCCACAGGGCGAAACCCGTAGGAATTGGGCCTTTGCTCCCTAACCAGCCTGGGTTGGGGGAAATCAGGTCGAAAACAGGGCCGCTTTGTTTCCAAGAGGCAAAAAGGCGGACTTTCGGCGCTGATCTCTCTGAAAATCGACCCTTGCTGCTCAGGCGCTGGCCAGGGCGCTTTGGAAGAGAATGGCGCCATCGGCTGAGCCCAGCTCGGGCTCGAAGGCCCGGTCGGGGTGGGGCATCATGCCCAGCACATTGCCCTTTCCATTGACGATGCCGGCGATGTCGCGGGCTGAGCCGTTGGGATTGTCGCGATAGCGGAACACCACCTGTCCCTCGCCCTCCAGCCGGTCGAGGGTGGCCTCGTCGGCGAAGTAGTTGCCCTCGCCATTGCCCACCGTCATGACCACCTCCCGGCGGCCCCCATAGCCCGAGGTGAAGCGAGTCTGGGTGTTGGTGACCTCGAGCGCCACCGGCTTGCAGACATATTTCAGGCGCTCGTTCTGCAGCAGGGCGCCTGGCAGGAGGCCCGCTTCGCAAAGCACCTGGAAGCCGTTGCAGATGCC
>DJWR01000081.1:0-11977 GCA_002441055.1 Caulobacteraceae bacterium UBA6225 | reverse complement strand
TCGGGCAGGGCGGTGTCCCCGTGCCAGACCATCTCCACCTGGGCGCCGGTGGAGCGCTCCACGGCGACCTTGCAGTCGCGGTCGCAGTTGGAGCCGGGGAAGACGATGACGGCGGCTTTCATGTCGCGTTCGAACCTGGTCGTTCCAAAATTGAGCCGGCCGGAGCCGGGGAGGCTGGTCGTCACCGCGCCGCGGCGAGGGACTCCCAGTAGGCGAGAAGCTGGTCATAGGCGGCAGGATCGCCCAGGGCGCAGCCCTCATGTTCCATCACCCGTTCGCCGTTCCGCCGCGTTGCGGTCTGGACGAACACCGCCGGGTGGGCCGGAGCCTCGGGCCGGGTGAATATGTAGGAGGCCCGTCCGCTGTCTTCATTGAAGATCTCGTAGGGCTCTCCGGGGGCGTCCGGGGCCGGCGTCACGCCAGGTCGGGCGAGGATCTGGTTCCGGATTGAGTCAAAACCCTCCGCGCAATCCAGATCGAAGGCCACCACCGGCTCAGGCGCAGGCGCCGAACAGGCCGCAAGGCCAAGGGCCAGCAGGCCAGGCGCCAGGGCGCCCCAGCGCTTCACGCCAGCTCGACCCGGTAGCTTTCGATGACCGTATTGGCCAAAAGCTTGTCGCACATGGCCTTGACCTCGGCCTCGGCGGCGGCCCGGTCGGCGGCAGCCAGATCGAATTCGATGGTCTTGCCGACGCGGACACCCTCGACGCCCGACCAGCCCAGGCCATGCAGGGCCTGCTCAACAGCCTTGCCCTGGACGTCCAGGACGCCCGGCTTGAGGAAGACGTGGACCTTGGCCTTCACTAGTGCAGTCCTCCTTGGATCACGGTGGGCATCTCTTTCATGATGCCCAGGCGGCGCGCCACCTCGGTGTAGCTCTCGATCACATCGCCCAGGTCGCGGCGGAAGCGATCCTTGTCGAGCTTCTCATTGGTCGTCGAATCCCACAGGCGGCAGGAATCGGGGCTGATCTCGTCGGCCAGGATGACGCGACCGAAATCGTTCTCCCAAACGCGGCCGAACTCGATCTTGAAATCCACCAGGGTGATGCCGACCGCGCCGAACATGCCGGTGAGGTAGTCGTTCACCCGCAGGGTGAGCGCCATGATGTCGTCGATCTCCTGGGTCGAGGCCCAGTTGAAGGCGGTGATGTGCTCCTCGGTGACCATGGGGTCGTGGAGCTTGTCGTCCTTCAGGAAGAACTCGATGATCGAGCGGGGCAGGGCCTGGCCTTCAGGCAGCCCTAGCCGGGTGGAGAGCGAGCCGGCGGCGATGTTGCGGCACACCACCTCCAGCGGAATGATCTCCACCTCGCGGATCAGCTGCTCGCGCAGGTTCAGCCGCTTGATGAAGTGGTTCTGCACCCCGATGGAGTTCAGCCGGGTCATCACGAACTCGCTGATGCGGTTGTTGATGACGCCCTTGCCCTCCAGCACGGCCTTCTTGGTCGCGTCGAAGGCGGTGGTGTCGTCCTTGAAGTACTGGATCAAGGTGCCGGGCTCGGGACCCTCGTAGAGGATCTTGGCCTTGCCCTCGTAGATCTTTTTGCGGCGGGTCATCTGCAACGCCTTCTCCCAGAACGAGGGCTTGCCGCCATCGGAAATGAAAAAACGCGCGCAGCGGTCTCCACGCGCGGTTCCGACTCGGCCTCTCGTTCGACATGAGGCGGGCGGAAATTAGCGGATGGGCGCGCCATGCGCAAACCTTGCGCTCAGGCTTGGCCGCGCGTTGCTTCGTCGCGGATGCGAACGTCAGGCAAGTGGCCTGTTTCGATTGCGGGGCGGGCCGACGGGAGGTATGCAGCCTGAAAATACCGGATATCGGGGAACGCATGACCACGTTTGACGATCGTGAGAAGGGCTTCGAAAGGAAGTTCGCGCTCGATCAGGAACAGGAATTCAAGGCCAGCGCGCGGCGCAACCGCATGCTTGGCGAGTGGGCGGCTGGCCTGATGGGTCTGGCCGAGGATCGCGTGGCGACCTATGCCCAGGCCGTGGTGCGCTCCGATCTGGAGCAGCCCGGCGAAGAAGACGTGCTGCGCAAGGTCTTCGAAGACCTCAAGGGATCTGGCGTCCAGGTCTCCGAGGGCGAGGTCCGCATGAAGATGGACGAATTCATGGCCCAGGCCCGCGAGCAGGTCCGCAGCGACCAATAGGCCAATCCAGGGCGGCGCTGGCCGCACTGTGGAACTCATTGACGACTGAAGATGGGCGGCGCCGGAGACGGCGGCCGCCCTTTCTTATGGAGCCTTAGGCGTCTTAAGCCTGCTCGCCGAAGACCCGGGCGAAGACGGTGTCCACATGCTTGAAGTGGTAGCCGAGGTCGAACAGGGCCTCGAGCTCCTCATCGGCCAGGGTGATCTCGGGATCGGCCTTCAGGAAGTCCAGGAAGTTGCCCTCGCCGCGCCAGACCTTCATGGCGTTGCGCTGGACAGCAGCATAGCCGCCCTCCCGTGAGGAGCCCTTCTGGGTCAGGGCCAGCAGGACCCGCTGGGAATGAACGAGGCCCCCCAGGCGGTCGAGGTTCTTGGCCATGTTCTCCGGATAGACCACCAGCCGCTCCATGACCCCGGCCAGGCGACGCAGGGCGAAGTCCATGTGGATGGTAGCGTCGGGCGCGATGCCGCGCTCCACCGAGGAATGGCTGATGTCGCGCTCGTGCCAGAGGGCTACATTCTCCAGGGCCGGCACGGCGGCCGAGCGGATCAGGCGGGCGAGGCCCGTCAGGTTTTCGGTCAGGATCGGGTTGCGCTTGTGGGGCATGGCGCTGGAGCCCTTCTGGCCCACATCGAAGGCTTCCTCGGCCTCCAGCACCTCGGTGCGCTGCAGGTGGCGGATCTCGACGGCCAGACGCTCGATGGATGAGGCGACGACGGCGAGCGCGCAGAAATAGGCCGCGTGTCGGTCTCGCGGAATCACCTGGGTGGAGACCGGTTCGACCGCCAGGCCCATTTTTTCGGCCACATGGGCTTCGACCTGGGGCGAGACATTGGCGAAGGTGCCCACGGCGCCGGAGATGGCGCAGGTGGCGATCTCGAACCTGGCCATGGCCAAGCGCTCCTTGGCGCGCTGGAACTCGGCATAGTGCCCGGCGAGCTTCAGGCCGAAGGTGGTGGGTTCGGCGTGGATGGCGTGGCTGCGGCCGACGCAGGGCGTCATGCGGTGTTCGAAGGCCCGCTTCTTCAGGGCGGCGAGGACCAGGTCCACGTCCTCGATCAGGATGTCGGTGGCCCGGCTGAGCTGGACGGCGAGCGCGGTGTCGTTGACGTCCGACGAGGTCATGCCCTGGTGCAGGAAGCGGGCCTCAGGCCCGACCACCTCGGTGACGTGGGTCAGGAAGGCGATGACGTCGTGCTTCACCTCGCGCTCGATGGCGTCGATGCGCTCGGCGTCCCAGACTACGTCGCGGCCCTTGGCCCAGATGGTCTGCGCGGCCTCCTTGGGGATGACCCCCAGCTCGGCCATGGCGTCAGCCGCATGCGCCTCGATCTCGAACATGATCTTGAACCGGGTCTGGGGGGACCAGATGTCGGCGGCGTCGGCGCGGGCGTAGCGGGGGATCATGGGCGGGCTCCTTGGACACCGGCTGATGGAGGCCAAGGCGCCCGCCTGTCAAGGTGAAGGGGTCAGTCTTCCCCCGACGCCGCCAGCGCTGTGGCCATGTCCTTTGGAAGCGTGATGGCCGCCAGCAGGTAGTGGACGCCGGCCCAGGCATAGATCAGCAGGTTCCAGATGATCCCCTGTCTTGATCCCTCCGCGATGGCCGCCCGGCAGGCGGCGTCGACGACAGGGCCCGCGCCTGGCGCGCCCACGCCGCCGGGGCACAGGGTGAAGAAGTCTCCCATGTTATTGGCGGCGAACAGGTGCTGGCTGATCATGTCGATGCACCAGCCGCAGAAGGGCGGGCCAAAGCCCAGCGCGATCAGGTTCAGGACGAAGAACAGCAGGGCCGTGGCGGTAGCCCGCATGCGCAGGGACACCGCATTCTGGATCACCCCGAAGGTCGGGCCCAGATAGGTGTAGTGGAAGATGCCCGGCAGCAGCAGCAGGGCCGCGGCCCAGCGCCAGTCATTCTGCAGATAGACGAGGATGTAGAGCGGGCAGGCGATGAGCAGGCCCAGCGCCGGGACAAGGGCGTACCAGCGCCCCGACCGCTTGCCGGCCCAGTCAGTGAGGAAGCCGCCCAGCAGCGTGCCGACGCCGGCGGCGACGCCGCCCACCAGGCCGAAGATCAGGCCGACGGTGGCCAGGTCCAGACCGAACATGCGGATGAAGTATGCGGCCTGGTACTGGCCGGTGCCGTAGCTGGCGAAGGAGGCGACAGTGATCCCCGCCACCATGTGGAAGAAGCCCCAGCGGCCGAAGATCCGCTTGGCCACCGCCAGGATGGATGGCGGCTTGATCGCCACCGGCGGCACGGTCTCCTCCCCCTCGAGCACCGGGGTGTCGACGACCGCCACCTGTTCGGAATAGCCCCGCGGCGGCTCCTTCACGAAGATCTTGAGGGCGATAGCCACCAAAATCCCTGGCAGGCCCACCAGGACGAAGGCGGCGCGCCAGGAGATGTTCTGGGCCAGCCAGCCGCCGGCCACAGCGCCGAACATGGTGCCCAGCGGAATGCCGAAGGAGTAGATCGACAGGGCCGTGGCCCGCCGCTTGGGCTCGTAATAGTCGCTGATCAGGGAGTGGGCTGGCGGGGACAGGCCAGCCTCGCCCACGCCCACGCCCAGGCGGAAGAGAATCAGCATCAGGAAATTGTTGGCCATGCCGCAGAGCGCGGTGAAGGCCGACCAGATCACCATGGAGATCGAGATGATGTTGACCCGGTTGCCGCGCTCGGCCAGCCGGGCGATCGGGATCCCCAGGGTGGTGTAGAGCAGGGCGAAGGCCAGGCCGCCGAGCAGGCCGAGCTGCGTGTCGGTGAGACCGAGGTCGACCTTGATCGCCTGACCAATGGTCGAGATGATCGTGCGATCGATGAAGTTGAAGGTGTAGGCCAGGACCAGCAGGCCCAGGACCGTGGTCTTGTATCCCTCAGAGAACTGAGGTTTTGGCGGCGCAGCCGCGCCAGCGTCGATGGCAGTCAAGAATCCCTCCCCCGAACGGATTTTCGTTCTTATGGAGAGGCAGTTGGACACAGGTGTCGAGCCGACGCCAGAGCCATGAGGGGCCCGCCCGACGCCCCCTGGGGCGCCGGGCGGAGCCAGATCAGCCCACGTGGTCTTCGCGGATCGTCTGGGTGGCCCGCCAGAAGCAGTAGAAGGCGATCAGGCCGAAGCTCGACGAGACGATCAGCGCCCAGCGGATGCCTTCGGCCGAGCCCATGTTCATGCCCACAGCGAAGTAGTCGCTGATCAGACCCACGGCGAGCGGCCCAAGGCCCAGGCCGATCAGGTTGATGATGAACAGCAGGATGGCCGAGGTGGTGGCCCGCATGTGCGGCGGCACGATGGACTGCGCCGTCCCATAGACCGGCCCATACCAGATGGTGCCAAGCAGGCCGTTGACGGTCAGCAGCAGCAGAGCCAGGGGCACGCTCCCGATGGTCACCGCGGCGATATAGATCGGGATGGTGATCAGCGAGGCGAGCGCCGGGGCGACCATCTGGGCGCGCAGGTCGCGGGCGGCGAACTTGTCGGCGATGAAGCCGCCGAGCCAGGAGCCCAGCGCGCCGGCTGTGCCCGACATCAGGCCAAGGGCCAGGCCCAGGAAGCCGATCGACTGCAGGTTATAGCCGACCGTCGCGCCCACGGTGGACGCCAGGGACTGCACCTGGTCGGGGTAATTCCGCAGGAAGAACGAGGCGGTGAAGGGGGCGTGACCATAGCCGATGAAGGCTTTGATCGCCGCGGCGAAGGAGATGTACCAGAAGGTCTTGCGACCCTTGAGGAACTTCATCGTCTCCGGGAAGGTGGCCGAGTTGGCCTGGATCTTGTTGGTCCGACGGGCGAGCTCCTTGCGGGGCTCAGGCAGGGTGAAGATGGCCAGAATGGCGAACAGGATGCCCGGGACGCCGGCCACGAAAAAGGCGGCGCGCCAGCCATAGGCGTCGGCGATCAGCCCCCCGAAGATCAGGCCCAACAGGCCGCCGATGGGCGTACCCATGGAGTAGAAGGCCAGCGCCGTAGAGCGCTGCTCCTTGGGCACATAGTCGCTGATCAGCGAGTGGGCCGGCGGGGTGCAGCCCGCTTCACCCACGCCCACGCCGATACGGAACAGGATCAGCTGGATGAAATTCTGAGCCACGCCGCATAGCGCGGTGAAACAGCTCCACAACGCCACGGCCGATCCGATGATCAGCGGGCGATTGCCCCGCTCGGCCAGGCGAGCAATGGGGATGCCCAGCACAGTGTAGAAGAGGGCAAAGGCCAGGCCGCTCATGAGGCCGAGCTGCCAGTCAGCCAGGCCGAGGTCCTGCTTGATGGGTTCGGCCAGGATGTTGACCACCTGGCGGTCCAGGAAATTGATCGTGTAGATGCCGAGCAGAAGGCTCAAGGCATAGGTCCGGACAGGTTTGGCCAGGGGGGTGATGCCCTCAGGCTCCCCTGTGGCCGGGGCCGGATTTATCGCCCCAGGGGCGGTTGAGTCTGTCATCGACGGTGTCTCCTGGGCGTCAGGCTTCTTATCGTTAGGGCACTCTAGACAGGCTCCGTTGGGGTTGGGCAAGTGCGATACCCAGATTTCGAGGAGGTGAGGATGGAGCTCATAATCGGCACGAGGCGCTGGTCCACCTGGTCGTTGCGGCCCTGGCTGGTCCTGCGAAAGACAGGGGTCAGCTTCGTCGAGACCGAGGTGGAGCTGCGCCGTGGCGCAGCGACTCAGGCCGATCTCGCCCCCTATTCGCCCTCTGGCCTGGCGCCAGTTCTGAAGGATGGCGACCTGACCATCTGGGATTCCCTGGCGATCTGCGAGTATCTCGCCGAGCGGTTTCCAGAGGCCGCGCTCTGGCCGGCGGATGCGACGGCCCGGGCCCAGGCGCGGTCGGCGGCCGCCCAGATGCATTCGGGATTCGCCGCCCTGCGCAGTGAGTGCCCCATGGCCCTCAACCAGCCGCCGCAGGCCAAGGATCTTTCCCCGGCGACTCAGGAGGACATTCAAAAGTTGGTGGCGCTGTGGTCCTACATGCTGGGCCGGTTTGGCGGTCCCCACCTCGCCGGGTCCTGGTCGATCGCCGACGCCTTCTACACGCCGGTAGCCACCCGCCTGAGGACCTATGGGGTGAACCTGGCCGACTATGGCGACGATGGCGCAGCCAGCGACTACGTTGCGCGCCTGCTGGCCGATCCGGATTTCCGCGTGTGGGAGGATGCGGCCCAGGGGTAGGCGTTCGGCCGCTCTGGGGGTTAGTCTGTGGACTGGAGTTTTCCATGTCGCACAAGGTCGCCCCCAGGTCTGGTCCGCATCGCTGGCTGCTTGTCCTCGCCTCCCTGTGGCTGAGCGCCTGCGAGGTCGCCGGCTCAGCCCCGGGCCAGGCCGCAGGCGACGCCGCAGGGCCGACGACGGTCGCGCCCAGGCCCATCGCCGCGGCGCCCGCCGCCAGGCCCCTCGGGGCGGGCCGCGACCTCGACGGTGAGATGATCAGCTACCGATGCGCCAATGGCGAGCGCCTGCAGGTCGCCTACAGACGCGCCGATGCGGCGATGATCAGCTATCGCGGAGAGACGCATTTTCTGCCCCTGGCCCGGTCAGCTAGCGGTGCGCGCTATGCTGGCGACGGCTGGCAATGGTGGATCAAGGATCAGGAAGAAGGCGTGCTCAGCCGCCTGCCACCCGGCGTGGCCCTGGCGCCCGGAGCCGGCGTGATCTGCAGGGTCGAGCATGCATCGCCGCAGGGGACGCTATCCCGTCCTGTCGCAGGGGCGGCGAAGTAGGAAGAGCGGGCCATGCCCTGGCCTTTGGCGGCCATTGGTGCTAGACTGCGGTCATATTGCATGGGTTCGGCCGCTCTCCACGCTTGCTCCTCGGATCGAGCCCGAGCCTTTTTCGATCCTCGACCGCAATTTTGTGAATCATCGCGCGCCGCCGGTTGGAGGCGCCACCGCCTATGCATGAGCGCGCTGGCCTCCGAGTTTGATGGGCCCCGTTCATGCCGAACGAAAGAGGATGACCATGTCGACCCTTGAACGCGCTTATTTCCTGGCCCGCTCTGGCGAGGTCGCCGATCTGGCCGCGCTGAAGAGCCGCCTGAAGATCGAAGGGTGCCGCGCTGTCGACGCCCTGCTCGCCACCTATTCTGTCCGTCGTCACCTGCAGGCGATCTGCGCGGCCACCTTCCATCCGCCCGAGACGACCGACGCTGCTTCCGAAGCCGCCCAGCCGGCGCAACATGATGAAAGCTCCACATGAACCAAGACGAACGCACGGGTTTCTCTGAAAGGCTGAAAACCGCCGCGGAGGCCAAGAAGGCTCTGCTGGCCAAGATGAAGCCCAAGGCGGCCGCGACTGACCCGTTGTTTGCTGAACGCGCCGCCCTGCGCGAAGCAGAGCTTGAGCGGGTGCGCCAGGAGCGCCAGGCCGCCAAGGACGCCAAGAAGCAGGCTGCCGCTGAAGCCGAGGAGGCCGCGCGTCTCGCCGAAGAAGCCCTGGCCGCTGAAGCCCTCGACGCCAAGCGTGGCGAACGCAAGGCCCGCAAGGCGCTGACCAAGGCCGAGCAGAAAGAAGCTCGCGACCGTCGCTACGCCGCCCGCAAGGCGCGCCAGTAGCCGACAGGCGCCAGGGCGCGGCTCGCTCCGCGCCCAACAGGCCCCACAGGTCTCACATCAAACCCAGGGCCTTAAAGCTCGCCACGCCGTCCCGGCCCACCACCAGATGGTCGTGGAGGGTGATGCGCAGGGCTCGCCCGGCCTCGATCACCTGACGGGTCATGTCCACATCGGCGCTCGACGGCGTCGGATCGCCCGAGGGATGGTTGTGCACCAGGATGATGGCGCTGGCCGATAGCTCCAGCGCCCGGCGCATCACCTCCCGGGGATAGACCGGGGCGTGATCCACGGTCCCATGATTCTGAACTTCGTCGGCGATGAGCTGGTTTTTCTTGTCGAGGAACAAGACCCGAAACTGCTCTCGGGCCTCATGGGCCAGGGCGACCTTCACATAGGCCAGAAGCTGCGCCCATGAGGTGATGACGGTGCGGCGCGCCACCTGTTCCTTGCCGATACGAAGGGCGGTGTGATGCAACAGCTTCAGGTCCAGGGCCACGGCCTCGCCCACCCCTTTCACTGTCCGAAGCTCCGCCACCGTCGCCCCCAGCACGCCGGCCAGAGACCCGAACCGCGCCAGCAGGGCCTTGGCCAAAGGCTTGACGTCGCCCCGGGGTATGGAGCGAAAGAGATGCATCTCCAGCAGCTCGTAGTCAGGCAGGGCTTCGATCCCCCCCTTCAACGCCCGATCGCGCAGCCGCTCCCGGTGGCCCAGATGGTGAGGCTTGGCGCTGGCCGCAGCCCACAGATCGGCCTGGCGAGACAGGTTGGACGGCTCTTTCATTCTGTCTCTTGCCTACAGAAATTGTCCCGCTTTCTTCCCAGGATCCTATGTGAGTTTGCAGACATTCGGCGCAGCTGCGGAGCGAAATCGCCCGCATTGCTGTCGAGCACCTCCTCACGCAGCGAGCCAAAGATGTACGGTGGGTTCGTTCTGAAGCTTGGGTTCGTTTTGCAGCGACAGGCTCAGTAGCTGCAGTGGCGGCATGTCACTCGGCGGACGCCGCCCCTTCAAAGGCGACTTGCTCGAGCCAAAGCCGCCGATATGCGGCCCTTTCATAGCGCAACAGTGGCTTCAACCTGGGCAGAGCGCGCGCAAAGGCCATCGAACGGAACAGCAGCGGGTCGAGATCGCCGACTGCGTCCGACAGACATAGCTCGGCGTTGGTTTCGCTCAGGATGGCTGACTTTGTGATCCTGATCCGCTCGAGTTCGACATAGGCTTGGGCCAATGGCCAAGCCGCATCAATAGAGCTCCCAGCGGCTATAACCTCTGCGTATCGCTGGATACGCGCACTAAACGCGGGGTCAGTCTCGATAGGCACAGCGAGACCGTGCCGCCTCGCATTGCGCGCGGCGCGCTCTCTTCCCTCGCGCGTTCGGGGGCCTGTGCTGTGAATCGCGTTTTGGCGGTTCGCAGCGAGACGGGCGGCGCTGATCACTTGACGGAGTTGCGGTTCAACCGCCGACGCGAGGCCATTTCCCGGTGAATATCCAAACGGGCCTCGACAAGCGCCAATTGCTTGGCCACGTCGTTCAATTCAGGAAGCGCCAAGCGATAGGCGAGGGTCTCGAGTGCTTTGGGGCCAGACCCCTGCTGCTGCAGGATTTCGAGCGCGCGTTTCTCTAGAAGCGCCTCGTCCTCGCCATTCCCCTGCTCGTCTAGCGAAATGAATCTCTCGTTGATGATGACCCCATTGTCGAGCGGATGGGCCTTGTCTTGATCCCTCGGGCGCAGGTGCGCGCCTTCAAGCACCGCCTTCGCATAGCCTGGTCTCAGAACATCCCGCACTGCCAGTGCACGCTGGAGGCGTTGCAGCCGTCCTTGGTGGGCGATGAGCTCAAATCGTTGGCGCAGCAAGTGTGCAAAGTTCACCGTGTCAAGGTATTCAACAATTACGACGGGCTGCATTTCTTCAAGAGCGGCGGCGATGTAGAACTGAAGCGTGGACCAATCCGTATCATGGGCGTCGAATGTGCCGCGAATAAGATCTTCTATATCTTTCGGCAACTTATTCGGGTCGGTAGGCGGGTTTTGATTGGTTGCAGGCTCGTAGATCCCTGACAAGGCTGGCTTTTCAGCGCCCCCGTGCGGGGAGCGACTGCTTTTATCTTGCGGCCGATGTGCGTCGCTATCTACGGCTGTTGCAGACATGGCGGCTGTCGCTGAGGTTTGATCGACTGGTTCGGAAAAGGTGTTCGGGTCCATAATTACATCCATGTCTAACAAGCCAGAATAGGCAAATGAATAGCTTGGCCTTTAGGATGGGAGGTTCGCGGCTGGTGTCAAACGATTGCTCCGGTTACGCTTTCTAAATAATTACAACCCAAGGAGTCATTCTGGGGTGTAATGTATTGCTAAGCGAGCGGATGGGACATTCTGCCGCTCTTCCGGAGTGCCTGATATTACTCATTTGTTATAGGCAAAATGAATGCCGCATCGTACCGTTTTTAATGATATGGCAATGAGCAGAGTAAGTGGTCCGATTTTCTTGTAGTTATATTTATATAATAGCGGTCTATTGGAATTAGCATGCGCGTATTAGATAAATGTATTATCCATTCGCCTGGATCTAAAAACTTAAGTTAATACATTGAATTGGGCAGGCCGCCGTTAACCTGTCACAGGAGGCCCGTTTATCGTCCAGCGACAACGAGCGCGCTGGGTTGTTCTAAGCCTTGCCCAGCTGGTTTTACATCAGGCAGCGGGGGAGAGGTTAGAGCTCGCAACTTGCCGGCCGGCGTCTCCGGATGTGGCTCTGGCGTAGTCCCTTGGCGTCAGCCAGCCGTGCGCCGCGCGAGCGGACGATGGCCGCAATTTGCGCGCCCTGGCTGATCGACTTGCCGCCGTACCTTTGTCCGGCGGCGATCTGTGGTTAGAGAACGGCTGCGTGATTATCGATCGGCAGCACACAGCCAAGTCAGAAATCGGCGCGGCACCACTGCCTGTAGTGCACCGCTTACCTGTAACCTGTTCCGGGAAGCGAACGGGATTCACCCTCGATCAACGCCACCAAGGTTGCGACCCCGTTGCTGAGCTCATCTAGCGGGATCTGCTCGCGGTGCGGCTCTAAGACCTCAATAACGGCCTGATAGTACCAGGCGACCCGATCGGGCTGATTGGAGCGTTTGAGGCTCTCCACGCCATGGGCGCGAACGTCTCTGATCGTCGAAGTAAGATTGTGAAGCTTGTCGGCGGCGGTGATCAACGCCACGTCGGCGTCGGCCTCGGCTAGACGGGCCAAGTACCCGGCCTTGCGCTCCTCCCAGGGCAGCTTC
>DJWR01000056.1:132-3259 GCA_002441055.1 Caulobacteraceae bacterium UBA6225 | reverse complement strand
CCTGAATGTCAACGCTTCCTAGCCCGCGATGGCCGCCTTGAGCGCCGCCAGGCCCTCTTCGGCCCGGGCGCCGTCCGGGGCGCCGCCCTGGGCGAAGTCCGGCCGACCGCCGGCGCCTTGACCGCCCATGGCGATCACGGCGGCCTTGGCCAGCTCTGCAGCATTGAACCGGTCCTTGGCCGCGCCGGTCACCGCCACGGTGACCGCAGCCTTGCCCTCGGCGACGCCCACCAGGGCGATGATCCCATCAGCGATCTGTTTCTTGAACTCCTCGGCGATGGGCCGCAGGTCCTTGCCGCCGACGCCGTCCATGATCCGGGCCAGCACCTGGACTCCGCCGATCTCCTCGGGCCCGGCCTGGGCCGCCCCGCCACCGCCCATGGCCAGCTGGCGCTTGGCGTCGGCCAGTTCCTTTTCGAGTTTCCGACGCTGGGCCTCCAGGGCCTCGACCCGGCCGAGGACCTCAGAAACCGGGGTCTTGAACTGTTCGGCGAGCTGGCGTGAGACCAGGGCCTGGTCCAGCAGCCAGCGGCGGGCCGGCTCGCCCGTCAGGGCTTCGATCCGCCGCACACCGGCGGCGACGCCGCTTTCAGACACGATCTTGAACAGGGCGATGTCGCCGGTGCGNNACATGGGTGCCGCCGCACAGCTCCACCGAATAGGCGCCCTCCCCCTCGAGCGCGCGGCCGAGGGTCAGGACTCGCACCACGTCCCCGTACTTTTCGCCGAACAGGGCCATGGCGCCGGCCTCAATTGCGGCCTCGGGCGCCATGTTCTTGGTTTCAGCGGGCAGGTTCTGGCGGATCACCGCATTCACCTCGCCCTCGATCCTGTCGATCTCTTCCAAGGTCAGGGGCTGGCCGTGGCTGAAGTCGAAGCGGATCCGCTCCCCATCAACCATCTGACCCTTCTGGCTCACATGGGGGCCCAGCACATTGCGCAAGGCCGCGTGCAGCAGGTGAGTGGCCGAGTGGTTCGCCCGGGTCGTAGTGCGGCGATCAGCGTCCAGAGCCAGGCGCACCCGGGCGCCGGGCGCCAGATCGCCGGCCTCGATCTCGATCACATGGACATGCAGGTCGCTGGCCTGCTTCTGGGTGTCGATCACCCGGCCGCGCCCCCCGTCCCACTCCACTTCGCCCGTGTCGCCAGCCTGGCCGCCGCTTTCAGCGTAGAAGGGCGTTCGGTCAAACAGGGCCTGGACCGTCTGGCCAGCGCTCGCCTGGGCGACCTCGACACCTTCGTTCATCAGAACAAGAAGTTCGGCGGTGGCCTCGCCATTATCGTGACCGATGAAGTCCGTGGGGCCGAGACGCTCGCGCAGGGCGAACCACTCGCCGGCCGCCGCGGCCTGGCCAGAGCCGGTCCAGGCGTCGCGCGCCTGATCCTTCTGGCGCTTCATGGCGGCGTCAAAGCCNNTTGAAGGCGGTTTCGCCCGGCAGCACGCCCCCTGGCCCCACCAGGGCGGTGGCCTCCTCCAACAGGCTCATGCCGCGGCCCAGGGTGCGGCGGAAGCGCTCTTCCTCCTGCCGCAGGGTCTCGGCGATGACGGGTTCGGCGCGGCGCAGCTCAGGATAGGCCTCGCCCATCTGCCCCACCAGGGCCGGGGTCAGCCGGTGCATAAGGGGCTCAGCCGCCCCCAGCAGATGGGCATGGCGCATGGCGCGGCGCATGATCCGCCGGAGCACATAGCCGCGGCCCTCATTGGAGGGCGAAACCCCGTCGGCGATAAGGAAGCTTGTGGAGCGCAGGTGGTCGACGATCACCTGGTGGGAGAACCGCGCCTCCCCCTGGGCCTTGACGCCGGTGGCCTCTTCGCTGGCGGCGATAAGGGCCCGGAACATGTCGGTGTCATAGTTGGAATGGACGCCCTGCATCACGGTGGCGACCCGCTCGAGCCCCATGCCGGTGTCGATCTGCGGCTTGGGCAGGTCCTTGCGCGAGCCGTCGGCGAACTGCTCCCAGCGCATGAACACCAGGTTCCAGATTTCCACGAACCGGTCGCCGTCCTCGTCCGGACTGCCAGGCGGGCCGCCGGGGACGTGGTCCCCGTGGTCGTAGAAGATTTCCGTGTTGGTGCCGCAGGGACCGGTGTCGCCCATGGACCAGAAATTCTCTTCCAGCCGCACGATCTTGGAGTCCGGCAGGCCGGCGATCTTGCGCCACAGGGCGGCGGCCTCGTCGTCGTCAGGCGCGATGGTCACCATCAGCCGCGCGGGGTCGAGGCCCAGGTCGCGGGTGATGAAGGCCCAGGCGTGCTCGATCGCCCCTTCCTTGAAATAGTCCCCGAAGGAGAAGTTGCCGAGCATCTCGAAGAAGGTCTGGTGGCGACCGGTATAGCCGACATTGTCCAGGTCGTTGTGCTTGCCCCCGGCCCGAACGCACTTCTGCACCGACACCGCCCGGGGCGCCGGCGGAGTTTCAGCCCCGGTGAAGTAGTTCTTGAACGGCACCATGCCGGCGTTGACGAACATCAGAGTCGGATCGTTCTGCGGCACCAACGGCGCCGACGGGATCACCAGGTGATCGCGATCCTTGAAGAAATCGATGAAGGCGCTGCGGAGCTGGTTCAGGCTGGACATGGCTTGCATATAGGGCTCGCGCGGCCGGCCGCGCAGGGGAAATTTGCGGGTCGTTTACGAGACTTGCCGCCGAGCGCAAAGAAAAAGGACGCCCTGGCGGCGGGCCAGGGCGTCCGGCCCCGCAGACGGGGGGCCGCGTTGGGGTCCAGGAGCGAACCGAACGCATAGTCGGCGGGGGGCGTCCGGCCCGGGCGGGCGCGACGTCGTCTGCGGAGAGTCTGGTCGGTCAGACGCCGTAATCAGTCGTCTTGCTCGTCCGGCGCGCCCACCAGAAGTTCTTCCTCGATCTTGGAGGTGGCGCCGCGCACCGCCTTCTCGATTTCATCAGCCACATCGCGATTGGCCTTGAGGAACTCCCGCACATTGTCCCGGCCCTGGCCTATGCGCTGGCTGTTGAAGGAGAACCAGGAGCCCGACTTCTCGACCACTCCGGCCTTGACCCCCAGGTCGATGATCTCGCCGAGCTTGGAGATGCCTTCGCCGTACATGATGTCGAACTCGACCTCACGGAACGGCGGGGCCACCTTGTTCTTCACCACCTTGACCCG
>DJWR01000056.1:0-121 GCA_002441055.1 Caulobacteraceae bacterium UBA6225 | reverse complement strand
CCGATCTTCATGCGGATCTGGTTGATGAAGATGACCAGGGTCTTGGTTTTGGAGATGGAGCCGGTGAGCTTGCGCAGGGCCTGGCTCATCAACCGCGCCTGAAGACCCGGCAGGCTGTCGC
>DJWR01000208.1 GCA_002441055.1 Caulobacteraceae bacterium UBA6225 | reverse complement strand
ACGGGCGCGAAGAAGGAGTAGCGGCGATTGAGGGGCAGCTCCCGCCCCTCCTGCAGGGCGATGGACAGGCTGAGCGACTCCTCGGCCCGATCAGCCAGAACAGCGAAGGCCTCTGGACTGCGGTCGTCCTCGTAGCCCGCCACGGCCCAGGCCACCTCGCCGGCCAGGCCGTCGGACAGGCGGCTGGTGACAGTGTCCCAGTGGGCGTCAAAGAAGATCCAGGTGACCGCCACCTGCATCAGGGCCACAGGCAGGACGATAATCAGCAGGGAACGGCCGAACAGGCTGGTCGGCAGCCGGCGCTTGATCAGCCGGCCCAGATAGCGCGGGGGCAGCCTGACCCGCATCAGTCGGGCGCCAGCATGTAGCCGACCCCCCGAACCGTCTGCAGGTAGCGCGGCGCCTTGGGGTCAGTCTCGATCTTGCGGCGCAGGCGCGTGACCTGCACATCCACCGCCCGGCCGGAGGGATCGACCGTGTCGCGGGCCAGCTCGAGCCGGTCCACGGGTTCGTGCGGGGTTTGCGCCAGCCTGCGCAGCAGCACCGCCTCGCCCTCGGTCAGCCGCACCGGCGCGCCGTCCTGGGACAGCTCCCCACGGGCCAGATCAAAGACGCAGGCGCCCAGGGTCATTGATCCAGCAGTGGGGGCCCGCTGGCTCGTCCGACGCAGGATCGCCTCGATGCGCAACAGCAGTTCCTGTGGCTCAAAAGGTTTGCCCAGATAGTCGTCGGCGCCCACCTGCAGGCCTTCGATCCGGTGTTCGGCCTCACTCTTGGCGGTCAGCATCAAGACCGGCGTCCGGCCCGTCCCGCCGGCCTGGCTGCGCAGCCAGCGGGTCAGCGAGACCCCATCCTCGCCCGGCATCATCACGTCGAAGACGGCCAGGTCAAAGTCCAGGCTGTCGAGCAGTCGTCGCGCCGCGGCCCCGCCGGACGCCGTGGTGACGCGAAACCCCTCCCGACTGAGGAAGGCCTTCAGCAGCTCGCGGATACGATCATCGTCGTCGACCACCAGCAGGTGGCGGACCAGCGGCCCGGAGGCTTCAGCAAGGCTCATGCGTCTGGCGGCTCCCCTTGGCGCAGGCAAACAGGATAGGCCGCTCAAGCCTCGGCGACCATGCGTTGGCATGGCCATTTCGTTTGACGCGCGCGGTTTGCGGCGCTGTAAGGGGAGCGCATTGAAAGGAGGCTTTACGCCGATGGCTCTCGTTCCCTTTGACGATCGCGACGGATGGATCTGGCTGGATGGTCAGTTCGTGGCCTGGCGCGAGGCGAAGGTGCACGTATTGACGCACGGCCTCCACTACGCCTCGGCGGTGTTCGAAGGCGAGCGGATGTATGGCGGTGAGATCTACAAGCTTACCGAACATACCGAGCGCCTGTTCAAATCGGCGGAGATCCTCGACTTCGAGATCCCCTTCACGGTGGCCGAGATCGATCAGGCCTGCAAGGACACCTGCGCCAAGAACGGTCTGACCGACGCCTATGTCCGGCCCATCGCCTGGCGCGGTTCGGAGATGATCGGGGTCTCGGCCCAGGACACCAAGATCCATGTGGCCATCGCGGTGTGGGAGTGGCCGAGCTACTTCTCGCCGGAGGAAAAGGCCAAGGGCATCCGCATGTGCTGGGCCAAGTACAAGCGGCCCTCGCCGGAGACCGAGCCGGTCCACGCCAAGGCCACCGGCCTCTACATGATCTGCACCATCTCCAAGCATGCGGCGGAGAAGGCGGGCTTCACCGACGCCATGATGCTCGACTACCGCGGCTATGTGGCCGAGAGCACGGGGTCCAACGTGTTCTTCGTCAAGGACGGCGCCCTGCACACGCCCACCCCTGATTGCTTCCTGAACGGGATCACCCGTCAGTCGGTGATCGCGCTGGCCAAGGCCAAGGGCTTCGAGGTGGTGGAGCGCCACATCAAGCCGGAAGAACTGGCTGGCTTCACCGAGTGCTTCGTGGTGGGGACCGCCGCCGAGGTGACCCCGGTCTCGCAGATCGGCGAGTACAACTTCATCCCGGGCAATATCTCGCTCAGCCTGATGGATGACTACGCCAAGATGGTCCGCCGTCAGCTTCAGCCGGCCTGATCCGCGTTCAGACCTGGCTTTGAAATCCTCGCCCCCTTCGCCACTGGCGGAGGGGGCGTTTTCGTTCAGGCCAACAGCCGCGATTCCAGCTCCGCCAGCCGCTGGCGGGTGGTGGCCAGATCGCCGCCAAAGCGGGCCTCGTCTGCCCGCGCCAGTTCCGCGGCGATTGCCTCGCTCTCGCGGTAAAGATCGAGCGCGCGGGTCCGGTGACCCCGGTCCTCCCGCACGTCAGCGAGGCGCTCCAGAGCGATGGACAGGGCGTGGCGCGCCTCGACCCCGCCGCCCTCCTGGACCTGATGTCGCCGCAGGCTCAGGGCGGCTTCATAGGCGTCGACGGCGGCGTCGAGCCGGTGCTCTTCATAGGCCATGTCCCCCACATTCAGCAGGGAGTCGGCGATCAGATCCGGCGCCTGGGTCAGGCGGGCGTGGGCCAGGGCCAGGTCATAGGCCTCTATGGCGTCATCCATCCGGCCCTGGGCCCGGGCGAAGTCGCCGGCGTCCTGGGCGGCCAGCATGTGCTGACGATCGCTCACCGCCAGGGTCGTGGCCTTCTGCAGAGCCCGCGCGGCGGCGGCCCAGTCCTCGGCCCTGGCATGGGCGCGCAGTTCAGCCCGGGCGGCGTCAAAGGCGTCATCCTCGCCCACGGAGGGCGTCGCCAAGGGCTCGGGCTCCGGCTCGGTCTCTGGGGTGGGTTCCGGCGCCGGAACCGGCGTGGCCTCCAAGGTCTCCAGCGATGTCAGATCTTGAAAGGGACGGGGCTCTTCCGGGAGCGCCGCCTCCTTTGCGTCCAGAACTTCGTCGTCGAACTTGAAGACCGCCGTCGCCGGCAGGTCGTCACGACTCTTGCGGCGGGTGGGCCCCCGCATCAGGGCGGCGATCACCAGCGCTGCGCCGAGCAGGGCTGCGGCCAGGGCCACCCCAAGCCGGACGCTTTCGAAGGCGCCGAGATCGATGACCGGAACCCGTCCCTCAAGCCCGCCGGGATAGAGAATGACATAGGCGAGACCGCCTAGCCCCGCCCCTAGAGCGCGTTCCGATAAGTGGGAACCGGTTATCGGAGCCAAACGCGCTCAAGTCTTTGAGTTTAGAGCCTGATTCAACGATCAGACGCTTCCGTCTGATCGCATCAGGCTCTAGCAGAAGTCCAAAAATACCTCCGATCATGCCCAGTCCCCCATCGCCTGACCTGTCACCTCAACCTAGGTGGGCTGGCGTCAGGTCTCTCAAGGGGCTGCAACCGCTAGGGGGCGCGGCTTCGGCGCCGCCGCCCCCGATTTAGGCAGGGCGCCGCTAAATCAGCCAGTTAAGCGGGCGGGGATAGGCCTCCCCGCGGGCCAGGTAGATGACGCCCACCGCGCAGCGCACGGCGAACCAGATCCACACCGCGCCCATGATGAAGATCCCCAGCATGACCGCCGGGATCCCGATCAGGACGAAGGACAGCGGAATGCCGAACAGCAATAGCAGGCCGCCGATGACGAACCAGCCGATGGACAGCCAGAAGGTGCGGATCAGGAACGTGTAGTGGCTCGCCATGACCGGGCCTGCGCCCCCGCGATTGGCGTAGGCGATGAACAGGCCGATGAAGATGGTGATCACATTGGCCAGGCCCAGCAGATAGAGGCCATAGACCACCGCAGGCATGGTCCGGTCTTCGGTCTGGGAGGCCGTCGGCGCAGGGTTGGGCATGGCGTCAGTCATGGCGGGTCCTTCAGTTCGTTGGCCATGATCTTGGGGCGCCTGGACCTGAGGAGCACCTTAATTCGGCGTTATCTGTTCTCGCTCCAGCCAGGGCAGGGTCGCGGCGGCCAGGATCAGGACGAAGAGCAGGCGAGCGGCGAGGGCAAGACCCAGGGCCCAGGCCCCAATCATGGCGGCCGCCGCCATCACCGCCAGGGCGCCGGCGCCGCACAGGGCGATGGTCCAGACGACCATCTCGGCGGCTTGGCGCCGGGGCTGGCCAAGACGAAGCTGAGGGGTGAAGACGGCGCTGTCGGCCGCCAGCGCCTCGGCCAGTCTGGTGAAGCTCTCGCTGTGATCTTCAAGCCGCCCCGCGCGGCCGAAGCTGCGGGCGGGTATCCGCACCCGGCCGCCAGCGAAATCTGCCCGCGCCAGCCCGTCTGTGACAGACAGCCGCCGAAGGTCCTGCAGGGGAAAGCGCCGCATGCGCGCGCCGCGTCGCTCGGTCAGTTCGCCATCAGCCAGGGTCCACTCGGTGGGCGGCAGAAGGGGGGATATCCGCGCGCTGTGGACCACGGCCATGGTCAGGTCCTTAGGAGGACAACCTCGACGCCGGCGCTGGCGGCGTGGGGGGCGAGCGCCTGAGGCTTGTCCACCCGCACCCGGGCGCGGCTGACCCGGGGATCGGCGAGGCAGGCGCGGGCCAGCATTTCAGCGAAGGTTTCCACCAGCCCGATGTGACCAGACGAAGCCAAGGACCGGGCGGCCTCGGCCACCAGTTCGTAATTCACCGTCTCCGAGAGCTGCTCCGCCCCGGCGACGGCGGCGTCGAGCTCCACATCAATGACCAGGGGCTGACTGCGACCGCGCTCATGGGCGTAGATTCCCACATAGGCGTCGACGCGCAGGCTGGAGACGAAGATCTTGCTCGCCACCACTCGAAAGCCGCCGGCTTCCGGGGTGGGCTGGTCTTCTGCGACGGGGGACAGGGCCATGGATACGCCCTCCGGGCTCACAGGGGGTCAGGCCAGATGCTGGCCGGAATCGATGGCGATCATCTGGCCCGTCACTGACGGAGCGTCAATGAGGTAGCGCAGGGCCTGGGCGATCTCTCTGGGATCGACGGCCCGGGCCAGGGGGGTGCTGGCCGCTTCCTCGGCGAAGTCGTCCGGGGTCTGGTGGATGGAGGCCAGGACCGGACCAGGTCCGATGCCGTTGACCCGCACCCGCGGCGCCAGCGCCAGGGCCATCATCCGCGTCGCCTCCCACAGGGCGGCCTTGCTCAGGGAATAGGAAAAGAAGGCCGGCTGGGTCCGCAGGACGCGCTGGTCGAGAATATTGACGATCAGACCCCGCCGCTCACCCGTGATGCGCCGGGCGAAGGCCTGGGCCAGGACCAGGGGCCCACGGAGATTGGTCTCCATGTGCAGGTCCCAGGAGTGACGGTTCATGGAGGCGAAGGCGTCCTCCTCGAAGACCGAGGCGCTGTTGACCAGCAGGTTCACCGGCCCGAGTTCAGCCTCGGCTTCCCCCACCAGGGGCGCGGTCTCCGATTCCTTGCGCAGGTCTCGGGTGAACAGGGCCGCGCGACGGCCCAGGGCGCGGATTTCTGCGGCGACAGACTCCGCATCGTCATCGATCACCCGGCAGTGCAGGGCCACGTCATAGCCAGCCTCGGCGCAGTTGAGCGCCAGGACCCGGCCGATGCGTCGCGCCGCCCCGGTGACCAGGGCCGCGCCGCGGGGCTCGGTCAAGGCCGCGTGCTCCGCGCTCGCCCCTTAGTCCGGACGCCCGAACTCATAGATGTTGATCGCGAAGATCACGACGAGGAACGCCAGGATGGTGAGGATGGCGGTCATGGAGGTCTCCCAGACAGATGAGGCTCCCCGGCTTTAGCGAGGCCCGGGCCAGGCCGCAAGGCGAGCCATGAAGGCGGATGCGTCGCAATTCCGCGAAGGCCCGGTTGCGGCCGGGCCTCAGGCGCGCCACCTTGGGGCGGGAAGCGGCGCGTCACCCGCGCCGCCCGGATTGACGTTCCCTTGTGAACGTTGATCACTAAAAAGCCTGTTTGAACTGCGCGGGCCGCGGAGCCGGCGCCAAGAAATCTAGGGTCCAGGAGGACGGCATGCGCGAATATCTGAAATTCTATATCGACGGCCAGTGGGTCGAGCCGGTGTCGCTCAAGACCCTGGACGTCATCAATCCCGCCACCGAGGAAGTGGTCGGCAAGATCGCGCTTGGCGGTGAAGCCGATGTGGACAAGGCCGTGAAGGCCGCCCGCAAGGCCTTCGCCACCTGGTCGCAGACCAGCCGCGAGGAACGCCTGGACGTCATGCAGCGGGTCCTGGCCGAGTACCAGAAGCGCTTCGGCGACCTGGCCAACGCGGTCACCGAGGAAATGGGCGCGCCCGCCTCCCTGGCACAGCGCGCCCAGGTGCCGTCGGGCATGGGCCACCTGGCCACCGCCATCGGCATTCTGAAGGACTTCAAGTTCGAGGAAGACCGCGGCTCGACCATGATCGTCAAGGAACCGATCGGGGTCTGCAGCTTCATCACGCCTTGGAACTGGCCGCTGAATCAGATCATGTGCAAGGTGGCGCCTGCGCTCGCCACCGGCTGCACCATGGTGCTGAAGCCGTCGGAAGTCGCGCCCTTCACCGGTCAGATCTTTGCTGAGATCATGCATGAGGCCGGCGTGCCGGCCGGCGTGTTCAACCTGGTCCATGGCGATGGCCTGGGCGTGGGCGTGCCGCTCTCGACCCATCCGGAAGTGGACATGGTCTCCTTCACCGGCTCCACCCGGGCCGGCATCGAGGTGGCCAAGAACGCCGCCCCGACCGTCAAGCGCGTCCATCAGGAACTGGGCGGCAAGAGCCCGAACATCGTCCTGGACGACGAGGTCTTCGCCAAGAGCGTGGCCGGCGGCGTGCGCCAGGTGATGACCAACTCTGGTCAGTCCTGCAACGCCCCGACCCGGATGCTGGTCCCCTCCAAGCGGATGGACGAGGCCATTGCCGCGGCCAAGGAAGCCGCCGCCCAGGTGACGGTGGGCGATCCCACCGGCAACGCTATGCTGGGTCCGGTGGTCTCCAAGACCCAGTGGGACAAGATCCAGGGTCTGATCCAGAAGGGCATCGACGAAGGCGCCACCCTGGTCGCCGGCGGCACGGGCCGCCCCGAAGGCCTGGACAAGGGCTACTATGTCCAGCCGACGGTGTTCGCCAATGTGACCCCGGACATGACCATCTCCCGCGAGGAGATCTTCGGTCCCGTCTTGTCGATCCTCGGCTATGAGGACCTCGATCAGGCTATCGCCATCGGCAACGACACCGAATACGGCCTGGCGGCCTATGTGAACGGCGCTGACCTGGCCAAGGCCCGGGAAGTGGCCTCCAAGCTCCGCGCGGGCCAGGTGTCGATCAACGGCGCCTCGGACATGACCGCCCCCTTCGGCGGCTTCAAGATGAGCGGCAACGGGCGCGAGTGGGGCGACTTCGCCTTCCACGAGTTCCTGGAGGTCAAGGCGGTCATGGGCTACGCGCCCAAGCAGGCGGCCGAATA
>DJWR01000204.1:2812-4230 GCA_002441055.1 Caulobacteraceae bacterium UBA6225 | reverse complement strand
TTCTATCAGGATCACGAATGGATGCTGGACTTCGGCGAAGGCTTCTGCGTGCACAAGCCGCCACAGAACATGCATTCGTTCGACAAGCTCTCGCCGAGCATCCTGGCGGAGAAACACATCAAACTGAAATGGATTACACCGCACTCCAAGTGGGGCATCCATTCAACCTACCAGGACAACCTGCGCATGCTGACCCTGTTCCGCGGCGGCCCCTACGTCTGGATCTCCGAAGTCGATGCCAAGGCAGCCGGCATCGAGGACAACGACTGGGTCGAAGCGATCAACGCCAACGGTGCGACGGTGGCACGTGCGGTCGTCTCGCAACGCGTGTCGCGCGGCGTGGCCATGATGTACCACGCCCAGGAGAAGATCGTGAACGTGCCCGGATCGAATACCACCGGCAAGCGCGGCGGCATCCTCAACTCGGTGACGCGCGTCGTCATGAAGCCGACCAACATGATCGGCGGCTACGCGCAGCTGGCCTACGGCTTCAACTACTACGGAACCGTTGGCTCGAACCGGGATGAATTCGTGATTATCCGCAAGATGAACAAGGTCGACTGGATCGACCAACCGGCTTCGGCCAAGGAGACCGTCTGATGAAAGTTCGCGCTCAGATCGGGATGGTCCTGAATCTCGACAAGTGCATTGGCTGTCACACCTGTTCAGTCACCTGCAAGAACGTCTGGACCAGTCGCCAAGGAGTCGAATACGCTTGGTTCAACAACGTCGAGACCAAGCCAGGCATCGGCTATCCCAAGGATTGGGAGAACCAGAAGCGTTGGAACGGGGGCTGGGTCCGGAAGGCCAATGGCAAGATCGAACCGAAGATGGGTTCGAAGTGGCGCATCCTGGCCAAGATCTTCGCCAACCCGGATCTTCCGGAGATCGACGACTACTACGAGCCCTTCGACTTCGACTATGCACATCTTCAGACTGCGCCCGAAATGAAGGCGTTTCCTACCGCTCGCCCGCGGTCGCAGATCACCGGGCAGCGGATGGAGAAGATCGAGTGGGGGCCGAACTGGGAAGAAATCCTGGGTGGCGAATTCGCCAAGCGCTCGGCCGACTACAACTTCGAAGGTGTTGAGAAGGAAATCTACGGCGCCTTTGAAAACACCTTCATGATGTACCTGCCCCGGCTATGCGAGCACTGCCTGAATCCGGCTTGTGTGGCCGCCTGTCCCTCAGGCGCCATCTACAAGCGGGACGAGGATGGCATCGTCCTAATTGACCAGGACAAGTGCCGCGGCTGNNGAGAAGTGCACCTTCTGCTACCCGCGCATCGAAGTCGGCCAGCCAACGGTCTGCTCGGAAACCTGCGTGGGCCGCATCCGCTATCTCGGCGTCCTGCTCTATGACGCCGACGGGATCCAGGCTGCGGCTGCGACCCCCAATGAGAAGGACCTCTACCAGGC
>DJWR01000204.1:0-2778 GCA_002441055.1 Caulobacteraceae bacterium UBA6225 | reverse complement strand
ATCGACTGGAAGGTCGCCTTCCCGTTGCACCCGGAATACCGGACGCTGCCCATGGTCTGGTATGTGCCGCCCCTGTCGCCGATCCAATCGGCCGCTGCGGCGGGCGCCCTGGAGATGGACGGCGACATGCCCGACGTCTCCTCGCTTCGCATCCCTGTCCGCTACCTGGCGAACCTGCTCACCGCAGGCGCCGAGGAGCCCGTCGTTCTGGCTCTGGAGCGGATGATGGCCATGCGCAGCTACATGCGGGCCAAGACGGTGGACGGCCGCATCGATCATGCCGTCGCCTCTCAGGTCGGCCTGGCGGCGGCTCAGATCGAGGAGATGTACCGGTACATGGCGATCGCCAACTACGAAGACCGGTTCGTCATCCCGACCAATCACCGCGAAACCGCTGAAGACGCCTACGACATGCGCGGCTCCTGCGGATTCACTTTCGGCAATGACTGCTCGGGCGGTCGCACGGAACTGGGCCTGTTTGGTCCTGACCGGCGCTCGCGCGCGAAGACTCCGATGGAGCTCTGACCATGTCCGTATCCTATCGCGCCCTGGCGCTGCTGCTCCGCTATCCCACCGAGGCGGTTCGAGAGGCCGCCCCGGAGGCCCTGGAGATCCTTCGCGCCGACGACAACCTGCCCACCGCTATCAAGCGCGCCCTGGCCCGTCTCTGCGACGAGATCTGCGCCGGCGAGGTGTTTGACGCCCAGGAACGGTACGTCTGGCTGTTCGACCGCAACCGCTCCCTCTGTCTGAACCTCTATGAGCACATCCACGGGGAAAGCCGCGACCGCGGCGAAGCCATGGTCGCACTGCTGGAGCTCTATCGCAGCAAGGGCCTGGAACTGACCGCGAACGAACTGCCCGACCACCTGCCGGTCTTTCTCGAATTCCTGTCCACCCTGCCCGAGGCGGAAGCCGGCTCACTCCTGGGCGAGGCCTCACATGTGATCGCCGCCCTTGGCGAGCGGCTTCATCGCCGCGGCAGCCCCTACCGGGCGGCGTTCGGGGCGCTGCTGGCCCTGGCCGCGCACCCTGCCGACGAGGCGGCGCTGGCCGCCCTGCTGCAGGAGCCGGACGACAATCCGGATGACCTGGAGGCCCTGGACAAGCTCTGGGAGGAAACCGCCGTCACCTTCGGCCCATCCGACGTGGGCTGCCCGAAGGCCGACGCCCTTGTGCAAGCGATGCAAAGCCCACCGGCCGCCAGGTCGGTTCGGGCCAGCGCCTGAGGAACTGACATCATGGATCTGCATCAGATCGTTTTCGGGATCTACCCGTACATCGCCCTCTCTGTCCTCGCCCTGGGCTCGGTGATCCGCTTTGACCGCGAGCCCTACACCTGGCGGACGGGGTCCTCTCAGCTCCTGCGTCGAAAGCAGTTGGTGACCGGCTCGATCCTCTTCCACCTCGGCGTGCTGGCCATCTTCGGCGGCCACTTTGTGGGCCTGCTGACGCCCATCGCCATCTTCGACGCCCTGGGGATCAGCCACAGCTTCAAGCAGATGCTGGCGATCGTCGCCGGCGGCGCCGCCGGCGTGGTGGCCATTCTTGGGGGGCTGATCCTGCTGCATCGGCGGGTCTTCGATCCGCGCATCAGGGCCAATTCCAGCTTTGGCGATACCGCCATCCTGACCATTCTGGTGATCCAGCTTGCCCTCGGTCTGGCCACCATCCCCCTGTCGCTCGGTCATCGCGACGGGCACGAGATGGTCAAGTTCATGAGCTGGGCTCAGGGCATCTTCACCTTCCAAGGCGGGGCGGCGGACCACATCGCCGACGTCCACTGGATCTTCAAGACCCACCTGTTCCTAGGCCTGACCATCTTCCTGGTCTTCCCCTTCACCCGCCTGGTGCACATGCTTTCTGCGCCGGTCTGGTACCTGAACCGCCGGGGTTGGCAGCTGGTTCGCACCAAGCACGCCATGCCGCGCAAGCCGATCCCGGGACCGCCGGTCTATTCGGTGCGCGCCGCCCGCCCCCCTGCTGACCGCTAAACTGGACCTGACCCATGACCTCTGTCGTCGTCGATGGGGTTGAGCTGCCTGAAACGCTCATCGCCCAGGAAATACAGAACCATCCCAGCCGCTCGGCGGCGGAGGCACGGTCGGCCGCAGCTCACGCCCTGGCGATCCGCGCCCTGCTCATCCACCGCGGACAGCAGCTGGATCTGAAGCCAGAGCCGGAAGTCGACGCCCTGGGCCGTGAGGAGACCTTTGAGGAGGCGCTCGCTCGCACCGTCCTCGAGGTGGAGCTGTCCGTCACCACCCCCGACCATGCTGAGTGCCTGCGGCTCTATGAGAGCCAGCCAGACAAGTTCCGCACGCCGGCCCTCACCGAGGCCTCGCACATCCTGCTCGATGTCGCCGCTGACGATCCCGCCGACGAAGCGGCCGCCAAGGCGCTCGCCAGCGAACTGATCGCCCAGCTTCGCGACAACCGCGCGCGCTTTGTCGATCTGGCCAAGGCCCACTCCGTCTGCCCCTCCGGCGCCACGGCAGGAGGCTCCCTTGGCCAGCTGCGCCCAGGGGATCTGGTGAGGGAGGTTGAGACGGTCCTGGCCAAACTTGCCCCCGGCGAAGTCGCCTCAGAGCCCGTTCGCTCGCGCTTCGGCTGGCATGTCCTGCGCCTGGACCGGCGCATTGAGGGACGCCAACTGCCCTTTGACCTGGTTGAGGATCGCATTCGCCTTCATCTGGAGAGCCGCGCCTGGACCGCAGCGGCGACGCGATATGTCGCAGACCTCGCCGCCGAAGCCCGCGCCCAGGGCGTGGCTGTCAG
>DJWR01000001.1:422-10849 GCA_002441055.1 Caulobacteraceae bacterium UBA6225 | reverse complement strand
TTCGACATCGACGCCAACGGCATCGTCAACGTCCAGGCCCGCGACAAGGCCACGGCCAAGGAACAGTCGATCCGCATCCAGGCCAATGGCGGCCTGTCGGACGCCGACATCGAGGCCATGGTCAAGGAAGCCGAGTCCAACAGGGCCGAGGACGAGAAGCGCAAGGCCGTGGTCGAGGCCAAGAACCAGGCCGAGGCGGTGGTCCACTCCACCGAGAAGGCCATGGCCGAGCATGGGGACAAGGTCTCCGGCGACGACAAGAGCGCCATCGAGACGGCGCTCGCGGATCTGAAGTCGGCCCTGGAAGGCGACGACGCCGAGGCGATCTCCGCCAAGACTCAGACCCTGATCCAGGCCTCCATGAAGCTCGGCGAGGCCATGTATGCGGCCCAGCAGGGCGCCTCGGGCGAGGCTCAGCCTGAGGCCGGCGGCGACGACGTGGTCGACGCTGAGTTCGAAGAAGTCGACGGCGACGACAAGAAGTCGGCGTGACCATGAGCCCCGCGGCGCGGCGCCTGCCCCTTCGCCTTCTGGTGGGGCAGGCGGCGTCGCCCGCCGGTGGTGTTGAGCGCCCCGGGTCTGGCCCGCATCTTGCGCCGGACTTGGGGCGTGCCCACCTCAATTCTCACAATCATTCAGACACCTGACGCGCATGCGGGACTATTACGAGATCCTGGGCGTGAGCCGCGGCAGCGATGACGCCGCGCTCAAGGCCGCCTATCGCAAGCTGGCGATGGAGCATCATCCCGACCGCAATGGCGGCTGCGAGGACTCCGCCACCCGCTTCAAGGAAATCAACGAGGCCTATTCGGTCCTCTCCGACGCCCAGAAGCGCGCGGCCTATGACCGGTTTGGCCATGCCGGCGTCAATGGGGCAGGCGGCGGGGGCGGCCCCGGCGGGGCGGGCTTCACCGATGTTCACGACATCTTCAACGAGGTGTTCGGCGACGTCTTTGGCGACATGTTCGCGCAAGGCGGCCGTGGCCGGCGCAGCGGCCCGGCGAGGGGCCAGGACCTGCGCTATGATCTGGAAATCACCCTGGAGCAGGCCTTCGCCGGCGCCGAGGTGGAGATCGTGGTGCCCGCGGCCATCACCTGTGAGGCCTGCGACGGCTCAGGCGCCAAGCCCGGCACCAGCCCCACGGTCTGCGGCGGCTGCGGCGGCGCAGGCCGGGTCCGCGCCAGCCAGGGCTTCTTTTCGGTGGAACGCACCTGCCCCCGCTGTGGCGGCACAGGCCGGCTGATCCTCGATCCTTGCGCGACCTGTCATGGCCATGGCCAGGTGCGCAAGGAGCGCACCCTGCAGGTCCGCATCCCGGCTGGCGTCGATGACGGCGCCCGTATCCGTCTGGCGGGCGAAGGCGACGCTGGGGCCCGTGGCGGCCCCCGCGGCGACCTCTACATCTTCCTGTCGGTGACCCCGCACGAACTGTTCGAACGCGACGGACTGGACCTGCTTTGCACCGTGCCGGTGCCCATGGCCGTGGCCGTGCTCGGCGGCGAGATAGAAGCCCCTTGCCTGATGGGGGGCGAGAACTGCGACGGCAATTGCAAGATCCCGGTGGACGTGCCCGAGGGCGCCCAGACCGGCAAGACCCTGCGTCTCAAGGGTAAGGGCATGCCCTCCCTGCGCTCGCGCGAGCGGGGCGATCTGGTGGTGGAAATCTTCGTCGAGACCCCCACCCGGCTCAGCCCGCGCCAGAAGGAGCTGATGGCCGAGTTCGCCGGCCTCAGCGGCGAACAGACCCACCCCAAGTCCTCCTCCTTCGTCGGCAAGGCCAAGCGCTTCTGGGAAGAGATGACCGGCGGCTGAGGAAGGCGCGCTCGACCTCGCGCGCCACAGGCGCTTTCAAGAGGCGACACGAAGGACACTAAGGCGAAGCCGTCGGCCCCTGCGTGTCCTTGGCTGACTTCGTGTGCTTTGTGACCCTGTTTCCCCCGCCTCGTCGCCCTCGGACTTGATCCGAGGGCCCATGCACACCGGAGAACGCCCGTGTTCATGGATGGTCGGGTCAAGCCCGACCATGATGGTGCAGAGTTGGGAGAGGAGCTTCGCCCCCTACTCCGCGGCCTCCACCGCCCGGGCCGAGGCCGGCTGGTCGTCATAGCGGAAGACCGGGCCGTCCAGATCGATGGACGGGATGTCGGCCCGCTCAGCCCAGTAGTCCTGGGTGTGGCGCCATTCGGGCGTGTCGCCGCACTTGGGCATCTTGTCCATGTCGCGCATCAGATAGCCCGGATTGAAGTTGTCCGGATCGATCCAGGGGCCGCGGGGCATGGTGGCGCCGGCCTCGCCGGGATCGACCATCACCTTCTTGGCGCCGCGGGCCTTCATGTGGCCCAACAGCCGGGCGACGAAGTCCCCCATCAGGTCCACCCGCAGGGTCCAGCTGGCGCGGAAATAGCCGAACACCCAGACAAGGTTGGGCACGCCGGTGAACATCATGCCGCGATAGGTCAGGGTGTCGCCGAAATTGACCGGCTCGCCATCCACCTGGAAGGGGATGTCTCCCATCACCGACAGGCGGAAGCCCGTGGCGGTGATGATGATATCGGCCTCCAGCTCCTCGCCGGACTTCAACAGGATACCCTTTTCGGTGAAGCGCTCGATCTGGTCGGTGACCACCGAGGCCTTGCCCGCGCTGATGCCCTTGAACAGGTCGGCGTCCGGCACGAAGGCCAGGCGCTGCTGCCAGGGGCGGTAGCTGGGGGTAAAGTGCTTCATGTCGTAGCCCTCCGGCAGGACGGCGGCGACATTCTTGAGGATCTCCTCCTTGACCGCATCGGGATACTCCCGGGCCATGTGGGCGAACATGCCCTGGTCCTTGAGGATGCGGCGGCGCACGATCTCGTGGGTCCACTCCTCGGGGACCTCCAGGTCGCGCAGGGTGTCGGCCAGTTCGTTGGCGTTGCGTCCCGTGGCGAAGTAGGTGGGCGAGCGCTGCAGCATGGTCACATGCCCGGCCTTTTCAGCCAGAGCCGGCACCAGGGTCGCCGCCGTGGCGCCCGAGCCGATCACCACCACCTTCTTACCCGCATAATCCAGGTCGTCAGGCCAGGTCTGCGGATGGATGATGGGGCCCTTGAAGTCGGCCATGCCGGGCCATTCCGGCGTGTAGCCCTCGTCGTGGTGGTAGTAGCCCTGGCACATCCACAGGAAGCCACAGGTGAAGGTGAGCGCCTCGCCCGTGGCGGTCTTCACCGCATCAACCGTCCAGACCTTCTTCTCGCTAGACCAGGCGGCGTTGGTGATCCTGTGGCCGTAGCGGATATGGCGGGCCAGATCGTTCTCTTCGATCACCTCGCCCATATAGGTCAGGATTTCCTGGGAGGTGGCGATCGGCGCCCCGCGCCAGGGCTTGAACCGGTAGCCAAAGGTATAGAGGTCGCTGTCGGAGCGGACGCCCGGATAGCGGTGGGTGACCCAGGTGCCGCCAAAGGTGTCCTTGGCCTCCAGCACCACGAAGCTCGTGCCCGGCGACTGGTGGGTCAGGTGCCAGGCCGCGCCCACGCCGGAAATGCCCGCGCCCACCACCAGCACGTCAAAGTGCTGAACGTCCGACGCCGCCGACGCCTTGCGCGCCACATCCACGCTGGTCATGGACTTCCCTCCTTCTTCCCGTTCCCTGCCGCCGATATCTAAGCTCAGCGGTCATCATTCCCATAGGGCCGCCAAGTTAGGTGATCGCCGATCAGTTGGCGAGGGGGAATGGATGGCCCCTCAAAGTCGGCCCCGCCCACGATGCCAAAGGCCCGGGAGAGGCTGATACTGACCAGATCGCAATGGGATGACCGAATCCCCTGGCGCCGCTAGCTTGCCGGCCTGATGAACGCCCCCTCTCCCACCCTGCCGGATGCGGCCGGCGCCACGCCGGTGATGGCCCAGTTCTTTGAGGCCAAGGCCGCCCAGCCCGATGCGCTGGTCTTCTTCCGCATGGGCGATTTTTACGAGCTGTTCTTCGAGGACGCCCAGAAGGCGGCCGCGGCGCTCGGCATCAGCCTGACGGCCCGGGGCAATCACGGGGGCCAGCCCATCCCCATGGCCGGCGTGCCGGCCCATGCGGCCGAGGCCTACCTCGCCAAGCTGATCCGGGCGGGCTTCAAGGTCGCCGTCTGCGACCAGATGGAGGACCCGGCCGAGGCCAGGAAGCGCGGCTCGAAATCCATCGTCCGGCGCGAGATCGTGCGGGTCGTGACCCCGGGCACGCTCACCGAGGATGGTTTGCTCGACGCCCGCGGGGCCAATCGCCTGGCCGCCGTGGCGGTCCGCGCCGGCCAGGCGGCCATCGCCTCGGTGGAGCTGTCCACCGGCGAGGTGGAATGTCTGGCCCTCGACGCCGCCGGCCTCGCCTCAGCTTTGGCGGCGCTCTCACCCTCAGAAATCCTGGTCCCCGATCGCCTGTTCGCCGATCCGGCCGCGGCCGAGGCCCTGCGCAGCGTCGGCGGCTTCGTCCAGCCTATGCCCCAGGCGCTGGCCGAGCCCTCGGCCTCCGAAGCCCGGCTCAAGCGGCTCTATGGGGTCGACACCCTGGACGGCTTCGGGGCGCTCAGCGGGGCGGAGATTTCGGCGCTGGGCCTGATCGCCGCCCATCTGGAGACCACCCAGGCCGGCCGTCTGCCGGCCCTGTCGGCTCCACGCCGGATCGGCGAGAGCGAGGTCATGGCCATCGACCCGGCCACCCGCACAAGCCTGGAGATCGAGCGCAGCCTGGCTGGCGGCCGCGAGGGCAGCCTGCTGGCCGCCATCGACCGCACCGTGACGGCGCCCGGAGCCCGCCTGCTCGCCACTCGCCTGGCGAGGCCCCTTGTGGAGCCGGCGGCCATTGACGCACGGCTGGATGCGGTGGCCTTCTTCTGCGCCCGACGCGCCCTGCGCCAGGATGTGCGCGCTCAGCTGAAGTCCATGGGCGACATGGCCCGGGCCCTGTCACGGCTGGCCTTGGGACGCGGGGGGCCGAGGGACCTGGGCTGCCTGCGGGACGGTCTGACGGCTGGGGAGGCCATCGCCCGCCTGTTCGCCGCCCCTGAACCCCTGGATCCCGCCCCGCCGGCCGAAACCGCACAATCGCTGCAGGCGCTGGACCTCGCCCGCCAGCCTGACCTCTCAGACCTGCGCGACCTGCTGGCCGCCGGCCTGGGCGATGACCTGCCGGCCCAGGCCCGGGACGGCGGCTTTGTGGCGCCGGGCGTGCGGCCAGAGCTCGACCAGGCCCGGGCGCTGCGCGACGACAGCCGCAAGGTGATCGCAGGCCTGGAGGCGCAGCTGGCCCAAGAGAGCGGTGTGGCCCTGAAGATCCGCCACAACGCCGTCCTCGGCTATTTCGTCGAGGCCAGCGCCAAGGCGGCTGAACCCTTGATGCGCGCGCCCCTGAACGCCACCTTCATCCACCGCCAGACGCTCGCCAACCAGGTCCGTTTCACCACCGTCGAACTGGCCGAGCTGGATGCGAAGATCGCCCAGGCCGCCGAACGGGCCCTGGCCATGGAGGTGGCCGCCTTCGAAGCCTGGCGCGAGGCCGCCTGCCATGTGTCCCACGCCATCCAGGCCGCCGCCTTCGCCGCCGCCAGCCTGGACGTGGCCGCTGGTCTCGCCGAATGGGCTGACGAGGCCGGCGCCACCCGGCCCATCGTGGACCGCTCTTGCGTGTTCGAGGCTGTCGCCGCCCGCCATCCGGTGGTCGAGGCTGCGGTGCGCCGCACCGGCGAGCCCTTCACCCCCAATGACTGTCGCCTGGATGGGGCTGGCGCAGGGGCCGCCCGGCTCTCCATCGTCACCGGGCCCAACATGGCCGGTAAATCAACCTTTCTGCGCCAGAACGCGCTGCTGTGCGTGCTCGCCCAGGCCGGCTCCTTCGTGCCGGCCCAGGCCCTGCGGCTCGGCGTGGTGGACCGCCTGTTCAGCCGGGTGGGCGCCGGCGATGACCTGGCCCGTGGGCGATCCACCTTCATGGCCGAGATGGTCGAGACCGCCGCCATCCTGACCCAGGCCACGCCCCGGTCCTTCGTGATCCTGGATGAGATCGGCCGGGGCACGGCCACCTATGACGGCCTGGCCATCGCCTGGGCCTGCGCTGAGGCCCTGCACGAGACCAACCGCTGCCGCGCGCTGTTCGCCACCCACTATCACGAGCTGGCGGTGCTGGAGGACCGGCTCCCCCACGTGGCCAACCTCTCCATGCGGGCCAAGGAGTGGAAGGGCGACCTGATCTTCCTGCACGAGGCCGGCCCTGGCCCCGCCGACCGCTCCTACGGGGTCCAGGTGGCCAAGCTCGCTGGCGTGCCGCCGGCCGTGGTCGCCCGCGCCCGCCAGGTGCTCGACCGGCTGGAGCGCGAAGCCGGCGCGCCCGCCCACCTGGAAGACCTGCCGCTGTTCGCCGTGGGGGTTGCGGAGCCCGAGAGCCATGGGCCGAGCCCCGTGGAGGAAGCCCTGCGGGCCCTGGACCTGGACGGCATGAGCCCCCGGGAGGCCATGGACGCCCTCTACCGGCTCAAGGGCCAGCTTCCGCCATGACCGTCCGCACCCTGATGATCGACGTGGACGGGGTGGTGATCCGCCATCCGCAGGGCCTGCGCTGGGACCATACGATCGAGGCCGATCTCGGCGTCAATCCGGCAAGGTTCCAGAGCGCCTTCTTCGCCGTCCACTGGCCTGAGGTCATCATCGGCCGCGCCGGCCTGCACGAGCGGCTGGCCCTGGCCGTGCCGGACTTCGCGCCGCACCTGACGCCTGAGGCGATCATAGCCTACTGGTTCTCCAAGGACGCGCACCTGGACCAGGACTTTCTCGATCAGCTCGTAGCCCTGAACGGCCGATACGCCCTGCACCTGGCCACGGTGCAGGAGCACCTGCGGGCGGCCTATATCTGGAACGAGCTTGGCCTGAAGGATCGCTTCGAAGCGATTCACTATGCGGCCGACTATGGCTGCGGAAAGCCTGACCCGGCCTTCTTCGAGGCGGTGGCGCAGCGCACGGGCCATGCGCCGCAAGAGCTTCTGCTCATCGATGATTCGCCGCGCAATGTAGAGGCCGCTCGCGCCTGCGGCTGGCGGGCGGGGCTGTGGGACGGAACGCAGACGGTGGCCGAGGTGATCGCCGAGGCGGAAGCCGGCTGAGGCGCGACCGCCCTCGTCCTTCGAGGCCGCTTCGCGGCGCCTCAGGATGAGGACGACTGAGAGGTCCAGGCTCAACCTACCTCCCTCATGCTGAGGTGCGAGCAAAGCGAGCCTCGAAGCACGCAGGGCCTCGCCCACCCCGAGTTGGCGGCCCTAAAGCATCGCCGGGATGACCCGGTCGGGCGGGCGATGGCCGTCCATCCAGGTGCGGATGTTGATGATCACCTTCTCGCCCATGTCCACACGGCTCTCCACCGTGGCCGAGCTCATATGCGGCAGCAGGACCACATTGGGCAACTTGAGCAGCTTGGGGTTCACCGCCGGCTCGTGCTCGAACACATCGAGGCCGGCGCCGGCGATCTCGCCCTTGGCCAGGATGTCGATCAGGGCGTCCTCGTCGACGATCTCGCCGCGGGCGGTGTTGATCAGGATGGCGTGGGGCTGCAGCAGCTTCAGCCGCCGGGCCGAGAGCAGGTGGAAGGTGGCCGGGGTGTGGGGGCAGTGGATGGAGACCAGATCCATCCGCGCCATCATCTGGTCCAGGCTGTCCCAGTAGGTGGCGTCCAGCTCTTCGGCGATGCGCGGGCTGACAGGTTTGCGGTTGTGATAGTGGATCTGCAGGCCAAAGGCCTTGGCCCGNNGTGACCCGGCGGCCCAGCATCCAGGTGGGCGACCAGCCGGTGAAGCCGCCGGACTGCACTACATTGGCCCCCTCGACGATCCGCCTTGCGACCACCATGATCAGCGCCAGCGTCATGTCGGCGGTGTCTTCGGTCAGGACGCCGGGCGTATTGGTCACGCTGATGTTGCGGGCGGCGGCGGCGGCCACGTCGATATGATCGACGCCGGCCCCGAAAGAGGCGATCAGCTTGAGCTGCGGCCCAGCCTGGGCGATGAGGTCGGCATCGATTCGATCGGTAATGGTGGGCGCCAGCACATCGGCGCGCTTGACCGCGTCCATGAGGGCGTCGCGACTCATCGGCTCATCCGAAAGGTTGAGCTCGGCGTCGAACAATTCTCTCATCCGGGTCTCCACCTGGTCGGGGAGCTTGCGGGTGACGATGACTTTGGGCTTACGGGCGACCATGACCGAGTCTGAGACGGGAACCTTGCGGCGGGGCGCCATGGGCGCGCGAGCTGCAACCTGTAGCAAAGGGACCTTGCAGGGCCAAGGCGAGCCTTCTCTGTCGGCGCGTTCTTGCTCGCCGGCGCCTCGCCGCTGGGCGTTGATCGCGCTCGCCCTGACCGCCTTGACGATCCCCGGTCCAGCCGCGGCCGCCAGGGATGCGGCCGACACACCCTCTGGCTTTCCGGTGCCGCGCTACCTTTCGCTGAAGTTCGACAAGGTCAACGCCAGGGCGGGCCCCGGGGACGACCACCGGGTGCTCTGGGTCTATCGGGTCCGCGGACTGCCGGTTCAGATCATCGCCGAGACCCGGGAGTGGCGGCGCATCTGTGATCCCGAAGGCGGAACAGCCTGGGTGCATCGCCGGGTGATCGACGGCAAACAGACCGTGATGACCCTTGGGGAAACCCCCGTCGCCCTGCGTCGCCGCCCCCGGGCTGAGGCCAAGATCACCGCCTATGTGCACCCCCGCGCCATCGCTGCGCTGGACAAGTGCGACAAGGGTTGGTGCCGCCTCAGTCTTGAGGGCGTCCGGGGCTGGACCCCGGAATCGACCCTCTGGGGCGTCGCCGAGCCTCTCCAATGTCGTTGAGCCTCGCCTTGGCCTCGTGCTAGGGCCTGACGCTTGTCTTGTTCTACTCCGAGCTGAAAAGGCGGCGCATGACCGTTCACGAGCCCAAGAGCCGCTACGAGCTGGAAGACCTGCTGGCCTGCGCCCGCGGCGAGATGTTCGGCCCCGGCAACGCCCAGCTGCCGGCCCCGCCGATGCTGCTGTTCGATCGCATCACCACGATCAATGATGACGGCGGCCAGCACGGGAAGGGCTATATCGAGGCCGAGTTCGACATCAATCCGGGCCTCTGGTTCTTCGACTGCCACTTCATCAATGACCCGGTCATGCCTGGCAGCCTGGGCCTGGACGCCATGTGGCAGCTGGTCGGTTTTTATCTGGGCTGGATCGGCGGCACGGGCCGCGGTCGGGCCCTGGGCTGCGGCGAGGTCAAGTTCGCCGGCGAGGTCACCCCCGACATCAAGAAGGTGACCTACAAGGTCGAGATGAAGCGGGTCATCAACCGCCGCCTGGTCATGGGTATCGGCGACGCCGTGCTCGAGGCTGACGGTGAGGTCATCTACACGGCGCAGGATCTCCGCGTCGGCCTTTATCAGCGCTAAACACGCCAGGAACGGAACGCGGGGAGCGAATATGCGCCGGGTCGCCATCACCGGAATCGGTATCGTTTCATCCATCGGCAAGACCGCCGAGGAGGTTCTCGCCTCCCTGCGGGACGCCCGTTCAGGCATTACGGCGGCGCCGGAATATGCCGAGCTCGGCTTCCGCAGCCAGGTGCACGGCGATCCCGCCATCGACTGGGAATCCCTGGTCGACCGCCGCGCGGCGCGCTTCCTGGCGCCAGGCACGGCCTATGGCCACATCGCCATGGAGCAGGCCATCGCCGATTCGGGCCTCGGCCCTGACGAGGTGAGCCACGAGAAGACCGGCCTGATCGTCGGCTCCGGCGGCCCCTCCACCAAGGTGATCATCGAGGCGGCCGAGACGGCCAAGACCCGCGGGCCCAAGCGGATCGGCCCCTTCGCCGTGCCCAAGGCCATGAGCTCGGGCGCGTCTGCGACGCTGGCCACCTGGTTCAAGATCCGCGGCCTGAATTTCTCCATCTCCTCGGCCTGCGCCACCTCCACCCATTGTATCGGCTCGGCCTATGAGCAGATTCAGTTGGGCAAGCAGGACGTGATGTTCGCCGGCGGGACCGAGGAGCTCGACTGGAGCCTGTCGTGCCTGTTCGACGCCATGGGCGCCATGAGCTCCAACTTCAATGACCGGCCGTCCACCGCCAGCCGGGCCTATGACGAGGCCCGCGACGGCTTCGTGATCGCCGGCGGCGCCGGCGTCGTGGTGCTGGAAGAGTGGGAACGGGCCAAGGCCCGCGGCGCCAAGATCTATGGCGAGATCATCGGCTACGCCGCCAATTCCGACGGTTTCGACATGGTCGCCCCCTCAGGCGAGGGCGCGGTGCGCTGCATGAAGCTGGCCATGGAAGGCCTGGGTGGTCGGAAGATCGACTATCTGAACCCGCACGGCACCTCGACCCCGGTGGGCGACGTCAAGGAGATGCAGGCGGTTCGCGACGTGTTCGGCAAGGACGCGCCGTTCATTTCGTCCACCAAGTCC
>DJWR01000001.1:0-397 GCA_002441055.1 Caulobacteraceae bacterium UBA6225 | reverse complement strand
AGCTTCGGCTTTGGCGGCACCAATGGCTGCCTGATCATGGCCAAGGCCGGCTAGGCCGCAACGACCTGAAGAAGCGACAGAACGGCGAGGAAGCCATGGCTGACGACTACGACATGCCCAAGGGCGAGCTGATGAAGGGCAAGAAGGGGGTGGTGACCGGCGTCGCCAACCACCAGTCCATCGCGTTTGGCATCGCCTCGCAACTGGCCGCCCAGGGCGCGGAGATGGCCTTCCTGCACCTGCCGGGTATGGAGCGCCGGGTACAGCCCCTGGCCGACCAGCTTGGGGTCAAGACCATCGCCCCGGTGGACGTCATCGATGACGCGGCCATGGACGCCGCCTTCAAGGTGGTGGCGGACTCGCTCGGCGAGATCGACTTCTTCGTCCACTCCATCGC